>VFQY01000093.1 GCA_018883425.1 Candidatus Omnitrophota bacterium | reverse complement strand
CCCCAGGGCGGTTGCCGTATTTTCAAGCCCCGCAAGCTGACGTTCCTCCAAAAGAGTCTCCGCATCTTCCCTCGTGATCAGTCCGTTAAAGAACCCCACCCGTCCGCCCGCTGAAAGAAAGGAGATGTCTCCTTCTAAGGGGATTTCTTCCCCTGGATGGGCCTGGTTATGCAGCAGAATGCTCCTCAACAGCTGCCTGTTTCCGCCTTCAGATTTTTTTTTCCAAAGCTCTCGGGCATGACAGCTCAAGCCTTCCCCGGTTCGCCGTCTTAACTCTTTTTCAATCTCATCCCGATTTAAAAAAACACGCCTCGATCGGTAAGGATCCAGGCCGATCGCCGTTTTGAAATAAGGCCCATCGCCTTCAAGCTGGCGCACCAGAAGCTTCATTACGGCATACATAACTCTTTTGTGATTGCTCTTCAGAACTTTGGGCAAATAGTGTTCGTTTAAATTTATAATTTGAACAGGGTGCCCCGAAATAGAAATTTCAAGGCGCGGATTTTCCGCTTCCGGATAAAACATAACAGCCGCATCTGCCGGCGTTTTCTCCAAATAGTCGAGAAGCGGCTTGAGCGTGTAAAACGAGTTGTTCAGCCAGAACTTTCCGCTTCCCAGAACGGGCAAAGGACGCGCCGTCTGCTTCCGCTGCCGAAGCAGCTCCGTCACTTTAGCATTCCCGCGGGGGGGAAAGGCTGCCAAAGCTCCTTCTTCCGTAACCTCGAGAATATCCAGCGGATAATGAACGATGCTGTGCATGGATTTAAGAATCGCGTAAATCGTCATGCCGTTTTTTTCACGCTTCATTCCCATCGCAACTATACGGTCTCCCGCTTTTTGGTACCGGAGAATTTCGTCCTGAATCTGTTCAAAGTAATTATCCCATCCTCCCAGGATGCCCTGGTCATTGATCGTAATTTTGTCCGCGCCCGGCGCAACGTAGTAATCCATCGGGAGTTTTTCCTCTGCGGCCAAAATGTCCGGCAAAAGCTGCCCTGTCAACTGAGGGTCGATCTTGCTTCGGCCCTCAATAAAATTAAAAACCGCTCCAGAAATCGTCCCGGCCAGGGGCGCCAGCGCTAAGACCGAATATTGGGTTTTCCCCGGAGCAGGCTTCGTTGAAGGCTCCGGCAATCCCTTTCTAGGCTCCGGATACCCGTCAGAGCTCAAAGGAATTCTGAGCAGTGTTTTTTCGGTGCGATTTTGCGCGTCGAAAATCCGCAGGCTCATCCAGCCTCCTTGTGCGGCACTGTCCGGCCGCTCGAGGTATACCCGGACACTCGCGTAAGGAATTCCTAAAAGTGATAAAAAAGAATTAGCCCTGAATTCGCGCTCGCCCCCGAACCATTTTCCCAAGCTTATCAGACCGTCGCGGGCGCTTACACGAACGGCACCCAGAGGCTGCAGATCCAGAATCTCGGGGACGCTCCCGTCCGGCTCTGTGCCTGCAGGCCGAGACCATTGCCCGAGAAGGCGCTGGGCGCCGTAAGCCTCATAAATCCGGAAGCGATAGCCGTCTTTGCCGGCATGCTGCGCAGTGATCCGGACTTCATCGTCAAAACGGCCTTGTTTTCCTAAATAGCCGGCGAGATCAAAGCTCTGCCCTTTAAAAAGGACCTTGCTGCCGATGACGGGCACAGCAACTTCCTGCCCTTGCTGAAGCAAAAGATCCGTCAGATCGTAATCGGCAGAAACAGGCAGACCTTCAAAGGATCCGCCGGAATTCACTTTCAAAAGAGCCGTATAATTTTCTCGGCGCCCGAATCGATTGTGAGCGATGATGAAGATTTGAAGGCCGCCGGGCGTGAGACGAAACTCCATTTTGGAAACGGCCGTTTGATGAGCCGTCTCGAAATTCTCCCAAAAATTTTTGAGGCCGCGGATTGTCCTGCCGAGGATCTGCACCTCATTTTCTCCGTAAAAGGCGGCATGAAAGACTTGATCCGCCTGAGCACCCAGAGTTCCGCGCGCAGTTTCAGATAAAAGAACCGTTACAGCCGCTGTTTGCTCGTAGCGGCTGCGCATCGTGCTCCACTCAGCGGGCAGAAGCGGAAAGTCCCGAAGCTCCAGCTCACGCCGGATCGCGTCGGCGTATTCGTCGGCAGTAGAAAGCGCCGCTGGCTCTATGGAGACCGCGGCCGCAACCTCCTGCAGCTGGGGAAGCCTTCCCGTCTGGGTATGCCGCTGAAGAACAAACTCCAGAATGCGCTGAAGCGTCTGCTCCTTGCTGTGTGTTTTACCGGAAACGGCGAATCGTTTTACATGACCATGCGCCCGGGGATCAAACGCGTCTCGCCGGACATTTTTGCTTTGAAGGGAATAAACATAGGATCCCAACTTAAAAGGTTGCTCGAGAAGAGAAGTGTCTCTTCGAATCGACACAGTAACACGGTCCTCATGCCCTTGAACCGCCTCCATCAGCCTTGCCGCTTTGTTCAGTTCATCCTGGGAACGCAGCTGCAGCGCAGACGAATCCGCGTAGTATTCATCCCGATCAATTGTGTGGCCGGAGTCTTTAATCTTGGCCTTGAGTTCCGGCGCCGCCTTCTCTGCGCTCAGCAAACCATTTTCTTCGCCTGCAAGCTCATCAACCACGTGATAAAGATATCTTTTTTGAACATCCCTCCGCATCGCATAAGGCATCTGTTGGTCAGCATCCATATGCTCTAATAAAAACAAAATAACTTTTCCGGGGATTTCTTCCCGGAAGCGCGACTGAAGGCTTTGCCATACCGGGCTTTTTTTCTTCCTCAGCCGCTCGTAGACGTCATCCAGAAGTCCCTCCGAATAGCCCCCCTTTTTCATGCCTCCATTTAAATAACGGGATATCTCGGACTGCCCGATGCCAAACGTCTCCGCTAATTGACGCTGAGACTGGGCTTCCTGGGTAAAAAGAAGTTTTCCGATTCGAGCAGGATAACCTTTTTTCACGAACTGCCCGTCATCGACAGCCTCCTGAAGGGTTTGGGCTAAAAGATCGAGCATTTTTACCGCAGACGCATCTCCCATCGTTTTCTGCTCATGGAGCCAGACCAGATAGCGCGGCATCATTTCTTTGAACACATGACGCCCGACAATTTCCAGGTATTGCCTGTAGCGCTCGGGATCTTTTTGCTGTAAACGCACACCGACACGGCTCCAGTTCCCGGCCGCTCGGTGCGCCTGTAAGCGTGCTAGCGCAATGCCGGCCCGTTTCACAACCTCGTCTTGGTCAGAAAAATGCCGGAGCGCCGAAATCGCATAGGGAAATAAAAATTCCTGATCGTTACGGTCTAAAATATCAAGCGCTTGCCTTATCACAGTCAGATCGCCTGCCTTAGCCTGTTTGATCAGCTGTTCGCCGAATTCCATTTGCAGGTAATGCTGTCCCGCGATGGGACGGTAAGCGCGGGCTTTTAGATAATCGCGGATTTCCTCGACAGAGCTCTCCACAACAGGGTAAATCTTAAAATTCTTCCTCGTCCGGCCAGGCTTTGGTTTCTTCCAGGCTTCCAGCATGGCCGTCAATCGCAATCTTAAAAAGGGATCAAAATCCCTATCGGTCAGCAGTGTTTCAAGAATCGATGCTGCCGTCGGAAGAACATGCGAAATGCTGATCCCTAAAGCTTCTTTCATTTGAAGATGCGGAGGCATTTTGTCGGCACTCTCATTTTGTTCAAAGTATTCCAGCAGATAAATTGCCGCCGCAAGGGATGGATTTTCTTTGACGCGAAGGGCGAGATCCACGCGGGCACGCAAGGGCGCCGGTATGCCGTCCTGAGTCAGAAGCTTTTCAAGCCGTTCGGCGATCTGGGGCATCTGCTCGCCAAATTTTTGTTTGTAATAACCCAGGGCGCCCTCGAATTCCGGGGTCGTGGGAAACGTCTTCAAGCCGGGGTTCTCTGCGAAATGTCTTAATACCCATCGCGCGGCGGTTTGCGGAAAATCTCTGTGCATGTCGAGCGCCTGCAGGACACGGCGCCGCAGCTCGGCATCGGTCCCAAAATCCATGACACGCCCCAAGATCGCTTCATAAATTTCGATCTGATGATAACCGAGGTAGTCTTCTTTTTTTCCGAGCTCACGGGTAATCTCAGATAATGTAGGAATTGTCTTATGGTTCGCGTTTTCTTCGAATAGCCTGAGGACATAGTCTGCCGCGTCTTGATGAGGATTCCTGTAGCGTCCGACAGCAGCCCGAATTCTTTCGGCTAAGGCATGCTCGTTTTGGGCGAGGCGGCCGCTCAGCACTTCAAGATGTTTCAGTATTTCCGGATAAAGACGCCGGATCTCACTTTTTGTGCGGTGCGCGCTTCCTGAAATTTGTTTGGGTGTGGGAAGCAATACCCTCGAAGAATCCTTTCGGAATTCCTCAAGAATTTTCTGCGCGATCGTGTCCGCGCTGACGTTTTTTTCGGAACGGAGCTCTGAGCGCGCACGTGCCGATGAGTCCCGGCCCGGCTCCGCCATCACAGGCACGGGGGTCTCAGGGGCTGGCATTCTGGGCTGTCCGGGGATCATGGCACCCAGGTCGATACCCAAAGCCGAGACAGACGTGCCGATTTTCTGGGTTTTTAAAAATCGGTCCGCGAATTGCTCGATCGTTTTGTCAAAAATCTCAAGCAGCTGACCGCCGCTTCTGGCACTAAGATTTTGCGCGCCGTACTGCTGAAGATGCTCACGGATCAAAAGATCGATCGGCTCGGTGTAAAATCGCGCGCGGTCGAGCTGCCCGATCTCGGCCAAGCCGCGGATGACCTGCTCACGCCAGAGTTTAAGGATTTGAGCGCTGTCCCGAGGATTTCTGTTTTCGAGGAGCTGCTTTGACATTTTTCGCGTGAACGCATCAAACAAAGTCTCTTTTGTTCCCCGGGAAGCATAGGAAAGCTCCCCCCGCATAATCGGCTCATAATGACTTTCTTCAGGGAGGGCTTCTATTCTGGGTGTTACCAGCGCGTATCCGTAGCCCGCCGCCTCGAGTTTTTGAATCAATGCGGGCATATGGAATCCCCCCGCCACCAGAACGCCGGATCGTCCGGAGCTTTCCAGTTTCTTTTTGAAGTTCTCAAAAATTTTTTCATCCCTCATTTCCGCCAGTCGGTAGAATTCAACAAACGGGCTCAGATTTGTCCAGCCCGCCTCGGCGGGCGGCTTCGCGGCTCGGGCTCGCGCCAGCTTCGGTTCCGGGACGGCCGTCCTCCGGGGTCTGAGTTCATGCGCCGCCTCACCCTGTTTTTGATCCCCGGGCTTGCGGCTGAATCGTCCATCCAACTTCCCTTCATCCCACTGACTGCGTGTCAGCTCAAGCTTCACGAGAAGTTCCATCCCATCCAATCTCTGGTATTGGGCCGCTAATTTCTTTTGCCCATCATCCGCCTTGAAGATTCCCATCGCGGCTTTTTCGAGTCTTTCGAGCTCTTCCCATAATTTTTGACCTTGGAGGTTTTGGATTTTTCGCCTCAATCTTAAAGCTGTTTTGTGGTGAGACGATAGATCGAGCCGCACGCCCTGTTTCCCGGCAAGGCGGCTCAGTTCAAACAGGAAATCGCCCGCGCTCAGAGTCCCTTGATCAAAAGCTTGGCGTTTCTGATTGAGAAGCACGAGACCGTCGGCGCTTGCCAGTGCGGGGGCGGATTGCAGCTGATGCTTGATTTTGTCCGAGAAAACCGGAAGCGCTTTTTGAAAAGCTTCGCTCTCCTGTTTTTTTTCCTCTTGAGCTAGATTGAGAACAAGCTGAACGCACGGATAGTTTTTAAATTCTTCTCTGGGAAGCCGTCTCGCGAGCGCCTGCAGATAAAGCGCCAAATCGATTTCTTTCAGCCGGAATCGCCGGGCCGTTTCGTGCAGAGCGTTTTGCTCCTGCGTAAAAATCAAACGTCTCTCGGCATCAAGCTTCCGGCGATGCTCTTCAAGCCTTTCGAGCGCAGAATCCCGCTGATCCAACGCGCGTAAGTAGACCCGCGTATGCTGCTCGTAGGTTTGCCAGTCTTCGATGCCGTAAAAGGGGATACCGTTTTTTTCCGTAACTGCCGCAATTTGACCTCCCGTTAATTCGCTTTGCTCAAAATACTTTTTCAGACTTTCCTCCAGGCGCTGTTGATCCGGAAATTTTTTCCAAATCAGAACATCGAGCGCACCGCTGCCGCCCTCGAGCGCCGCAAAACCGGCGCCGTAGGCCCGCACCGCGTGAAGGATCAGGTTTTCAATGTTTTCTTGTGCCGGCAGGACGGCATGCGCGTCCTGAATTAAAATTGCGAGAGGTTTTTGAGGCTGCGGATGAAACTTTTCCAGCATTCCCCAGCGGGGCGGTACCTTCAGGGATTCCGGACTTCGGCTTAGACCATAAGCCCCCGGGGCTTGAATGGCATGCGTATGCGGCAGGCTCTGGGCACCGGCGGCGGAGTTCGCAAGGAAAGCCGAGAGCGTTAGAAACGCAGGGACTCTCATGATGAGGGTGAATCTTTTTTTTAACAAGGGACCCCTTCGAGTAGAGAAAGAAGTGCCGAAAACATACTTAGGTTTTTTGTTTTAGCAAATGCGGAGGTTTTGCAATCGGGCAGATGCTAACAATTTGTAGCATGGAAAAGCGGCGCTTTCGTTCGTGCCCCTGGCTGATCTTTCGGGTGCCCCTTGGGGATCTCTCTCGCTGAACTCTCAGCCGCTTCGATGAGGGGGCATTTGTTCTCACACAACGATCCCCGACGGGCGAAAAGCTCACCCGCAAAAAGTAAATCGGGGGGTAGAGAACATTAGGCGGAGCGGCTGAAGGCGGTTCGGCTGGTCATTTGATCGGTAAGTTTTTTAACGAGATCGAGACCTGCGACGCGCAGATGACCCCGGCTGTCGACACTCAGCGTCCCTAGCCCCTCCAGCGAATAGCCCGCCTCCTGAACGCTCGAAAGCAGCTCCCTCCGGAGGCGTTCGGCTCGCTCCTCAGGCCTGGAATCCGCCTCGAGGGTGCGCGAGATTTGACCCAGCTTGATTAAGAGAGCCGCGAACAAGACCTGCCCCGCAAGATCGAGATCGGGATCCTCGCGAAGCCCTTTAAAATCGAAGTAGAGCCCCTGGAAAGCGGCGTCCAAAGGAAGCTGAGACTTTGCGGCATCCAGAGCCGTCGCAACACTCCGAACGCCGGGCGTCTTCTGCCTCGGCCTAAGCGGCTTAAAACGCTCCAGCGTGAAAAGGTGTGCAAAGCGCTTTTTAACAAGCCTCAGCTGACTCTTGAAAGATGTGTGGCTCTCGCGGTCCAGGGCGAGGTTCGCCCTGATTCCCAGCGCGCTGATTCTGTCGATCAAAGCGCTGATGAAAAAGTCCGATCGGTTTTCCTCAGCAAAATCGACAGCTAAAGTCACCCCGGAGGCAATCTCACCGCTCTTCTGAGCCGGATCGGCAGCGCCCAATAACTTCTGAGAAAAGTCAAACGCCGCCTGAACGGAAAGCACCGTTTGTTTTCGATCCATTTCTCCTTCGGCCCTTCTTAAAGCACTCAGGACTGCTGCCGCGAACCATTCAGGCCGGCGTCGAGCGGCCTCTGCGATGCCAGAGGCCTCACCGGATCCAGAGTTTGTCGTTTCTAGTAATTGAATCGCCGCTTCCGCCGCCTTTCGAAGCTCTGACCTCGCCGTCGCCCTTTTCTCCAAATCCAAACGCTTCAACTCGAAAACCATCTTTGCCCGATTCCTTCCCGTTCCCCAGCGGATCGGTTCGATCGCTTCTGTATCTGTGCGGCGTGTTGAGTTCCAATCCCGCTGTATATTTTCTAAAAAGCCGTTTGCCACACGTGCCTGAACGACACCGATTTCCCGACTTTTCATCCAATTCAGCAATCCGCGGAACATCTCCGCAGAGTCGACGCCTGGAAGCCCGCCGCTTTCAGGACCTGCGATTGCATCGTCCGATGGCTGATAATCGATGATCACCTCGGCTTTACGGTCTTTATGCGTGATGCTTTTCCCTTGAGCGTCAAGAAACTCCAGGCTAATTGATCGGGTGATCGGATTTTTGTTTGCCTTAATAGCTGCCACTCGCGACTCTTCCGGAAGCCAATCCGCCTTCCACGCCGCAAGAGTTTGAGTTTCAAACTCCTCTTTCGTCGTGTCCCTCGGCCATAGCCGCTCAAGCGCCGAGGTGCGCAGTTCAGAACGGGAAGGAGGCTGAAAGCGGTATAACACGCCTCTTTGAATTCCCCCGGAGTCGGGTACCGCCACAAAATGCGCCGAGACGGGCACTAATTGAGATTCCGCAATCATGCCCTTGA
>VFQY01000153.1 GCA_018883425.1 Candidatus Omnitrophota bacterium | reverse complement strand
GCCCAGAATTGCGC
This sequence comes from Candidatus Omnitrophota bacterium, assembly GCA_018883425.1. Classification (GTDB taxonomy): domain Bacteria; phylum Omnitrophota; class Omnitrophia; order Omnitrophales; family Aquincolibacteriaceae; genus ZLKRG04. Next base: position 1,913 of record VFQY01000153.1, on the reverse strand, counting down.
CGTCAAAGCTCTCCAAGTCCCGCGGGCCGCTCCCAGGGGGGCTGAAGATTGATTTCGCGCCCCTTCACGCTTTCATCGATCACACCCTCCCGGTAAACGACATGACCGCCCACAAGGGTGTAAAGCGGCCATCCTTGAAGCGTCATCCCTTCGTAGGGGCTCCAGCCCGAGCGCGTCAGCATGGCGTCACGTTTGACTTCGCGCGACGCCTTGAGGTCCACAAGGGTCAAGTCGGCGTCATAGCCGGGTTCGATTCTGCCTTTCCCTTGAACGCCGAAACAGGCCAGAGTATTTTCGCTCGTCCAGCGGACAACGTCCTCAACGGAACAAAGGCCTTGCGCCGCCTGGTTCAGCATCAGCGGCAGAAGCGTCTGAACACCCGGCATGCCTGAGGGAGCTTTGCCGTAGGGCTGAGCCTTCTCTTCGAGCGTGTGGGGCGCATGGTCAGTCGCCATGCATCGGATCACGCCCTCTTTCAGTCCCTTCCAGAGCGCTTCCCCATGACGCTTTTCACGAAGAGGCGGGTTCATCTGGGCAAGTGCGCCCAGGCGCTCATAAATTTCCGGGGCAAAAAGCAGAAAATGCTGAGGACAGACTTCGCAGGAAATCAGCGGGTTGTTCTTATAGGCCGCGAGGAATTCGACCTCTTCCTGCGTCGTCAGGTGCAGGATATGAAGCCGCCGCTTGTGCTTGAGCGCGAGCGAAACGGCCAGCTTCGTGGCTTTCAGGGCGGCCTTCTCATCCCGTATTTTGTCGTGGTCGCGGAAGGACGGATTCGGGATGCGGCGTTTGTTTTCTTCAATGATGCCATTGTCCTCGGCGTGCACAGCAATCAGACGCGATCCGCCGGCGAAGATACGCTCGAGATCCTCTTCGCGGTCCACAAGCAGACTTCCCGTCGAAGATCCCATGAAGATCTTGATGCCGCAGACGTTGGAAACCGCATTAAGTTCCTCGAGATTATCGGGCGTCGCCCCGATGAAGAAGTTGTAGTTCACAACGCTTTTGGAAGCGGCCGAAGCTTTCTTTTCTTCCATCAGCGCGCGCGTCGTAATTGCCGGATTATTGTTAGGCATGTCAAAAAAACTGGTGACGCCCCCCGCAGCGGCGGCCATAGAACCGGTCCGAAGGTCTTCTTTCCAGGTTAATCCGGGTTCGCGGAAATGCACCTGCGGGTCCAGAACCCCGGGCAGGACATGAAGGCCGGAAGCGTTCAGCACTTCATCGGCGCCTTCCTGAAGCGCCTCCCCCACCCGCGCGATGCGGCCGTCACGAATCAGCACATCTGAACGCAGAGACCCTCGGGAGGAAACAAGAATTCCATTTTTAATCAGCAGACTTTTCATTCGGGACTCCCTCGTATCGGTTATCAAATCGGGTCTGGAAACGACCGCATTTTATGCCGGGACACAAAAAAAGCCAGACCTTTTCAGGTTTGGCTTTTGATGCGTCAAGCGGACAATCGCGAGGCTTATGCCGACTGCGCGACTTCCATCTGGGCGAGGAAGTACTGCGTGATTTCGGCCGCGACGGCATCGATGAACATCATGTCCTTGCGGCTCAAGCCCAGATCCGCGAAGAAAGAGTCCGGAATATCCTTGATACCCAGCAGGGCGAGCATCAGCGCGACATCGAGCTGTTTACGGATCTGTTTCAGCTCATCGGTTGTCGGGTTCACGCCGATCAGACCCGCCAGCTTCTCACCCGCGAAGCCGCGGACGGTGTCGAGGAGCTTGTCATTTTCCAGCACGACAGCCGCCATATTGCCGGAGACCGCTTCAGGAAGACTGGCGAAACGGTTCAGAAGAATATCCGTGGGCGCGAAGCGCACGGCATTGCCATAGAGAGCTTTAACAATCGTCTGCCAGATAATACTGCGGGCAAGGTCACCCGTGACCACGGCGGAGTAAGGC
>VFQY01000015.1 GCA_018883425.1 Candidatus Omnitrophota bacterium | reverse complement strand
GTGCGAGGTCGGTCCGCCGATTTCGGTGACAAAAGCCAGGATTTTGTTTTTATCGAGCATCGCCGTGTCGGAGGGCGAAAGGTCATGGGCAAAAAGGATCACCTTTTCTTTGAGATTTTCGAGGGCTCCCTTTTCTTCACCGTACAGATTCTGAAGGACACGTCGCGCGACATCCCGGATGTCCGCAACCCTCTCCTTGAGATACTCGTCATCGATTTCAGAAAAAGCCTGGAAGTACCGCCGGATAACCTGGGAAAAGGCATACTCCGTCGTGACTTTCTGTTCTTTGAGAAGCGCGATCACATCCTCGATCAGCGTTCTGTCTTCGAGAATGAGAAGGTGCGCATTAAAAATTTCCGAATGCTCCCGGCCGATCTGCGTTGAAAGTTTTTTACGCACGCCTAAAATGTCGGCCCGCGTCCGCGTCAGGGCTTCTTCGAAGCGGGCGATCTCTTGGGGCACCTCCTCGGAAGCGACATTCTGCAGCGGCACGCTAAAGGAATCATCGCTGTGCAGGACGTGCACCTTCCCGATCATGACCCCCGGCGAAACTCCGATGCCTTTGAGTTTTTTCATGGTTTATTCTTCTCCAAAATTGTTCTCGATCAGGCGCGCTATTTCGGTCATAGCCTGCTGGGCCTCGGGTCCTTCCGTGCGGACCGTAATCACCGTTCCCTGCTGAACGGCCAGCGTCATAATTCCCATGATCGATTTACCGTTCACTTTCTGGCGGCCTTTCTTGACCGTGACCTCGCACTGAAAGCGGTTGGCTGTCTGCACAAAGAGGGCTGCCGGCCGAGCGTGCAGACCCAGCTTGTTGCTCACCGTGAATTTTTTTTCGAGACTGCCGTCCTGAGGCGTTCCGTCAGACATATCACACCTTGGCCGTCTTGGTGACGCTCATGTAATGATCGAAAACAAGCCGTGCCAGTTTTTCAGAATCATGACGGACCTGTCCGTCCGTCTTCAGAATTTTCCCCTCGATGATCGCGTAACCTTTTTCGTGGATTGTGTCCAGGTCCAAACGGACCACTTCAGCGCCCTTCACCCGGTACTTGTCCACCAGATCAGCGGGAATTTCCTGCACGTTGACGAAGACCGCATCCACCACACGCGGGTCGGTGTGTTCGATGAGAACTCTCAAGTGATCCCACGCCGAGAAACCGTCAGTTTCTCCGGGCTGGGTCATCACATTGACGATATGCACTTTGTAAGCATCCGTTTTCAGGATCGCATCATGCAGATCCTTGATCAAAAGGTTCGGCAGCACGCTGGTGTAGAGACTCCCGGGACCCAGGATCACCAAATCCGCGTTGGCGATGGCGTCGAGAGCTTCAGGATGCGCCTTGCAGTCATGCGGCTTCAGACGGATATTTTTCAGAGGCTTTTGAGCATCGGTAATCGTGGTCTCGCCCTCAAGGGTCGTTCCGTCCACAAACTCACCGACCAGAGTGACTTTCTCCAGCGTCGAGGGAATCACCCGCCCCCGAATCGCAAGAACTTTGCTGGACTCCGCCACCGCTTTTTCAAAATCGCCCGTCACTTTTGAAAGGGCCGTGATAAAAAGATTTCCGAAACTGTGTCCCTTCAGACCTTCACCTACCTCGAAGCGGTATTGAAAAAGATCCCGGATCAAGGGTTCGGCGTCCGCCAACGCCACGAGGCAGTTGCGGATATCCCCCGGAGGCAGCATGTCGAGCTCGTCGCGCAGGCGTCCGGAGCTTCCCCCCGTGTCCGTCACGGTGACAATAGCCGTGATGTTGCTCGTGAACAGCTTCACGCCGGCCAGCAGCGTACTCAGGCCGGTTCCGCCGCCGACCACGACCACGCGCGGCCCCCGCATCAGGGAATCGCTCTGGCGTTTCTGGTACACGATGTCGACCAGATTCTCGTCGGCGTGAGGCGGCATCAACGCCCGCACGAAAATCCTCAGCATGTTTTTAATCGCCGTGTAGACAAGAAAAATACCGAAGATCAGAACCGCGGTGGCAAATGACGCAAGAAGAACGCTGGTCTCTGAAATCGTTCGAACGGCGGCCAAAGCCACGAAAACAATCAGCCCCAAGCCGAGAAGGCAAAGAGTGATCCATCGTTTGATTCCGATGCCCGGATACAGCCACTTAAAAAACTGCATGCCTAAAAACTCCTGCCGCGGTTCCCTTGTCTAGAACCCGGTTTAGTGTTTCTTTTCCTCTTCACGCTTGATGAGCTCATAAACTTCTTCTGCCGTCCGGCAGCGCTTCAGCAATTCGCAGAAGTACGAATCGCGCAGCAGACGCGAAATCTGCGCCAGCGCTTTCAAATGCGGTCCGGCCGTGTCCTTGGGCGCTACGAGAAGAAAGAAAATGTACACGGGTTCCCCGTCGAGGGCCTCGAAGTTGACGCCCTTCTGGCTGATGCCGAGAACCGCGACAAGCTCGCCGACCTTGTCGGTTTTACCGTGCGGGATAGCAATACCCTGACCGATCCCGGTGGATCCCAGACTTTCGCGCTCGATCAGCGCTTTAAGAATGCTCTTTTTGTCCCCGATATCCTGCGTTTCGGCAAGAAGATCCACCAGCTCTTTCAGAGCGTCTTCTTTTTCCGCCGCCTGAAGGTCCAGTTTGATTGCTTTCTTGTCCAAAAAGTCCATGATCTTCACGTGGATTGCCTCCTTTAAAACGTTCAAAAATTCGGGGGAATCTGTTAGGGTTTCAGCTCCTGCCTATTTTGCCGAGATTAAACCGTGATTGCCGTCGTCGAGCTTGAAGATGACCGTGGGCTTGCGCGTCGCGGCATTCGAAAAAACAAGAAAAGTATCGCGCCCAAGCTCAAGCTGCAGGCTCGCCTCCTCAACGCTCATCGGCTTGACATCGCTTGAAACTTCGATGATCGACGGCTTGCGTGAGGCCAGCGTCTCTTTCATGATGCGCGCGGCGGCCTTAATTTTCGGGGGCAGCGCACCATCGCCGTGTTCCTTGCGGTGATCCTTGATTTTGTCGCGGTAACGTTTGAGCTGTTTTTCAACCTTGAGAACCGCCGCTTCGATCGCCGCGTAAAGGTTGTCTTTCTCAGAGCCTTCACCGTAAACCTTCAGATCCTTGCCGAGAAGAGTGACCTGGACAACGTACAAATATTTTTCTTTTTTCAGAACGATGTGCGACTCTACGATCCTGGGGGCGTACTTATCCAGTTTGCCGATCCGCTCCTCCAGATGATCCTTCACCGCCTTGGTCACACGAATGTTCTTGCCCGAATAACGAATATCCATCACTTTCTCCCTTTCTTATGCAAGTGTAAATTTATGCCCGAGATAAAGCTCGCGGGCCTTAGGATCCGAGGCCAAAAACATCGACGTTCCGGACACCTCAACCCGGCCGTCGCACAAAAGATAAGCCCGATCCGTGATCGCCAAAGTCTCGCGGACGCTGTGGTCGGTCAGGAGGATACTCAGGCCCTGCTGCTTAAGTTTCTGTAAAATTTTCTGAACTTCAAAAACGGCAATCGGATCGACGCCGCTGAAGGGTTCGTCGAGGAGAATTAAAGAAGGGTTGGTCACCAGCGCTCGGGTAATTTCAAGCCGTCGGCGCTCCCCGCCGGAAAGCGTGTAGGCCTTGCTCTTTGCAAGATACTCGATATCGAGCTCGCGCAAAAGGCTGAGGAGGCGCGTGTCCCGCTCCTTCTGCGGTATGTCGAGTGTCTCGAGAATGGCCATAATATTTTCCTCGACGGTCAATTTGCGGAAAATCGAGGGTTCCTGAGAAAGATAGCCCATGCCGAGGCGGGCCCTTTGATACATCGGCAAAGACGTGATGTCCTCGCCGCGGAAAAAAATTTGACCGCTCTCGGGCGAGATCACCCCGACCGTCATATAAAAGGTTGTGGTTTTGCCGGCGCCGTTGGGCCCCAGCAAACCCACGATCTCACCGCGCCCGATCGTGATACTGACGCCGTCAACAACGGTTCTGCCCTTGTAGGACTTGCGGAGCTGTTTGGTTTCGAGCAGGTTCATAAGAGTTTATTACCTCCGGGAAAAGATTCGGACGCGCCCTCGTAGTAAAGGGCCTCCGTGTCGCCGCCGAGAATAATGCGCCCCTCGTCGGCCAAATAAATCACGCTGTCGCTGAAAGTTTTATTGCCGTCGGGATTCTCGATAACCACGTTACCGAGAGCGACGATCTTAGAAACGCGGCGGCTAAGTTTATTGTAATAAACGTCCATCACATCCGCTGTCAACTTGCCGCGGCGGTCCTCTGCCGCCACGTTATCTTTGAAGTGCGCAATGTTCTTTGAGTAATCAATCACCAAGGGCCCGTCGCAGGTGATGACTGTAGGCCCGCCTTCAGCCTGCGCCGCGCCGGAAACAGCCTCTTCCGCAGTCTGAATGATTACCGTCACGTTCTTTTTGAACTTGACCCGCTTGAGCTGCGAGTCGCCCTGCGCGCCGACGCCTTCGATGTTGATATTGTCCTTCTTGACCTGAACCTCGACCTGCGTTTCCATCATTTTTTCGGCCGGATGAATATCCAGTTCTTCGGTCAAAAGCCTGGCCCCGTCCGCCGTGGTCGCAACAACGTTCTCATGAAGATGAACCTTGTTGCGGGTCTTGTCGTAATTGCCTTTATCCGCCGTCATCGTCACCGGAACTTCCTCGGCATAAGCCTTGGCGACGACATTACTCAAATACACAGTCGTCGAGAGAATGTCCGCAGAGTCTCCTTCAATTTCGATCTCTTTTTGACCTTCCGGCGTATACTTGGCGAACGAAAAAGAAAACACCTTATGGGTCGCTTCTTTCTTCGGGGATCCCGAAAGAGCGGCTTTCCGTCCGGCTTTCTGAGTCACCAGAATCTGCACCTGCACAAGGCCCGCGTAGAGTGCGATGAAAACGGCGCTTCCTATCAGAACTTTTTTGAACATATTTTTCCTTTGAGGCCGCAGCCGCCGCGCTAAGAGAGCGCGTGCGCCTCGGGGCCTTTTTTCCGGAGCCGAAGATCGTCAGGCCTCGTCTTCCAGCGGTTGTGCATCCACGCCCACTGGTCCGGGTATTCCAAAATCACCTTTTCACAGGCCTGCATCCAGGCGCGCGTCATGGCCAGAACCGGATCTTGAGCCCGCTGAAAATCCTGCGGCCTCAGAGGCCGTTGCGTCAGCAGTCTGTATCGGCCGCCGCCGAGGCGCACCAGAAAATTAGGCAGAATCGGCGCCCCGCTTGCGATGGCCAGCTTCGCGGGGGCGACCGGCGTGTAAGCCGGCCGGCCCATAAAATCGATAAAGACGCCTTTGAGGCTGTCAATGTCCTGATCCGGAAGAATTCCGACAACCCCGCCGCTTTTCAGAATTTTCAGGAGTTTCCGCGGAGACTCATCCCGGTAGATGGTCTCAACGTTCAAAGCACTTCTCAAACCCACAAGCCATCGGTTAAACGGCTCATAATAAATTCTGCGCGCGACAACACTGCCTCGGATCCCAAGAGATATAGCCGTTCCCGCCAGCAGCTCCCAGTTTCCCAGATGAGCCGTTAACGAGATCAAGCCGCGGCCCTCCTCAAGCAAGCTTCGGTAGACCGCCAGTCCGTCCTCAGCTTCTACAAAAGTCCGGATTTTCTCGGCGTTCAGCTTCGGAAATTGCAGTATTTCAGCCGCATTCACGGCACTGTTTTCAAAAACTTTTTCGGCGAGAGCGTAGATCTCAGCCGGCGTCTTTCGCCCGCCGAACGCAAAAGTCAGATTTTCAATCGTCTTGTTTCTCTGCCGGGTTATCACCCGAAAGCCCAAGCGTCCCAGCCCCGCGGCAAGCGCCGTCAGAGCATGTCTCGGCAGAAGCGCCAAAAGGCCCGCGGCCGAACGCGCTAAAAGGTAAAGCGGATAACGGTAAGGCTTTTTCTTCGCCACGTTTAAACAAAACCGGCCCGCAAAAGATCCTGAACGTCCAGCATGCCGACCACGCGCCGCTGGGCATCAACCACAGGCAGTTCATCAATTTTTTTTGACCGAAGCAAATTCAGCGCTTCTGCCGCCAGCTGGTCATGAACAACCGAAAGAGGCTTGAGCGTCGCAAATTTCTTCACAGGCTGTTTGAGAATCTGACCGCCGTCGTCACCCAAGTGACGGCGCAGATCGCCGTCCGTGAAAATTCCCGTCAAACGCCTTTTGCGGTCCACAAGAGCGCAGCTTCCGGCGCGCGCGGCCGTGATGACAAGGAGCGCTTTCTCGAGCGGCGTATTTTCCTCCACAACGGGATTACTGCCTCCTTTGCGCATGAGATCGCTGACCTTCAGGAGTTTACGGCCCAGACTCCCGCCCGGATGGAGAAGCGCAAAATCTTCCTGGCGAAACCCCCTTTTCTTCAGGACAGAGAGCGCAAGCGCGTCGCCCATCGCCAAAGCCGCCGTGGTGGATGTCGAGGGCGCCAAGTTCAGAGGACATGCCTCGCGCGTAATCCCAAGGTCAAGAACGATATCCGCATTTTTTGCCAGCGGCGATTTCGGATTGCTGGTCAAAGCCATCAGCGTCACGCCGATTTTTTTTAGAGTGGACAGCATCCTGACGACTTCCTCCGTCTCTCCGCTGTTGGAAATCGCGATGACGAGATCTTCGCGCTTGACCATCCCGAGATCTCCGTGAATCGCTTCCGCGGGATGGAGGTAAAGACTCGGCGTTCCCGTCGACGCGAGCGTCGCGGCGATTTTTCGGGCAATAAAACCGGGTTTCCCCATGCCCGAGATGATCACGCGTCCCCGGCACTCCGCCATTTTCTGAACGGCTTTTTCGAACTCAGGACCAATGCGCCGCGTCAAACGCTGAATTGCGCGGGCTTCCGTCGCAAGAACTTCACGTGCCGTTTTCAAAACCGATGAACTCATGACAAGGCCTCTTGATTTTGCGCGATCACATCCTTCAGCCGCTGGAGCACGTTCAAAACACCGCGCAGCTTTTCCAAAGGAAGCGCGTTGGGACCATCGGAAAGGGCCTCCGCGGGATTCTCGTGAATTTCCATAAAGACGGCATCCGCGCCTGCAACCACCGCGCAGCGGGCCAGCATCGGAATAAATTCCGCCGCCCCTCCCGAGGAAGTTCCCTTGCCGCCGGGCTGCTGGACAGAGTGTGTGGCGTCGAAAACCACCGGGTAGCCGAAACTTTTCATGATCTGGATCGAACGGAAATCGCTGACGAGATTCTGATAGCCGAACGTGAACCCCCGCTCCGTAAGCAGAATTTTTCTGCATCCGGCGCTTTCCATCTTGTCGACAATATTTTTTGCTTCCCAAGGAGAAAGAAACTGCCCCTTTTTTACGTTCACTACCCGTCCCGTGCGCGCGGCTGCTTCCAGAAGATCTGTTTGCCGGCAAAGAAAAGCCGGAATCTGCAGAACGTCGAGCACCTCGGCCGCAGCCTTGATCTCGTCCGCACCGTGCACGTCGCTCAGAACCGGAAGCCCCCAGTGGTTTTTTACTTTAGCCAGAATTTTCAGCCCCTCATCAAGACCCGGGCCCCGGAAGGACTTTGACGAGGATCGGTTGGCTTTGTCATAACTGGCCTTGAAAACATAAGGGATGCCGAATTCCCGGGCAGCCTCCGATATTTTTTCGGCGTGGCGCATCACACTGTCTTCGCTTTCGATGACGCAGGGCCCTCCGATCAGAACCAGTTTCTGCGAATCACCGAACGCTACATTGCCGGCTTGAACCTGTTGGGTAGGCATACTCTCTCCTTATTCCTCTTTGCGCGGCGCAAGACCCTTGGGGTCCTGGTAGTCGAGGCTGGCCTTGACGAATTCCCGGAAAAGCGGATGAGCGCGGTCCGGTTTGGACTTGAATTCAGGATGGAACTGGCTTGCGACGAACCAGGGGTGATCCTCGAGTTCAATCATTTCGACGAGTTTCCCATTCGGTGAAACGCCTGAAATCTTCATCCCCCGCTTCTGAAATTCCTCCCGGTAAGCGTTGTTGAACTCATAGCGGTGACGATGACGCTCCGAGATTTCATCGGCCCGGTAGGCTTCATAAGCTTTCGACTCCCGCTTGATCGAGCAGGGAAAAGCTCCCAAACGCATTGTGCCTCCGAGATTCTGGACCTTCTCCTGCTCTTCCAGAAGACTGATCACCGGGTGCGTTGACTTTTTGTTGAACTCCGTCGAATTCGCATTTTTCCAGCCGAGCACGTTCCGGGCAAATTCAATGCTGGCGCACTGCATCCCGAGACAGATGCCGAAAAACGGAACACCGTTTTCCCGGGCGTATTCGATCGCCTTGAGCTTGCCTTCAATTCCGCGGTTTCCGAAACCGCCGGGAACGAGAATTCCCGAGAGCCCCTTCAAAACGGATTTGCTGTTCTGTGCCGTAATCTTTTCAGAGTTAATTTTCTTGATCGATACGTGAGCGTCATTGGCGATACCTCCGTGCTGAAGCGCTTCATAGATCGACTTGTAGGCGTCGTTGAGCGCGATGTATTTTCCGACCACGCCGATTTTGACGGACTTCTTGGGATTGAGAACGCGCTGAACAACTTCTTTGTCCCAGTGATGCAGACTGCCGGCCTTATATTCAATGTGAAGGTAGCGGCAAATCACCGCATCCAGGCCCTGCTCCTTAAACATCAGCGGCACCTGATAAATCGTCGCAACGTCGCGCGCCTCAATCACGCCGTCTTTGTCGACGTTGCAAAACAGGGCGATTTTGTCTTTCATGGAGCGCGATATTTTTTTCTCCGTCCGGCAGATGAGAACGTCCGGCTGAATACCGATTTCCCGGAGCTTTCCGACGCTGTGCTGGGTCGGCTTGGTTTTGAGTTCACCCGCCGCGCGGATGAAAGGAATGAGGGTCAGATGGACAAAAATCGCATTTTCACGCCCGACCTCGTGCCGGAATTGGCGGACCGCTTCGAGGAAAGGCAGGGACTCGATATCGCCGACCGTGCCCCCAATCTCCGTCAGGATAACGTCGTAACGCTTGCCTCGGGATACCTGGCGGATACGCTCTTTGATCGCATCCGTGATGTGGGGGACCACCTGGACCGTCGCACCAAGATACTCACCCTTGCGTTCCTTCTGAAGGACCTCGCTGTAAATCTGCCCGGTCGTTACGTTGTTAACCTTCCCGAGCGTGGAGTTGGTGTAGCGCTCGTAATGCCCCAGATCGAGATCCGTTTCAGCGCCGTCGTCGGTAACGTAGACCTCGCCGTGCTGATAGGGGCTCATGGTTCCCGGATCGACGTTGATGTAGGGATCGAGCTTTTGAAGCGCGACTTTCAGCCCCTTAGCCTCCAGGATCCTTCCGATGGAGGCCGAAGCAATCCCCTTGCCCAGACTCGAAACAACTCCCCCCGTAATGAAAATATGCTTCGGCATTTAAATGCTCCCGGCTCCTGAGTGACGTTTTTTGAATTCGGTTTCAGCCTTCAGAATATCTTCTTCGGTGTCCACACCGATCGAATCCTCAAGCGTCTCCACAACTCGAAGTTTGCGGCCGCGCTCGAGAACCCTAAGCTGCTCGAGTTTTTCGGTCTTCTCCAGCACCGTGCTTTCCCACGTCAAAAAATCGAGCAGGAAGCGGCGCCTGTAACCGTAAATTCCAAGATGCTTCAAATACGAAAAGCCCCCCTCGGCCGGATCCCGAAAAAAGGGAATCGGCGAACGGGAAAAATAAAGGGCATAGCCCGACGCGTCCGTCACCGCTTTGACAACGTTGGGGTTTTCATAATCCGCCCGGTCCGTTTTCCGGATCGCAAGCGTCACGGCCTGATCCTCGGGACGGGCCCGGAAAGCTTGCACAATCGCGTCGATGTTGGACGGCTCGATCAGCGGCTCGTCTCCCTGGATGTTGACGATCACTTCCGCATCCAGCTGCGCGGCGGCTTCCCCCACCCGTGAACTTCCATTGGGATGATCCGCGCGCGTCATCACGGCCTTACCCCCGAATTCGCGCACACAGGCAGCAATCTTTTCATCATCGCAGGCCACCATCAGATCAGAAAGAAGCTTGGCCTGACGCACCCTCTGCCAAACATGCCAGATCATGGGCTTGCCCGCTATGAGCCGGAGAACCTTCTGCGACAGCCGCGTAGACGCCATCCTCGCGGGAATAATGCCGACTGCCTTCATCTGCGGGCTCAGACTTCCTGCTCGAGAGCCCGCTCCAGCTCTTCGGGGCTCACCGTCGCCGTGCCCAGTTTTCCAACCACAATGCCCGCCGCAATGTTTGCAATCCGCGCCGCATCTTTCATCTTGGCCCCGACGGCCAGCGCCATACTAAAGACGGAAATCACCGTATCCCCCGCACCTGAAACATCGTAGACTTCGCGCGCCGCGGTCGGGATCTGCGTCATGGAACCGTCCTTTTCGAACAAGGCCATACCGTCTTCTCCCAGCGTGATCAGAACGCTTTCTAATTCCAGTTTTTGAAGGAGCCTTGATCCCAACTCTTTGAGACTCATGGAGGCGCTGTTTTCAATGGCCCCGTAGGCTTCCTTGCGGTTGGGCGTGATGGAAGTCGCCCCTTTGTAGTAAGAAAAATGTTTCTCTTTCGGGTCCACCACAACGGGGATCTTGTGTTTGCGGGCCAGACGGAGAAGCTCCTCGAGAAGGGGCGGCTGGATCACGCCCTTGCCGTAATCCTCGACGATGATGACGTCGGTTTTACCGATGACGCTCTGAATAAATTTCATAATACGTGCCCGGTCCTCGCGGGAAATATCCTCGGCTTTTTCACGGTCAAAGCGGACCACCTGCTGAGAGTGGGCGATGATGCGGGTCTTGAGTGTGGTCCGGCGCGACTCGTCGTAAATCACCCCGCCGGTTTCGATGCCTTCACGGCGGATCGTCTTCACCAGCATGCGCCCCTCAAGATCGCGTCCCACCACACCGCAGGGATAGACGGTTCCTCCGAGGGTCCGGATATTGTTGGCCACGTTCAAGGCGCCTCCGGGCATATACGATTCACGCTGAACATTCACGACAGGGACAGGCGCTTCCGGAGAGATGCGGTTAACGCTCCCCCACACGAATTGATCGAGCATAAAATCCCCGATCACGAGAATGCGGGCCTTACGAAAGCGCTTAAGCCATTCCAAAAGGCGGGTTTTCTTTTTGTCTTTCAACGCGAGCTCACGAAAAAAAGGCGCAAAGGCTTGATTTCAAAAAGGGTTGGATGTGACGGGATAAATTTTGTTTATCTTATCACCGCAAGCCCCGCGGTGTCAATCCAAGCGGAAAATCCTAAGTTTATATAATTCAACAGGTTGCGGCTTGGACTCATGCGGCCTTCTGAGGAAGATCAAGCCCAGGGCCGCCCGGGGCGGATCCGCCCGCTCCCCGAGAAGAGGGGCGGACTGACTTTTTGTAGGCGCCATAGAGACCGCTTAGCTTGAACCAGAATGCCGGAGCCAGATCCGAAGAGCGGCTGATTTTGATCCTCGTCAAGCTGTAGGGTCCCTCCGGCAAGTTTTTTAGTTTTTTAGCCGAGGTCGTAAAAGCCAGGTCGTAACCGGCACGGCGCGCGGACTCGAGAACCTCTTCATTCAGATCCCCGCTCGGGTAGGCTAAAAATCGGATCGGCCGCCCAAACATCGTCTCGAGGTCAAGCCTGGACCCCTTCAGCTCATCCTCAAGCTGTTCGGGTGTGATACGAGATAGAAAGGGGTGCGTTTTACTGTGGCTCGCGATCCCGACATAAGCATCGCTCTTGAGAATTCCCTGGATGACCGGTTCGGTCATACTGCCATGGTGCCCATGCTTCACGCTCTCGCTCACCAGAAAAACCGTGACCGGAAAACGGTAGCGCCGAAGAATCGGCAGTGCCTCCGAACCAAACGTGGTGTTGCCGTCATCAAAGGTGAGGACCACCTCACGCCCCCCGGCCCGGCGAGCGCCCGTTTTGATTTCAAAATATTCTTCAAGAGAAATCGGGCGGTAACCCCATCGTTTCAGAAAAGCCATCTGAGCGGCAAAGGACTCCCGGCTGACGAAATTTTTTTGCTGGGCGGCGTCGTCTCGGCTGCCGACGAAATGGTACATGAGTACGGGAATTTGTCCCGGCAAAGGAAAAATGAAAAAACAGGCCGCCGCCAAAAGGAAAGCGCCGAGAAGGGCGGCAGAAATGAGCGTTAGAATTTTTTTCATGGGACCGGATTATAACCCAGTCCGGCGGCGGGCCCCAAAGCCTTTTCCAGACGGTCAAAGTACCCGCCCTGCTCGAGAGCTTGATAGGCCTCGGCCGCCTCAAGCGAAGTGAGGCAGGCACGGTCTTCGCAAGCGCTGTTGTAGCGGAATTTGCGGTAACAGGGACGGCATTCCAGATCTTTTTTGAAAACCGCTGCCGAAAGCGGCGATGCAGGATAAGGTCCGTAGACCCGGGGATCCACAGGGCCGTAGAAACCGATAACGGGCTTCCTGCGCGCGCACGCAAGATGCAGAAGCCCTCCGTCGTTTCCGATAAAAACGGCTGCGCGGTCAATCACGGCCGATGAATCCGACAGAGAAAGTTTGCCCGTGAGATTCAGGACCGGAGTTTTCATCAGCGCTGACGCGGACGCGCTAATGTCCTTTTCACCTGCCCCTCCGACAAATACGGCGGCCCCCAGCCCCAGCCGCCGGCAAACTCGATCCGTAAAGGCGGCAAACTTTTCGGGCGCCCAACGTTTAAATGAGGCATCCTTTCCCCAGGATTCCCCTCCGCCGGCACTGACGGCAGCCGCACGCACTCCATCGGCCCGGCCGAATCCTTCTAAAAAAAGACCGCTCACCCGGGCCGGCGAAGCAGGATCGGCGTAAAACTCCAGCCATCGGTCCCGCACGGGAATGCCCGCGAGTTCAGCCAGATCACAACAGGCATCCGCAACGTGGCGGCCTTCAAAACCCTGCGGAATCGCAAGACGATGGTTGTGAAAAAAACCCCGCCGTTTGTAGTGAAAACCGGCCCGCTCGGGGATGCCCAAAAAGAACTGCCCCAAGAAAGCGTATTCGGCCCGCAAAGAATAATCGAGAAGCAAATCATAGCGCTTCTCCCGGAGCTTCTTGCCAAGTCCAAGAACCTCCCGGAAAGTCTTCCATCGGCCCTGGGTTCGGAAGCGGTCTTTGTCGATCTCGATAATGGCGTCGACATGAGGGTTGGCGCGCACAGCCGCCGCGTTGCGGGAACCCAGAAGCAAATCCACACTCTCTACGGAAGGAATCAAACGCAGCGCGCGGAGAACCGGCGTCACAAAGAGAAGATCTCCGATACCGTAGGGCTGGACCACAAGGACGCGGCGGGGCGCGCTCATCGTCCGGAATCTCCCGAAACAGCGCTGCGGGAAGGAAGGGATGCTGCCGATTCCGCGGCTTCAAGAACATCCTCCACCGAAATCACATCCAGACACAAAAACTGGATGCGGCAATGATGAGCCAGACAAGGGCGGCATCCGATGTCTTTCCAAAGATAACGGGATTTCCCGCCGAGAGGCCTCCAGCGCACGGGAGAAAGTCCGGGCTGATTGCGTCCAAAAATGGAGACCACGGGTGTGCCGGCCGCCGAGGCAAGATGGACGGGCCCCGAATCGTTCGAAACCAAGAGCGCCGCTTTTCGTATCAGACAGCTGAGCGTTCCTAAACTCAGCCGTCCGGTCAAGTCAAAGGCCTTGAGACTTCCGGCTTCTTCCAGGATGCGGCGCGCAAGAGCCCGGTCCCGGGGACCGCCGATCAATCCCACGGCGGCGCTGTATTTTTTTTCCATCGCCGAGATCAGCTTTGCAAATTTTGAGGCCGGCCACATTTTGGAAGGACAGCTCGAGGACGGATTGATCAAAATCCAGGGACGCTCGGGGCTCATGCCCAAGGCGGCCGTCAGCTCTGCAAGCGAAGCTTCGTGTTTGGGTAAGTTGGGCGCATACAGTTCCAGAACCTGCGGTAGATCCACCCCCAGGATTTTAAGAAGTTCGAAATTGTATTCAGCCTCATGGCGCAAACCTTCGCTTTTTACATCGGGGATGGCGTGCGTCAGCAGGGCGGGGCTTTTACGCGCCCACCCGATGCGCACAGGTATTCCGGCCAGGAATGCGGCCTGATGCATGCGGTGCGTCGCATGAAGATGAATCACGGCCTGATAGTTTTTCTTTCTCAGCCTCAGCGCGAAAGCGAGATGGCCCAGCGCATTTTTTTCGCTGCCTTTTTTGTCGTAGAGAATCACTTCGTCGAGGTAAGGATTGCCCTCAAGCAGCTCGCGGTTTTCCTGAAAAATAACCGCCCCGATCCAGGCTTTGGGAAAACGCTCGCGAAGAGCCTTGAAAACCGGAGTCGAGACAAGCAGGTCCCCGATGCGGTCCGTGCGCGTCACGAGAATCCGGTCGGGCTGAAAAGGCAAGTGCGCCGTCATCGCGGGAGCCTCAGCACGGGAGAACCGTCTTGTCCTGGGGGAGTGTGAGCAGTTCACGGCAGGCATCAAAAACTTTTTCAGCCGTCACGCCTGCGAAGGCATCGGAGCCGCCAGAAGCACAACAGGCGTCTTCGGGTTCCGGTTTTAGAAGCCGCCACAGCGGGCCGCTTCGCCCGTAAGCCTGCCAGGATGTCGGACCGAAAACAGCGGCGACTTTGCGCCTCATCTCATGCCCCAGATGCATCGCGGCACTGTCATTCGTCAGGAGAAGTTCACAGCGGCCTATCAGAGACGCCGTCTCCCTGAGCGTCGTCAAACCGGCCATATTGAAAACCCTTGAGGGATCGGCGCTCACCAAGTCCTGGACATAAGACCTCTCGCTTGAATCTCCGATCAAAACAGCCGGGCCCGGATGAAGCGCGAGAAGGCGGCGCAAAGTCTCGTCGTAGCGTTTCAGAGGCCAGCGTTTAGCCGAGCTGGCCGCTCCCGCGGCAATCAGGATAAACGGGCCTTGAGGAATTCCCGCCTCGCGCATTTTTCTCAGAGCCGACGCTTCTTCTTCCGGATGATAAAAATCAAACGTCGGAGCTTCTTCCTGAAGCCGATAGCCCGTCCAGCGCAGGACCTCAAGATGACGCTCACGCATGCTGATCTCTTTGTGAAAACGGACAGAGGGGCTGCGTCTTCGAGCGCTGACCAGGAAAGGAATCGCCGTATTGCGCAAATCGATAACGGCCTCATAGCGGTCACGGCGGAGATCTGCCGCAAATCGAAGTTTCTCGGGCCACGATGCGCGTTTATCATAAACGACCCATCGGCTGATGCGGCGGCTGGCCGCGGCAAGCGGTGCCGCCTTGGGTCCGGCAACCACCGTCAGAAGCGCTTGAGGAAAAGCTTGCGCGATGCGCATGATGACCGGCGTCGTCAAAACAACATCGCCGATGTTGCTGAGGCTGATAATCAAAAAACGCTGACTCATTCGGCTCCCGTCCCGCGCTCCGCGGGTGCCGGCTGCAGCCACCCCTTACGGCGCAGCGCTTCAAAAACTTCCTCCGGCTCAATCTTTGAAAGCCAGCCGCCCTCAGGCAAAGAGCTGCCGTACCAGGGCGACGTAAATCCCTCAGGCACGTGATGAATAACAAGACTTTCCCCCTGCCCTCGAGGTCCCGTTTGGGCGGGGTCGGTCGGTCCGAAAAGCGCGGCCACCCGGGCACCGGAGCCGGCCGCGATATGCATAGGCCCGGAATCTCCCGACACCACGCAGGCCGAACGGCTGAAAAGCGCGCCCAGAACGCGCAGTCCCGTCCGCCCGATCAAAGACAGCACGCGGGCCCGTCCGGCATGCCTCAGCACAGCTTCGGCCAGCGGCCTATCCTCGGGAGCTCCTGTGAGCACGGCTGCCAATCCGAAATGTTCATGAATCTTTTCAGCGAGGCGCGCAAAGTGCTCCGGCGGCCACCGCTTAGGTTCCCAATTCGCCCCGAGATGAAAACAGACAAAGCCGCGCGGCCTGATTTCCAGCGACGTCATCAGATCAAGCGCCTGAAGTTCATCCTCCTGGCTGAAATAAAAACGGTAGCCCTGATTCTCCGGCGTCTGAACCCCCGCGGCCCGGACAAGATTCAGAAAATAATCGACATGATGGATTTTTTCGGCAGGCTCCTCAAGCGTTTGCGTCAGAAGCCAGGCTCTTTTTTTTCCATACCCTGCCCTTTCCCGGGCTCCCGCCAGGAAGGCGATAAAAGCTCTCGTCCTGGAGCGGTGAAAGAGAAACGCCCGGTCCCACGTCTCGCCTCTGAGTTTCAGCCCAAAGGCAAGCCTGGCGGGCCAGCTCTTTTGCTCGCGCCGCTCATCAAAAATAAGAACGCGGCTGACGCGGGGATGAGCCCTCAGCATTTCCCGGCAGCGGGCGGGCACAAGACAGACAATTTCAGCCTCGGGCCATTGCGCCGCGACCGCATCGATTGCGGGCATCTGAAAAAGAAGGTCGCCCACCCAATTTTTGGTGAAAATTAAGATCTTCATATCCGGGGATTTCCAACGGCCGCGGCGGGCCGTGCCAGCAGTTTACGGACCGATTCGAACACTTCATCGGGGCTGATTTTCGTCATGCAGGCCATTTTTTCAGCCAGCCTGCAACGGCCGCTGTAGCAGGGCTGACAAGGCAGGCGCTTGGAGATGACCGACGCGTTTTCAGCGGGCGGCATGTGCCGTTTGGGATCGGTCGGGCCGAAAAGAGCGGCGACAGGAATCCCGAGAGCCGCAGCTGCATGCAGGGGCGCGGTGTCTCCCGAAATCAGCGCTGAAAGTTTTTCCGTCACGGCAATCAGATCCTGGGGCGAAGTCCGGCCGGTCAGATCCAGAACATAGTCTGCGGGACGGGAGAGGTAGTGATAAGCCAGCGGCACATCTTCCTTCGAACCTATCAGAACAACCGACGCATTCAGCTCTCTGGCCAGACGGTCACCCAGTTCCCGAAACGACTCGATCGGCCAGCGTTTGGTTTCCCACTGAGGGCTGGACCCCAGAACAAAACCAACCCGCGGGCGGCCCTCGGGCAGAGCGGCCATCCAGGTCTCGGCGTTGCGGCGCGCCCGGGGAGAGGCCCAAAGTTCCAGCCGGTCATCCAGTTTCTGAACGCCTAACTTACTGAGAACTCTGAATTGATTGCGGACGGGAGGCTCCGGCGCCTTGGGCGGCGTTTCCGCCCGGTTCAGGAGAAAACCCAGCTTTCCCCGGCGGAAACCCGCCCGCTCACGCACGCCGGAG
Source organism: Candidatus Omnitrophota bacterium (assembly GCA_018883425.1). Taxonomy (GTDB): domain Bacteria; phylum Omnitrophota; class Omnitrophia; order Omnitrophales; family Aquincolibacteriaceae; genus ZLKRG04. Next base: position 17,027 of record VFQY01000015.1, on the reverse strand, counting down.
AGAAACGCCAGGGCATGTGTCCATTTGGAGTTCTGCAGATCGACAGAAACATCAAAACCCTCCCGGCGCAGTCTTTTAGCAAGACGCAGAAGATAAAAAATATTGGACAGCCTGGAACGGTCGACGGGAATGACCTCGTCCAGGTAAGGGCAGGACGACACCGACGGGGCCAGCTTGCGGTCCGCGAGAAGACAAATTCTGGCATCCGGAAACTTTTCCCGCAGCATGCGGAAACTCGGGACAGCCAGGATGAGATCCCCGATTGCTCCGAGCTTGATCACAAGTATTTTCTTCTCGGCTTTAACCTCGCGGTAAACTTCGAGAGTTTTTTCGACCATCGAGTCCAGGGCAAAATTCCGTTCGACTTTTGAACGCATAGCCGCCGTCATTTTGCGGCAGAGCTGACGGTCTTTCAGAAGCCTGATCATGGAGCGCGTCATCGACTGAACATCTCCGGGGGGAACAAGCAGTCCGTTTTCACCGTCATCGACAATGTCCAGAACGCCCCCCACACGCGTCGAGATCACGGCCGTTCCCACCGCGCCCGCCTCCACCACCACCCGCCCGAAGGCTTCAGGGATGCGGGTCGCCAGCACGAGCAAATCCGCCTGCGCAAGCAGCTCGGGGATGTCGCGTCTTGTTCCCATGAACTTCACGCAGGAATACAGTCCGAGCTGGCGAGCCGTCCGATGAAGCAGTTCCGTGTAGCGGGTTTTCCCCTTGCCCTCGCTGCCGACAATCCAGACTTCGAGGTTGGGTATTTCACGCCGCACATGATGCACCGCCCGCAAAAAATCGACCTGCCCCTTGATGGGCGACAGCCGCCCGACGCTGATGATGCGCAAAGTTTTCGGAACCGAGTCGTATTTGTTCGGGACGTAGCTGAACTGCGAAAGATCAATTCCGCGGTGAATCAGCCGTATCCGGTCCGGAGGCACTCCGAAATCATCAATCATGTGCCGGCCCACAACCCGGGAAATCACGATGACGCGCTTTCCCCACCCCATCACACGGCTGAAAAAGTGCGCGGAATAATAGCCATGGCAGGTCGTCACGAAGGGAACGCGGGCTTTCTGAGCGGCCATCCAGCCGATCCAGGCAGGAACGCGGCTTCGCCCATGAACAATTTCGATGTTCTCCCTCTGAATGATTTCGGCGAGAGTGTTGACCTGCTTGAAAACAGCGAGGCTTTTCTTGTGGACCGGAAGCGCGTAATGGCGCACACCCATTTGATTCAGCTGAGCCACCAGCGCTCCGCCTGACGACACCACAACGGTCTCATCACCCCGAGCCTTCATGGCGCGGGCAAGATCGATGACACCCCGTTCCACACCTCCGAGTTCGAGCGACGGCAGAATTTGAAGTGTTTTCACAAAATCTCCTGAAGCCTGCGGCGCAGATTATTTTTTTCGTTTTCAGCAATCCCCTCGCCTGCGGCCTCACGGGCCGCGGCCAGATGAAACGCGGCATCCGCAGCCGACGCGCGAGTTACCGCATGTTTCTCCTCGAGCAAAGCCAGAAAGCGTCTGTGTTTGGCGGGAAGGCGGCTGCTGTCGCCCGCTGCGAAAACAATCACCCGTTTTCCCGACCGGACGGCCTCGGAGATCATCGAAACGCTGTCCTCGGTGACGATCAAGGTGCCGGCCATCGCCATCATCCCTTCAGCGATCCCGCTTCGTTTATCTTCAGAGGCAATCACGAGCTTTCGGCATCCCGGCCGCGAGGCCGCTTCGTCTTTCAGGGCCCGTTCGACATCCGGGGGCGTGCGCCGGGACGTCGTGACAAGGTAGCCGCTTCCCGTTTTCTCCAGTGCTTCCATCAGCGCCCGAACAGCTGAAGCCTCCATTTTATACCCGCGCGTAGGACCGCCGAGAAAAACGGCGTTCTCCACGGACTCAGGATGAGACACCTCATCGGCCCAAGTGCCGCTCTGCCCAAAGGCCTCAGCATCCGCCGGCGAGGAAGGCGTCAAAAGAAGCCGGAGGGATTCCCTCGGGATCCAGCCGGAATCATGCGCGGGAACCACTGACAAATCATACCGGAAAAATCCGTACGGAAACGGCGGCTTCAAGATGACCGCCGACTTGGCGCAATTTTCCCGGGCGAGCATCAGGTTCAGCGGCACGAGACTGGAACCTGTGGAAATCACAAAGTCGGCTTGAGCCTTTTCCACGGCCCGGGAACTTTCCTCCGTCAGAAAAAAACGAAGCCCTGCAAGCCTGCCCTGAATCCAGGGAAGCAGAAGAACAGCCGCGACGTGAAAAAGAATCCTGTGAAATTCAGACTTGTAGTCGGCGCGTACAACTTCCAGCGGGTACTCCATGCCGGGCCGCCCATATTGAGCCGTGACCTCGCGGAAAGCCTGCGCGACAGCCTGCGACTGTTTCACATGGCCGGGCTTGCCGTCTGAGAGAATCACAAGCCTTTTGGTCCAGGAATACTTCCACCGCTTCTTCGCCCAAAGCCATTGGTCAGGATTTTCCCGGATCCTTTCTTCGACGAGTTTCAAATAAGCGCGGACCGAAGCTTCGAATTTCGAATCCGTTTTGTCAGCGCCCGGACACGGCAGCGGATCCTCGACCCGGATGAGGTGCCGCCCCTGAGGCCCGCGGGCAATAAAGGCCGGCAGGAGAATCGCCCCCGTCCTTCCCGCGAGCTCGAAGGATCCGGTCGGAACGGTGGTTTTGCGGCCGAAAAAAGGAAGGATCATCCCGCCCATTTTTCCTGCGGATTGATCGGCGAGAACTCCGACGAGTTCCCCGTTTTTAAGTGCGCGGACCAGGGCCCGCAAATCCATCCCGCGGTTGCGGACAACCCGCGACCCCTTGATTTCCCGGAGATGGTTGAGAAAGGCGTTCAGGCGCGTGTGTTTTTGTTCACGCATGAGCGCATGAATCGGCCGGCCCAAAAGACTGGAGACGATTTGAAGAAGTTCCCAGTTGCCCAAGTGCGCGGTCAACAGAAGAACCCCGCGTCCTTGGGCGGCGGCCTGCTGAAAAGTTTCCAGACGGAGTATCTCGGTTTTTTGCCGTACGCTTTCGCCGTTCAGCAGCGGAAACCGCAGAAACTCCGCGGCACTCTGTCCGATATGAGCGTAGTGACGGCGCACGGTCTGACGGAGCTGGCGCGGCGTCATCTTTTCGCCGAACGCCGCTTTGAGATCCGCATAGGCCTGACGCCGCCTGGACGAAACAAAATAGAAAGCCGTCCCCGCCGTCCGCCCGAGACCCAGCGCGGTTCTTTCCGGCAGAACCTGAGCAAGGAAGGCCGCGCCCCTGACCGCCCAAGAGCCGGCCAAATCCAAAAGCAAATCCTTCAACGATGGCCCCCTAGAAGGCGCAGAATCCGGCTTTTCAAAAGCTCCTCTCCCGCTCCGATCGAGAGACGCGTCGCGAGCACCAGCGGATCAAATACATCTGCGATCATGCCCGGCGATCTGTAAAAATCCTTCTCCGTCGTAATGACTTCATGACTCGCCGCGGCTTCGCTGACATATTTAATTTCCTCCAGATCGCGCTTGGAGTATTCGTGATGGTCCGTAAATTCGAAGTTGCGGACAGGCCGGATGAGAGAATGCGCGAGGATGAGCTGAAAAGAGCGGGGCACCCCGACGGCAGAGAACGTCGTCACGCGCTGATTTTGGAGTCTTTCAATCGGAACGCGCTGACGCTTTCGGGCGCGGAAAAAGAAAAGCGGCTCGAGGTAAGACTCCACGATCCCGGCGCGCGGCGCCAGCTCAGTAATTTTCTTTTTAACCGCTTCCAGCTCTTCGGGCTTTACCAAATTCACGTGCGTCAAAACGACCAAGTCCGCGCGGTTCAACCCCTCGACGGGCTCACGCAGGGGCCCTCGGGGCACCAGCTCTCCGTTTCCGAAAGGATTCAGCGTATTGACCGTCACGATCTCCAGATCCCGCTCAAGAGCCCAGTGCTGAAATCCGTCATCAAGAACGGCGGCGTCAATACGGTTCTTTTGAGCCGCCCGCTCGGCGGTTTCATAGCGGTCCTTACCCACCCCGATAAGCACCCGCGGCAGATGCTGGCGGTATTGTTCGATTTCATCGTGACTGTAACCCCTCGATAGGATCAGGGGGGTTTTTTGGGCGTCGCTGATCAAGCGGACGATGTATTCCACCAGAGGCGTCTTTCCCGTCCCCCCCCAGGTAAGGTTGCCCACGCTGATGACCGGAAATTTCAGCCGCCTCCGGTTTTCCTGACGGGCGAACTTTTGTCTGCGCGCTTCGACGCCGCGCGCATAGACCTTCGAAGCGGCCTTCAGCATCGGGTACATCAAATCAGCCAGCTTGCCCTGTTCGCGATCCTCAGCCAGCAGGCGAAAGTAAGTTTTTAATTTTTTTCCCATGGGTCATCCTTTCACAAGTTCTTTTTCCGAGGCGAGAAAATCCGCCATCCAGCGGACGTGCTTTTCTGTGGCTCCCCGGAGCGACACGACCGTCTGGTAAGCCAGGCGGCCGAGTCTCTCGTTTTCAGAAGCATTTCCAAGAATCGTTTCCAGAGCCTGCTCGAGTTCCGGCCCGTTATAAACCCGCAGCGCTCCGCCGGCGCCGTCAAGCGCCTGATATACTCTCTCAAAATTAAAAACATGCGGCCCGTGCACAATAGCTTTGCGGAAAACCGCAGGCTCGATCGGATTTTGACCTCCCCGGCCCGGCACAAGACTCCCCCCGACAAACACAGCGTCGGCCAGGGCGTAAAGTTCCCGCAGCACACCCAGCTCGTCGAGAATCACAACCGCCCCTTTTTTTTCAGCGCCGGCTCCGTTCGATGACATGCGGTAATCCAAACCTTCCCGGAGAACAAGCTGCGCAGTCTCTTGGGCCCGCTCAGGGTGGCGCGGCGCGAGCACAAGCCTTAGCCGCGGCTCCTTGCGCTGAAGCTTCAGGAAGGCCTTAACCACCAGAGATTCCTCGCCGCGATGAGTGCTTCCCGCGATCAGGATGCGGTCTTCAGCCGCAAACCCCCATCTGTCACGGAGACTTTGACCCCGATCAGCCCCGCCCTGTTCGAGACTCATGTTATCGAATTTCATATTCCCCAAAACGACCACTCGCGAAGAATCTGTACCGCAGGCACGGAACCTCTCAGCATCGTCTTCCGTCTGCGCTAACACGAATTGAAGACGTTCAAACAGCGGCCTAAAAAGCATCTTAAAACGCGCATAACGGCGTGCGGAGCGGCGAGAAAGACGCGCATTGAGAATCCCCGCGGGAACCTGCAGACGTGCAGCTTCAGTGATGAGGTTCGGCCAAATCTCCGTTTCTGCCAGCAGCAGGCATTCGGGCTGAAGGGCGCGAAAAAAACGCCGCACCGCGAAAGAGAAATCAAAGGGGAAATAGCAGACGGAAACGTCCGGGCCTTCAAGTTTTTTTGCAACCCGCTGCCCCGTCGGCGTGACCGTGGTCAGCACCGCATGATATCCCGGCCGCTCCCGCAGAAGGCGGCGCATAAAATTTTCGACTGCGATCACCTCGCCGACACTGACGGCGTGCAGCCAAATCACTTTCTTTCCGGCCAGTTCATTTCTGAGGGCTGCGGGCAGAATTCCCAAGCGCTGCCTTAGAAGCTCCCGCCAGGATTCGGCCTGAGAGAGACGGCCGATAAACGCGCCAAGAGACAGGACCGCGACGGCAAGGTAAGCGGCATCATAAAGCAGTGTCATGCGCGGCGCCTCATGCGTGGGGATGCGCCGCATCGTAAGCTTCTTTCAGGCGCTGGGTAGTGACATGCGTGTAAATCTGGGTCGTCGAAAGATTTTCGTGTCCGAGCAATTCCTGAACGCTTCTCAAATCCGCGCCCCGGTCGAGCATATGCGTCGCAAACGAGTGTCTGAGCGTGTGCGGCGAGACCTCTTTATTCAGAGCGATCCTGCGGGTGTATTTCAGAATCATGCGGCGGATGCTCCGGTCGGAAAGGCGTCCGCCTGAGCGGTTGAGATACAGCGGAGCTTTTAGGGCCGAGCGGTGATCGCGGACAGGCTTGTGTTCCAGATAAGCCTGCAGAGCCTTGAGAGCCATTTGCCCCAAAGGCAAGATTCTTTCTTTTTTTCCTTTTCCGCGGACGCGCACCAGCCCGCCGAAGATATCCACATCTTCCTGATTCAGGCCGACAAGTTCACTGACGCGCAGACCCGAACTGTAAAGCGTCTCCAAAATGGCCTTGTCGCGCTTTTCTTCCCAGGTATTTTTCAGGGGCGCCTCAAGCAGACGGACAACTTCTTCGGGATTCAGAAACTGCGGCAGGCGTTTTTCCCTCTTGGGCGTCTGGATCCCCGAGGCAGGATTGTTTTCGAGAATATTTTCCCGGGCCAGGAATTTAAAAAATGATCTTAGACAGGCCAGTTTTCGGGAGATCGAACTTCGGGAATAAGACTGTCCCTTGAGGTACGCGAGAAAAGAACGGATATCCAGATAGGTGATTTCGCGGCAGTCTTTTTCCTGAATAAACAGCGCGAACTCACGCAGATCGACGCGGTAGTTTTTAACCGTGTGCGGCGAGGCGTTTTTTTCGGCGGCGAGATGGTTCAAAAAGACGGGGACATTTTTTTTCATCAGGGCCCCAAGGTCTCCAAACGCTGACCGGGAGCCTTTTCTTCATCCGCCTCGCCCTCTTTCTTCGGGAGTTTGTTGGCGATGTAATTGCAGGCGGGGTATTTCGAACAGCCGTAAAAGGTCCTTCTCAGCCGGGACATCCGCTTGACGAGCTGACCGCCGCAGCCCGCCTGAGGACAAGGGATCCCGCTCGGCAGGGACCTCGTGCTTTTACACTCCGGAAAACCTGAACAGGCAAGGAACTTTCCGAAGCGGCCCATTTTCAGAAGCATCGGCTTTGAGCAGAGTTCACACTGATGCTCCGTGGGCACGGCCTCGAAGCGCACGTTTTCCATCTGTTCCCGGGCATTTTTTAAATTCTCCTCAAAAGGCCGATAAAAATCTTTCAGGACCCCCACCCACGGAATCTGGCCTTCTTCAATTTTGTCCAGTTCTTCCTCCATGCGGGCCGTGAATTCCACATCCAGAACCCTGGGGAAATACTGCACCAGGAGATCGGTGACCGTTTCGCCGAGCTCCGAGGGTACCAGGGCGCCGCCCTTACGCGTTACGTAGTCGCGCGAAACCAAGGTCTGAATCGTCGGCGCATAGGTACTCGGGCGGCCGATGCCTTTTTCTTCGAGGATCTTAACCAGACTGGCGTCATTAAATCTCCCCGGCGGTTTCGTAAAATGCTGATAACCCATCAGCTGAAGCAGATCCAGCGGCTCGCCTTCCGTCAGCTCTGGAAGATCATTCTGTTCAGCGCCCTCTTCTTCCTGCTGTTCAGAATTTTCCGGTGCCGTTTTGGCCGAACGCGTTTCTTCGAAAACAGCCGTGAACCCCGGGAAGACATTTCTCCTTCCCGTCGTTTTGAAATGGTACTTTCCGCCGGCAGACGTCCACAGGCTGACATGTTCGTCCAGCGCCGGGGCCATCTGCGAAGAAACGAACTTTTTCCAAATAAGAGAATAAAGCTTGAACGCGTCATCTTCCAGAAAGGCTCTGACGCTTTCCGGTTCCCTGGCCACCGCTGTCGGACGGATGGCTTCATGAGCCTCCTGAGCACCCTTCTTAGATTTGTAAACCGGGGGCGTTTCGGGCAGATGATCGGCGCCGAATTTCCCGCGGATATAAGCGGCGGCTTCATCCCGTGCCGACACAGCCACGTTCACACAGTCAGTTCTCATATACGTGATAAGACCCACACTGCCTTCGGCTCCGAGCTCAATACCTTCGTAAAGACGCTGAGCCACGCTCATCGTTTTGGCCGCCGGAAACCCCAGACGGTTGTAGGCTTCCTGCTGCAGTTTGCTAGTCGTGTAAGGAGCCTGAGGATTTTTTTTGCGGATCTTCTTTTCGAGTTTACTGACGAGAAAAGGCAGTTTGAGAATTTCTTCGCGGATGCCGCGAGTCTGCTCTTTGTTTCTGAGATCGGCCTTTTCATCGCCGATCCTCTCAAGCTTCGCAGAAAAAGCATGCGCCGCACGGCTCTTATCCTGCGAGGCCAGCTTGGCCTCGAGAGACCAGTATTCCTCAGGTGAAAACTTTCGTATCTCTCTCTCCCGCTCCACAATCAGACGCAAGGCAACCGACTGAACTCTCCCGGCGCTTAGGCCCCGTCCGACTTTCTTCCAAAGAAGCGGGCTCAGCTCGTAACCCACCACCCGGTCTAAAACCCTCCGCGCCTGCTGCGCGTCCACCAGCGGCATTTCAATCTCCCGAGTCCGCTCAAACGCCTTCGTAACGGCGTCCTTGGTAATCTCATTAAAAACAACACGGCGAATGGGAACGGCTTCATCCGCTTCACGGAAAATATGGGCAAGATGCCAGCTGATGGCCTCTCCTTCGCGGTCAGGGTCAGGCGCCAGAAAAATGCAGGATTTCCCCTTCGCCTGCTTCTTAAGATTACTGACCGTTTTGCGGGCTTTCACGCTGATGACATACTGGGGTGAGAAGTCGTGCTCAATGTCGATGCCCATCTTGCTCTTGGGGAGGTCACGGACGTGACCCATTGAGGCTTCGACGTGGTAGTCCTTGCCCAAAAACTTATTGATGGTCTTGGCTTTAGCCGGAGACTCGACAATGACGAGGTTCGCAGGTCCGGATTTTTTGGAGGCCGCTTTTGCTTTACCTTGAGCCATTTAAGCGCCCCCTCCGACGAAGCGGACGATTTCGATTTTGTCGCCCTCGCTGAGCGGCGTCTCGGTGAAATAGCGGCTGGGAACGATCTCCTCATTACGCTCAACCACCACGGAGAAAGGGTCGATTTGAAAGCGTTCCAAAAGCGCTTTGAGAGTCAGGCCGCCTTCAATTTTCGTTTTTTGGCCGTTCAGTAAAATTTCCACGGGAACTCCCTGCCGCACCGGCAGATATCCTCGATCCGGAGGTTCGTTTTTAGCGGGCTTAGGATAAATGAAAGGCACATTCTATAGAAAAAAGAGGGATTTGCAACTGCATTGTTTATAGGACGTAAGCTGCGCGGGAACTCGTCTAAGAAGCGGTTTCAGAATGGTCATTTGAGTCAAGGTGTTACGGCGTGAGGTGTTTTGATCCGCAGAGTTTTAAGAAATGTCTTCCCAGGGATCGTTCTTGGACGGAGGGGCCGCCGGCGGGGTATCATTTTTCTTCTCTTCCGCGGCTCCTCCCGGAGAAAGTTTGTAAAGCGACTCGAGATGAAGAATCTGAGAATCCCGAATGGCCTCTTTTTCGATCCTCTTGATCATCCTTTTCAGAACGCCGACACGCATCCCGAATTTTTCGATACAGAGCGTCGTCAGCAGCCGCGTCAGCAAATTAACATGGATCTCAATATCCTGAAGCCGCTCCTGCATCGACTTAGTTTCTCCGGAAAGACGCTTTGCATCCTTCTTGAGAGCGGCCAGGTCATCATGAAACGACATCGTGTTCTTCAGAATTGCCGCGGAGTCGGAAGCAGACTTCCCCCGTCCTTTTCTTCCGGCAGCTGCATCAGTTGATTTGCGCTTGGGCGCTTTCTTTTTTTTCTTCATAGTCCGTCGAATCCAGAAGTAGCGGTTTTTATCGTCTTGAAGATTCCGGGGTTCACCAGGAACTAAAAACCCTCTTCCCGGACTTGCTCGGGAAGAGGGTTTCAAAGAACATTTTCAGCTTGAAGCTTAGGCGACAATCACCCGCGTCTTTGCCCAGCCGTCTGCGACTCGCTCGGAGCGCGTCATCAAGGCAATGATTTCGACAATGTAGCCCACGATGAGAAGAAACGGAATCACAAGCAGGATGTTCCTGATAAATGCTTGGGCAACGGTTACCTTCGACCCGGTCAAGCTCACTATCTTGAGCCCAACCATAGCTCGTCCGGGCGAATAAACAACATCACGAAAGACAAGCCACGCCACATTGACAAGCACGAGAATCACACTGCGTGCGGCGTCAGGAAGCGTCAGGATAACAAGCCCGACAATCAGGCCTAAGAAAATGGGTATGATAAACAGATCAATGAATGCGGCGGCGAACCTGCGGCCTTTCGGCGCTGCGGCTGGAGTTGAAAACTCAGAGCCAGAGGTGACGGGTTCCATCGACTTGCTCCTTTCGTACTGCTCTGCTGGACGATTAGAAGATTAAACTTAATATAACTTGTTACGGCACCGACTGCAAACTCTTTAGTGATCCGAGTCAAAAATAATCTTTTCTTATCGGACGTTGACTGAGTACCGGCCATCGGGGGTCTTGCGCAAAGCGCCGGTTAATTCCATTCGCAGAAGCCAGGAAAATAAATCCTGCAGACTGCGTCCCGTTTTCTTTTGGAGCTCTTCACAGCTCCAAGCCTGATCCCCAAGAAAGGACAAATCCTGCCGGATTGGCGCCTCCGGATTCACAGCCTGGGCATCAGCGTCAGAATTCTCACGATCCGCCCTCGGCAAGCGTTCAGGGGCTGAGGTCGAATCCGGTAAAGCGGCCTCATGCGGCTGGATACAATTTAAACGACGCTGGGCTTCCCGGCCCAAACATTCGACAAGGGTCCAGGAGGAGTCCGCAAGGCAAGCGCCCTGGCGGAGCATTTCATGCGTGCCCTGACTGGTCGGCTGGTCGATGCGTCCAGGCATGGCGAAAACCTCCCGGCCCTGGTCCAGAGCCTCACGCGCCGTGATCAGAGAGCCGCTCTGAAGGTGCGCCTCGATAACCAGAACACCCAGCGAGAGCCCCGAAATGATACGGTTGCGGCGCGGAAAATGGTGAGCGAGCGGCTTCGCACCCAAAGCATATTCGCTGATGAGGGCCCCTTGATCGGCAATTCTGTCAAAGAGCCGGCGGCTCTCGGCGGGATAAACCTGATCCGCGCCGCACCCAAGAACGGCGAGCGTTCTTCCTCCAGTCTCGAGAGCCCCTTCATGCGCAGCTTGGTCGATCCCCCGGGCAAGCCCCGAAACAACTGTGAAACCGTGAGCGCTTATTTCGCGCGCAAACTTCCGCGCATGATAAAGCCCGTATTCCGTCGCATGCCTGGAACCCACAATCGCCAGAGCTGCGGCATCATCCCCCCTCAACAAACGTCCTTTGACATACATGAGCAGGGGCGGGTCCGGGATTTCGCGCAGCAAGGCCGGATAATCAGGCTGCCCAAGAAAGAGAAGGGAAATGCCGAGCCTTGCGCATTCGTCAAACTCACGTTCCGGTTCAAAGTCTTTTTCGAGAGCTTTGAGAGCCTTGGCGAGTCCTAGCCAGTTCTGAACTCGGATTTTTTCGGCTATCTCCCTCGGGGATTGCCCATTTTTCAGGGCCTCACCGATCGGTGCTTTTCCCGCCGCAAGACGGTTCAAAAGCATCAAAATAAGAAAATCTTGGAAAGTGCTGGGGTTTGAGAGTGTCATAAGAACCTCCGCCGCAAGGCTATGCAGCCGCGGCTTCGGTAGGGGCCCAAAAAAGGCCGTGGGATTTTAGGATCGGTGAGGCTCCGCGCGGGAGCCCAGCGATTCCCGGAAAGGTGAACTAAACAGCTCCGGCTTCTTTCAGCACAGGCTTGAGAGCCTGAACCGGAATGTTTTCAAGAACCGTGACGCAGCCGATTTTCTCGGGCAAAATAAACCTGAGTTTACCGCCCCGCTTTTTCTTGTCACGCATCATGGCCTCAAGAATTGCCGGAATCCGGTAAGCCCCGCCGCTCAATTTCACAGGAAGTCCCAACGCCTGGAGAACTTGCGTCTGGCGCTTTTCGACCGAGGGCTCCAGAATTTTGAGAGAGACCGCAAGTCTCGCCGCGCAGACCATGCCGATGCTTACGGCTTCGCCGTGCGCCAGCTTTTCATAGCCGGCTGCCTTTTCGAAAGCATGCCCGAACGTGTGCCCGTAATTAAGAATCATGCGCTCACCCTTGATCTCAAACTCGTCGCGGCTGACGACCTCAGCCTTGATCGAGGCCGAACGCACGACAAGCTCCTGAAGAAGTTCCTCGTCCCGCTGAAGAATTTTCGCGCTCTGTCTTTCAAGGGTTTTGAAAAGCTGCCGATCGCGTATCATGCCGTATTTGACAACCTCCGCAAGCGAGGCGCAGAGCTCGCGCTTGGGCAGTGTCGCTAAGGTCCCGATATCAGACACGACGAGCCGGGGCGGATAAAAAGTCCCGACCAGATTTTTACCATGCCGATGGTTGACCGCCGTCTTTCCTCCGATCGAACTGTCGACCTGCGCCAGCAGCGTGGTCCCGAAGTTCACGAAAGCCAGGCCCCGAAGATAAGTGGATGCCGCGAACCCGGCCAAATCTCCCACAACGCCCCCGCCGAGCGCGGCGACGACGTCCCTTCTCTCAAAATCCCTGCGGATCAGCTGGTCGTAGACTTTCGCAAGTGACTCCAGCGATTTGGCTTTTTCACCATCCGGAACATACAGGACCTCGCACGGATAACCCTCTTGAGCGAGACCGTCCGTCAGACGAGACAGAAAGCGGCTCGCAACGGCCCGCTGGGTAACAATCAAAACCTTCCCCTTGAAATCAAGCGCCTTGAAAAATTCTCCGGAGCGTTCCAGAAGGCCGCTTCCGATCTTGATTTCGTAGCGGTGTTTGAGGCTTTTCACACGGATTGTTGTCATCGCTGGATTCCCAAAAGAACTGCAATTTCCCCTGCAATTTGCACGGGCGTTTTCCCGTCCGTGATCACCGTGAACGAGGCGGTTTGCCTGTATACGGGCTCTCGCGTTTCCAGGAGCTGTTTCAAGGTTTTTTTCCAATCCGCTGTCTTAAGAAGCGGGCGGTCCTGTGATCCCTCGAGGCGCCTCATAAGTTCCGGCAGAGACGTCTCAAGATAAACAGCTTGGCCGCCCGCCTTCATGCGCTCGAGGTTCTCAGACACCGTCAGCACGCCCCCGCCTGTGGAAATAATTTGATGATCACCGCTCGACGCATCCCTGACGGCCTGCGTCTCCAGCCGGCGAAAAAAGGCTTCCCCGCTTGAAGCGAAAATTTCGGAGATCGAACGATTCTCGCGTTTTTCAATGCGGCTGTCCAGGTCCACAAAATCTAAGCCCGTAAGCACCGCCAGCGCTTCGCCGACAGCGGTTTTTCCGGAACCCATCATGCCGATCAGGTAAACATTCATCAGCCGTTTTGAATCTGCCGAAGATAACCTTCAAAATTCCGGCGGATCTCGGTCATCGAATCCCCTCCGAATTTTTCCAGAAAAGCTTCGGCGATGACCACGGACACGATCGAAGCCCCGATTAAGCTTCCCGCGGGCACCGCGCAAAAATCTGAGCGTTCAAAGTCGGCCTTTTCAGCATCCTTCGTCTGCATGTTGACGGATGCCAGCGGCTGACCCAGCGTTGAAATAGGCTTCATCGTCATGCGCACCACTATGTCGGCTCCGTTGCTCGTCCCGCCCTCAATTCCTCCGGCCCGGTTGGTTTTGTGAAAGTAAGTCTTTTTTTCTTTGTCGAAAAAAATCTCGTCATGCGACTTCGATCCGAACGTTTCAGCGAGGCTCACTCCCGCCCCGATTTCTACGGCTTTCACGGACTGCATACTCATGGCATGCTGAGCGATCCGGGCATCCAGTTTTCTTTCGTGATGAACGTAGGAGCCGAGCCCTATCGGGACACCCGAAACACGCACCTCAAAACGTCCTCCCAGCGTGTCCTTGCTCCGGCGGGCTTCATCAATGGCCGCCATCATCTTCTTTTCCGCATCGCGGCAGATACAGCTGACCTCAGAACCCTGCTTGCGTCTGCGTATCTCCTCAGCGGTGAGATCGTCGCTAACGTCCGCCTTCACCGGCCCGATCTGAATGACATGATTTTCAACCTCGATACCGAATTCCTTGAGAAAAAGACGGCACAGACTTCCGACAGCCACTCTCATGGCGGTCTCGCGGGCGCTCGCCCGCTCGAGCACCGGACGTATGCCCTGGTGGTATTTGATCGACCCCACTAAATCGGCATGACCAGGCCGGGGGCGGAAGAGTTCCGGCATTTTGTCGATTTTGAAATCGTTGTTCACAAGAAGAAACCCTATCGGCGCGCCGGTGCTGACGCCTTTGACGACTCCGCCCAAAATCTGCACTTGATCCTGCTCGATCTTCTGGCGCCCGCCGCGGCCGTAGCCCTGCTGGCGGTGTCTCAGCATCCCGTTGATGTAATCGAGGTCAACGGCAAGTCCGCTCGGCACACCCTCAATGAGGGCCGCAAGGTACTGCCCATGGGATTCTCCGGTGGTCATGTATTTCAGCATATCGGCTCCGCTTTCTATCGGTTGAAAGCCGCGGAAAGTCTACGGCCTAAGGAAGAACAAACAGTTGATTCCAGACCCCGTCCCCGTAAAGATACATCCAGGCTCCCGTGATGGCAAGGAAGGGCCCGTAGGGTATCGTCTCCTGGTGTTTGATATAACGCACATACAAGGCCATCGGCATTGCAAGAATGGGAGAAAAAAGAAAAACGAGCAGGATCTTCGGAGCGCCCAGAAAAGCGCCCATCATCGCGAGAAGTTTGATATCCCCTCCTCCCATGCTCTCTTTCTTAAAGAGAAAATTTCCCAAAAGTCCTGTTCCCAAGAGAATGCCCCCTCCGGCGAGAACTCCGAGCAAACTTCTGAAGAGGCCCTGGATCCAGTCGGTTTGCGCGTGGATTTCGGGCAAAAAAGCGCTGGCCGCAATCCCGAAAGCAAGCGAAGGGAGCGTGAATTTGTCGGGGATGTAACCCGTCTCGATGTCTGTCATCGTCACGCCCAAAAGCACCATAAAATAATACAGGCTGACGGCCGTCATCGCCGACAAACCGAAAAGCTTGAAACATGCCGCCCAGACAACGCCGGAAAAAATTTCGACCATGACATAACGGCGGGTAATTTTACTTTTGCATTTGCGGCATTTTCCGCGCAGCACGAAGTAGCTCAGAACGGGGATGTTGTCAAACCATCGAATCTTCGCCGAACACTGCGGGCAATGGGAACCCGGATGCAGAATCGACTCATCGCGGGGAAAGCGGTGAATGCAGACGTTCAGAAAACTGCCGAAAATAGCTCCAAAAAAGAAAAAGACAAATCCCATCATACTTTCATCCCTGATTCCCGGTTTTTTAAAGCTTCGAGAAGAGCTGCGCGCATGATCTTCACAGGCGCGCGGCGATTCGTCCAGCATTCAAAAGCCTTCGCGCCTTGGTAGACCAGCATACCCACTCCGTTGAGAACGCGGTGACCTTTCCTTCGGGCCTCACGAAGAAAAGGCGTTTCAGCCGGCGCGTAAATCAAATCGTAAAAGAGCTTGCCGCGGCCTTTCCCGGCCGCCCGGGGAATCGATTCAGCTGGCAGCGGCATGGGGTCCGAAGCTTTCAGCCCCATCGAGGTCGCATTCACGACAAGAGCGGCTTTCTTGACGGCTTCCGTCAGGAACGGATCCCGAAGAGCATGCGCCGTTAAACGCGCGTCCGGAAAAAGATTGCCGAATTCCTCGGTGAGGCGCCTCGCACGAGCCTCGCTGCGGTTGAAAATAGCCGCCGATGAAATCCCCGCCTTGCACAAACTGTAAACAGCCGCTCTTGCAGCTCCGCCCGCTCCCAAAACAACGGCATTCTTGCCGCGGGGGCTCATCGAAGCGTCCCTGCCGAGAGACTGCATGAATCCAAAAACATCCGTGTTAGTTCCGGCCCAGCGGCCGTTCCGGACAAAAACCGTATTGACGGCACCTACAAGCCGAGCTTCTTCACTGACATCCTCCAAATACCGGGAGACTGTCTCTTTGAACGGGATCGTGACGTTAAAACCTTTGAGAAGTAAATTCCGCTTGCGGGTGAGAACCGCACGGAGTCCGGCAAGATCCAGCGGCAAAAGGAGATAACGGGCCTCGATTCCGCTTTCACGGAAAGCGTTTTCCTGCATCGCCGGCGACAGCGAATGCGTCAGGGGATTTCCAAAAATCCCGTAAAGGTCAGGTTTCACTCGCGCCCCGGCGCAGATTCAAAATCAAAGCGACAGCTGCGGATTAAGCCGGGAAGAGGGCGTCTCCGCAGAAATCTTGTTGAGAGCGAACAGGTAGGCCTTGACGCTGGCCTCGATGATGTCTGTACTCGTCCCGCGGCCCGTCACTTCCTGGGCTCCCACAGTGAGCTTCACCGCAACTTCACCCAGAGCGTCTTTGCCGCCCGTTACCGATTGAATTCCGTAATGAGCCAACGTGGCCTGTGATTTCACAATCTTCTCGATGGCCCGGTAACAGGCATCCACAGGCCCGTCCCCCTCGGACTCGGCAGCATGAATTTTGTTGCGGTGGATAAGCCTGATTTGCGCAGAGGGCTTCCGCGAAGTCTCCGTAAGGACCCGCAGGTATTCCAACTGCCACGTTTCAGGAATGTTGACGCCGACATCTTCGAGAAGCGACTCGATATCTTCGTCAAAGACATATTTCTTTTTATCCGCAAGGGCTTTGAACCGCTCAAATGCGCGCAGGAGGTCTTCAGGCTTAAGATTGAAGCCTAGTTTTTTGACCCGTTCGTTGAAAGCATGCCGGCCCGAAAGCTTACCGAGCATGAGGTGGCTTCCCTTGAGTCCGATGCGCTTAGGATCCATAATTTCATAGGTTTGGCGTTTCTTCAAAACACCATCCTGGTGGATGCCCGAGGCATGCCAGAACGCATTGCGTCCCACAATGGCTTTGTTGGGCTGAACCACCATGCCGGTCAGCGAAGACACAAGCCGGGAGGTCTTGGAAATTTCGCTCAGCTTCAGATCCGTGAAGCAGCCGATCAGATCTTTGCGGGTATCAATCGCCATCGCGATTTCCTCCATCGCGGCATTACCGGCCCGTTCCCCGATTCCGTTGATCGTGCACTCAACCTGGTTGGCTCCCGCCATCACCGCAGCCAGGGAATTGGCTACCGCTAGACCTAGATCGTTGTGACAGTGCACCGAAAGAATTGTCTTCTTGCCGAGCGAGGGATTTTTCCGGATGAGAAGGGCGATCAAATCTCCGAACTCCTCAGGGACCGCATATCCCACGGTATCCGGAACGTTGATCGATGT
>VFQY01000152.1 GCA_018883425.1 Candidatus Omnitrophota bacterium | reverse complement strand
CTTTAAGGCTTTATATGTTTTTTTTCTGGCATTGACTGCGACTGCATGCTGGATTTGTTGGAAATAAATAGATAACTTCGTATTATCAGCCTCTAGAAAACGCATGACAGATGGGTGGGCAGTCTCTAGATCACTCAAGACTTCCGAAAATATATCCGGTACTTTCTCAAAAGAACCTATAGCCGCATACTCACGCAGCATTATTTTTTCATACACCTCTTTTTGGGCAGATCGTAATATATTAAAAACCGATCCAATAGGATACTCTTTGCTCAATGATGGGTGAACGATGTACTCATTCAGCAATCATTGCAGCCCTACGGGTTTGTCGCTCAAAGCTTCTGTTAAAATCTCATGCAGGCAATCTAAAGCGAGGGTGAGGGATATTGAATAAGAATGAGGATCGGCTTCAGTTCTAAAAATACCCAGTATATCTGTTAGTAATGAATGCCGTGTTGAAACACAAGCAAGAATTATATATTTTGCCGTTGCTGCCTGTTTTTTAATCCCTTCAATTCGGTGCAACCCGAGATTTTCGGAGAAATCCTCTGGCGTGCCTTCGGCTTCGGCTTGTTCGCTTTAGGTTTGTGGCAATTGGCAGCTTTTGACCGGACACATTGGCGAGGCGTCCCTACCGAATCTCCTTTTTCAAGCTTAGGTAGGGACGACCCGCCGGGGCGTTCGCTCTGTTTTCTTTCCCTCGTCGCCCTAGCCACCCCCGCTTCCTTGGCTTCTCTCAACAACGGGCAGACCAATTTGCCCCTGTCCGCCTGTCTCGTTTTCTCCGTCTTGATGGTGAGGAGTCAAAAATGGAATCTCGCCGCCCTGTTTCTGACTCTTTCCATCATTCTGAAACCCATCGCCCTGGCTCCCTTCCTGCTGGCTTTTGCGGTTTTCCCCACGATGCGCAAACCCCTGCTGATTTCCTTTATCGCTTTCATCGGGCTGGGCTTCTGTCATCCCGAGCTGCACTACGCCGCGGATCGTTGGGTCAAGTGTCTGCAGAAAATCCTCATCTCTTACACGCCGGAAAATCTCCGGGTTAGCGACCTTTTTGGCGCTTTGGGAAAGTGGGGTTTGATTCCCAATCCTATTTACGAAAAATTAACACGGGGATTGGCTTGCCTTGGTGCCCTGGGCTGGGTCTGGCAGGCATTTTGCCGCAAAGGCTTGCCGGGTGCCTCGTGGGCCCTTTGGGTGGCATCAGCCCTGGTCTTTACGGTTTTTAATCCCCGGGTAGAGACGAACTCCTATGTCCTCATTTCGCCTCTTTTGGCCTACGCGGCGGTCAGCTACTGGCGGGAGGTGGAAGGCGGGAAGTGGAAGGGGATCGTTCTCGCGGGAACCTGCATCGGTCTAATGTGCGACGGGATGGGACTCTTTATCTACAAAGCTACGGATGTGTGGTTCAAGCCCACGATCGTCCTTCTGGTCAGCCCGCTGTTGATCCGGATGCCGGATAGCTGGAAGAAGAACGCATAGGTAGGGCGGGCTCTCCGAGCCCGCCTCGTTCTTGCTTGAACGTTCAGGAATTCTACGAGGCGGCGTGGGACACGCCGCCCTACCTAACCCCCATTTTCCAAGCTTCCGTTCGCCTTCACGTCTTACATTAACAAACCGCTTCCCGAAGGATTCTTAAATAATCCTTCCTCGAAATCTCCTCTGCCCCAAACCTAGCCGTGTGCGGGGTGACCATTTGCAAATCGAATAACCGACATCCTTCTTCTTTCAGCGTCCGCGCTGCAAAAACCAAGACGGCCGAGGAGGCATCCCGGATCCGGGTAAACATGGACTCCCCGGCAAAGAAACGCCCGATCTTCACCCCATAAAGGCCTCCGGCCAGGCGGTGGTCTTGCCACGCCTCGTAAGAAATCGCGTGTCCGCGCCGGTGGAGGTTTGTGTACGCCTTGATAAAAGCCGGCCCGATCCAGCTTTGTTCGCGGTCTGGTGCTGGCTGAGCG
>VFQY01000151.1 GCA_018883425.1 Candidatus Omnitrophota bacterium | reverse complement strand
GTATAATGTTCTCTCTTTCTCGGCCTATTAGACCCCTTCAGTTTTGTCCCCATCGTCTAGCTCGGCCTAGGACACCAGATTTTCATTCTGGCGACCGGGGTTCGAATCCCCGTGGGGACGCCACTTTGGACGTTCAGTCAAACCCTCGCCGGTCAATAAATCGGCGGGGGTTTTCTGCTTTTCGGCCTCGATTTTCAGCACCACATCTTCCAGCGGCGCGTTGATCAGCATGCGCAATTCCACGCGGTCATCATAGGCATCCACGAACCGGATCAGGGCCTTCAGCAGGCTGATCTGGGCTTGCGCCGGGGCTTCGCGCAGATGCTCCATGGCAAAGGTCAGGTTTGTGTGCAGAAACTCGCTGGAATTGACCGAGAGTTCGGCCATTTTCTTTTGGGCCTGAACCTTGGAGATCTGCTGGGTCAAAAGGCCGATTTCTGTTTCCAGTGAATCCATCTTTTCCTTGTAAAGCGCGCCCTTCGGAATGGTTCCTTCCAGCGCGAGCGCAATCAGTTTTTCGCCCATCTCCTTTGCGGCACTCAATTTTTCCTCGAGCTTCCGGAGTTCATGCGCGTGCTTGTCCAGTTTTTCAGAAGCGTCCTTGATCGCGTCTCCGATTGCCTGCACGATGATTTCGCGGTCTTTGGAGGCCCGACCGAGAAAATCAAGGATCGCGTCATCAAACGCGGTTGCCGACATGCGTTTTGTGTCACAGCCGAGGCCCTGCCTTGCGCGACTGCATTCGTAGTAATAAAACGACTGGCCGCTTTGGCCCCGGGCCATGACAGAAACAAAATAACTCCCGCACTTTCCGCATCGCAGAATGCCTTTCAGCCGGTGCTCGTAATCATAATTTTTCTGAACCTTGATGAAGCGGTGCCCCGGCAAATTGGCCGTGAGGACGCGGTTTGCGGCTTCCCATAACGGCTCGCTCACAACCGGTGGATGCGTTCCTTTGTGCAATTCGCCCGCGTAATGAAGCCATCCTTTGTAAAAAGGATTCTTGAGCATCTTGGAGACGCTTTGTTTGCGCCACTTCATGCCCTCGGGAGTTGGGATCTGCCTTTCCGCGAGTTTGAGGCCGATCTCGGTCAATGATCTGTTGTCCGCGGCCATTTCCCAGATGATGTGAAGGTGTGGCGCGATTCCGGGATCAAGTTCGATCCGCTTCGGCTGGCGTCCGTTGGATAAAGGCGCGCCGTCCGGGACGAGTTTGTAGCCGTAAGGCACGCGGCCCGCAACCCATTTGCCTTGCCGGACACGCGCGATCGCGGAGGCTTTGACGCGTTCGCCTGTGAGTTCGCGTTCAAAAGCGGAGAGGAGTCCGATGATTCCGATCACGACCCGGCCGATGGCAGTGGAGCTGTCGAGGTTTTCGCGTACGGAGAGGAAATCAATCTCTTGTGCCTTGAAAAGATCGATCATGCCGTAAAGATCCCGGGGATTGCGGGTCAGGCGGTCAAGCCGGAAGAAGATGATCCCGTCGAAGGATTTTTCTTTCTGGATGTCTTTGAGGATGGACTGGATACCTGGACGGTTGAGGGCCTTGCCGGAATAGCCGTCATCGGTCACCACGCCCTTCTCGCTGAACTCGGCCAGATCATAGCCGAACGCGTCGAGCATGTTCTTGCAGTGATGGGCTTGGGCGTCCAGCGTCGTGTAGTCGCCCTTGGCCTGATCATCAGTCGAACAGCGCGTATAAATCACGAACTTTTTGCGTTTCTTCTCGGTGCTCATAATCATTTTCGGGCCCCCTTTTACTCAAGCCCATGCTTGAGTACTACGCCTGCGGATCTTGAGGATCCGCTAGGCGGTTGTGGGCCCAACCCCTATAACACCCCGCGGGACAAGTCAAGCTGAACCCCTGCTATGTATATTCCGGTTTTTTCTGAAAAGTGTCGGGTTTATTTTTAACTTTTTGAAAAAAGTTTCGACACTTTTGCACATTTCCCCGAATGTACTCTTGTCAGGCGTATAT
>VFQY01000092.1 GCA_018883425.1 Candidatus Omnitrophota bacterium | reverse complement strand
TTATTTATCAGATTGTGTCCTTCCGTCAATCCAGGGCAAAAGACCTTTAGGAGAGCGGTTTTATGGCTACCAGAAAGAAAATTCTGATAGGCTTCGGAACAAGACCCGAAGCCTTGAAGTTTGCGCCTCTGATTAAAGCTCTCGATGCCTCAAGTGCGTTTGACTGCCGTGTCTGCATCACCGGGCAGCATCGAGAAATGCTCGATCAAGTAATGAAGTTTTTCCGTCTCAGGGTGGACGCGGATTTGAATCTCATGCAAAAAAACCAGACCCTGGCATACATCAGCGGTCAAGTGATTGCGAGGTTCGGAGAAATCCTGCGGCAGATGAAACCCGACCTGGTTATCGTGCAGGGTGATACGGCGACTGCGCTCATGGCGGGTATTGCGGCTTTTTATGCGCGAGTGCCGGTGGCTCATCTCGAAGCTGGTCTGCGTACTGGGAATAAAAGCGAACCTTTTCCGGAAGAAATGAACCGCAAGCTCCTTGCTCACATCGCGGACCTGCATTTCACACCCACTCCGGCCGCAACGGCAAATCTCCTGAAGGAGGGGATTCCTTCGAAGTCGATACACGAAATCGGCAACACCATCGTAGACACCGTCAAGCTGTCCCGTAAGAATCTGAAAAAGTCTTACCCGATTTTCAAGGGCATCGACTTCACGAAAAAAATTATCTTCGTAACAGCTCACCGCCGCGAAAGTTTTGGTCAAGGTCTTCTGAACATTTTTCAGGCTTTGCGGCGTTTAGCGGAACAGGTGAGCGGGATTGAGATTGTTTATCCTGTTCACCTGAACCCCAACGTCTCTGAACCCGCGCACCGTGTGCTGGGCAGCAGATCAGGCATCCATCTGCTGAGACCGCTTTCCTACGAGGAAACCTGCTGGATACTTGAAAAGTGCAAGCTTGTCCTCACCGATTCCGGCGGAATTCAGGAGGAGGCGCCTAGTTTCAGCAAACCGGTCCTTGTGCTTCGAAGCGTTACGGAGCGCGGGGAGGGGATCCTCGCAGGCTGTGCCAAACTTGTGGGCACTGATCCTGACAAAATATTCCGGGAGACTCAAGCGCTTCTCAATTCGACCGAACAGTACAAACGCATGCAAGTCCGCAGGAACCCTTACGGCGATGGGCAATCGTGCAGGCGCATTTTGAATATCCTGAAACGCGAGATGCCCTGCCTCGTTTTCCGCGGGCAAACTACCCCCAAGGCTGCCCGCAAGATCCGGCGCCGGAGCCCCGCATCATGAAAGCTGCGTTCTACGTTTATCCCACAGCGTTTCAATCACCCGGCGGCGGTGAAGTGATGCTTCTGAAAACTCGGGAATATCTTGAGCGGGAGGGTGTTGAAGTAAGTCTGTTCGATCCTTGGCGGGACAAACTTAAAGATTTTGACCTGCTCCACACCTTTGGGTCCGTGAAAGATGCTTTGCCCATGATGAGAGCGGCTTCCCAAGCAGGTATACCCAATGTCCTCTCGACCGTCTGCTGGTACAGCTGGAAATCTGCATGGGGGACCTACGGCACCCTCCGAAACCGTGTGTTATCCGCCGCTCGTCATGCCGCAAAATCCTGGCTTCCGTTTTTACCTTCGGAACGCAAGACGATGATGGAGATTTCCGATATCCTTCTGCCCAACTCTCAAAGTGAAGCGCGTCAGCTGATGCGCTTTTTCCGGATGCCGGAATCTAAAATACTTGTGGTGCCCAATGCCGTCGACAGTTCGTTTGCAGAGGCATCACCTGAACTCTTTGTCGAGCGCTACGGATTTCAGGACTTTATCCTCTTGGTGGGCCGTATTGAACCCCGGAAGAACCAGCTGAACGTAATCCGGGCTCTTAAGGGTATAGGCCGGCCTACTGTGATTATCGGGGACTGCGTCCCTGGCTATGAGACTTATGAATCGGCCTGCCGGCAGGAAGCTGACAGAGATATTCATTTTCTGGGCGGTCTACCCCACGGTTCACCCTTGCTTGCCTCGGCTTACGCGGCCTGTGACACGTTCGTTCTCGGCACCTGGCTGGAAACGCCCGGTCTGGCTGCCCTCGAGGCTGCGCTGGCCGGCGCCAAGGTGGTGATCACGGAGGAGGGGGCGACGCGGGAGTATTTTAAGAATTTTGTCCGCTATGTTCCGCCGTCAGATCCCCGGGCAATTCGTGAGGCTGTACAAAAATCACTCGCGTCCTCTAAGGGGCCGGCACTTAGCATTCACATCAAAGAAAATTACTCGTGGGCGAACACGGCGAAACTGACCTTGTCGGCGTACCGCAAAGTGCTTTCGGCGAAGGAGATCGAGTCTTGATGAAAACGATACGCAATCTTGCCCGCGGCAGCCATGTGTGCCCGCCCCTTCCGCTGATGCGCTATTTGAGCAATGAGCATCCTCAACAACTTTTAACGCGGCCGGCGGGACTGCGCCAAAGCGGGGATTAGCGATGGAGTCTCTCTCAGCCCTTAACAGGATTTGTCAAAAACCCAACTACAAGAAGACCGGTAATTGGATGGTGCGCACGTTCCTCCGGGATGCTGCGCTTCCTTGCACATGGCTTCTCCTGCATACACCCATCACAGCAAATCAAGTCACTTTGGCGGCTCTTATCGCAGGCCTTTGCGGGGCGTTTTGCTTGACATTGGAAGGTTCCGCCAATTTTCTGTGGGCATCCCTGCTGCTTCAGCTTTGGTATTACCTTGACCACGTCGACGGTCAAATCGCCCGATACCGCAAAACCGCCGGCCTCAGCGGAAGATTTTTCGATTTTTTTATGCATCATATGATTCATGCGGCATCAGTACTGGCTCTCGGCGTCTACTTCAGCCGGGAATTATCGCTCGGCGACAGGGGGCTTTTCGCGGCTTTCGGCGCAGCTTACTGCATCAGTCTCTTCAATATGCTCCATGACATTAAATCCAAAGCCTTCGTGGAACATCTGCTCAGCTTCAAGTCGATTCGAATCCGCAGCGCCGAATCCCCGAACCAACACGGAAGCGACGGCGCAAACAGTACGCGCTCCAAACCTCACTTTTTTTCCGTCATTCACAAGCTGTGTGAAATCCATGTCATGATGAACATTCTCACGGTACTCGCGCTGATTGAATTCATCTTTTCCCCGGGGACGAATGGCCGGATCCTGGCTTTTATCCTTTATGCGCCCGCGATTCTGCTGCTTACCCTTGCCAAGACTGTCCAATTCATCCTGAAGAAAAAGTCTGAGGAGGAGTTTGAGGCTTTATTTGAATGTAACGCGGACCGGAGCTAAAAAAAATCGATTCTAAGCGACGTGTCTCATCGGTCAATTCGATCGCTCATTGGCTGTTAAATCAGAAATCCTGCGCGGATATGCCGGAATCACGTTTTGATGATCCGGTCTGAAAAGAACCGCGCTGGTCAGCATGTCATCAATGTCTTGGGGCTAACCGCGCTCTAGTTCATCTTGAATTTCGAGCATTCTTAGGTATTCTGAAGCTCAAAGATTGTCTTATCCTTGAATGAAGTCAGTTTTATGGAGGCTTTTCAGGTGAGTTCCTGCGGCGTATCTCGTTCGGTACCGAAACTCCCGATATGGCAGACTCTTTTGTGGGTTCTGGCCTCGGTTTGGTTCCTATTTGTCTTCTTGACCAACGCAGTGCCTCTGTTGGACGCGCTCGGTATCGGCGAATTGAAGTCTAAAACCCGGTATGCGCATTTTATAAAATTTTCCTCACTGGCCCTGCTTATCCCGCTGGCATGTCTTTACATTTTCAAACGTGACTCTTTCCGAGACTTGCCGCTCGTGCGGTTTTTCTTTCCCCTGAGTGATAACAAAATCACGATTCTCCTTCGATCACTCACCGCACTTTTTTTTCTGAACGGTGTCTGGGGCGGATGGCTTCGGCATCAAGCTCTCGAAACGCGCGCTTTTGATTTGGGTATTTTTGCTCAAGCCCTGTGGAACACGGTGCATGGGGATTTTTTGCACTCCTCGCTCAAAGACGGTATATGTCTCCTGGGCGATCACTTTGCACCGTTCCTGATTCTGATCAGCCCTATCTATGCGGCCTTTCCCAATCCTGTGACTCTGTTAACTCTTCAGGCTCTTGCGACAGCGGCCTGCATACCGCTGATCTACACTGTCGGACGCCAAGCCTCCTTGCCGAAAGGCGATGCTCTCCTGTTCGCCTTTCTTTTTTTTCTGTACGGGCCTGCTAGAAACACGCTGCGGGCGGACTTTCACCCTGAAGTCCTCGTTGAACCCCTCATGATCGCGGCCTTTATCTTCCTCAGGGCAGGGCGGCGTCTTTTGTTTCTTTTGAGTCTGATTCTGGTTGTCTCGGCTAAGGAGAATCTGAGCGGGGTTGTTTTTATTCTGGGTTTCTATGCCTTCTTTTTCGAGAAGAGGCGATGGCTGGGCCTCATCATTATGGCGGCATCGGCTGTGTACTTGCTTGCGATTACGCAAATCGTCATACCTGCCTTGAGCGGCGAGCCTTATCTCTATAGCGGATTCTATCGGTCTGCGGTATCGGGCTCAGCTTGGGTCATTCTCCATCAGCTTTTGGGGCCCGGGGCCTGGGAATACCTTTTAAAACTTCTCGCGCCTGTTCTCTTCCTTCCCATTCTTCATCCTCCGACATTCATCTTGATGCTTCCGGTTCTGACTCAAAATCTTCTGAGCGAGAACGGCGTCACAAGATCCTTCAACTACCATTACACGGTGGGATTGACGCCTTTTGTCTTTATCGGGGCCGTCTACGGATGGAAGTTCCTGATTAGCCGATTCTCCTGGGCGGATGCCCGCAAACCAATCGCCGTGATCGCTCTGACCGCCTGCGCTCTCCTTGCCTACGGGCCTTCGGAATATTTTTACAGTTGGAAGTCTGCAAAAAAAACCACACCGCTGACGGCGGAGATTCAGCGGCAAATGCTGGCGATCCCAACGCAGGCAAGTCTTTTGACGCATGCTAATCTGATCCCGCAGGCCGTTCACCGAAAGGAAGTTTATCAATTCGAGTTTAACGCAACTCCTACCAAGGCGGATTCTCTGCGCCGGCTCAAGCCCGACTATGTTGTTTTTTTCGAACCCTTTTGGGAACCCAACAGCGAGCCCATGGGGGAAGTTTTGCCTCTTCGTGAGGATTTGGGTTATGAGTTAATCTCGTCGGCAGGCGGGAGTTTCTTTGTTTACCGCTCTCGGAAACTTTCTCTTCATGCAGAAGAGATCAGGAGTCGGCCGCAATAATTTCTGCAGCCGAAGAGCGGCGGGCATTGTAGGAGGGGCGCGACCGGCTCACCCAAAAACGCAGGGAATCCAAAAGGGCATAACCCATGATCTTCATATTCAGTGAGGATTTGCCCCAGCGCCGGCCCCGGTGATTTGAGGGGACTTCTTTGACTTTATAGCCCAGGTCGTATGCTTTGATGATGATTTCGGGCAGCATGAAAAGAGATTTGGACCGGATCTCGATCGAGTTGAGCAGATCCCGGCTCCAAACCTGCGACCAGTTATAGTCATTGACCCTAAGCTTGAACATGGCATTCAGCAGAAAAATGTAGATCACCGAAATGAAGAATCGGTGAAGTTTGTAGGCATTTCTCTGCCAGCGCACACCCAAAACCACGTCGGCATGCTCTTCACCGTCAGCAAGCAGGGGATTCACAAACGAGGGCACTTCTGAACAGTCAAACTCTTCATCCGCGCCGATATACATCAGGTAATCGCCCTGGGCAGCGCGGATACCGTCCCGCATTGAGCGGCAATAGCCCTGATTCAGGCTATGTTCTATGAGGCGGGTCTGCGGATACTCGTGAAGAAGCTCTCGAATAACCTCGAGCGTTCGGTCTTTGCTGCCGTCTTCGATCACAATGACTTCGGTCCGCCAGGTAGGGTTCTTGCGGATCACCTCGTACAGATCCCGGAAAACACCGACGATGTTCTTTTCCTCGTTGTAGACGGGAATGATGAAGCTGATCAGGGGATTGGTCTGAGCCATAGGCCCCCTAAGCTAAAAGATTGGCTCCGCGATGTCAAGATGATCAGCAGACTGACGGGCACGTTTTTTTCTTTGACAGATTCCGGCTATGTATATACACTTCACGTGTCTTCAAAAGTCTGTATATACAAGCACCCAGGAGCGTCGTATGCCAAACCCTACAAAGAAGAAGCCCAAAAACGCTAAGATTGCCGGCGAAGAAACAGACAGCAAGCTGATATCGATCCGCATGCCTGCAGGCATGATTCAAAAGCTTCGGGGAGTCGCTGGAAAAAAAGGCGATATGGGCTATCAGCAGCTCATCAAGTCCTACATCAAACAAGGGCTCACGGAAGATTCAGGGCAGCCCGCTGAAATCCCGGGTCCAGCTGGGGCGGCTCCGCTCAGTAAATCCAAATCTGCCAAACCCTCGGGGAAGCGCGCCAATGCCGCGGCTCTCGCCGATTCCGAAGTGATCCGCGAGGACATCCGGAGTATCGCCGCGCATCTCAAGCCGTATTATTCTTTTTTTTCCGGTAAAACTTTTCTGATCACGGGGGCCTACGGCTTTCTCGGTCGTTACATGGTTCATCTGCTGAAGTACCTGAACGAGGAGGTTTTAGACAAGAAAGTGCGCGCTTTGCTCCTCGATAATTTTGTCACGGGCTACGAGCAGCGCGTCATTTCGGACCGCAACCTTGTGTTTCACCGCCACAATGTGATCAATCCATTCTCGACGAATGAGGAGGTGGATTACATTATTCACGCGGCCGGCATCGCGTCACCCGCTTACTACACCAAGTACCCGATCGAGACCATGGACGTCGGCACCGTGGGGACAAGGCACATGCTTGAGCTGGCTTACAAGAAGAATGTTTCAGGTTTTCTGTTTACGAGTTCCAGCGAAGTCTATGGGGATCCGGATCCGAAACATGTGCCGACCAACGAAGAGTATTACGGTAACGTCTCCATCACGGGACCTCGCTCCTGCTATGATGAATCCAAGCGTTTCGGCGAAACGATGTGCCTGGCGTTCTGGCGGACGTTCAACGTGCCGGTCAAGATCGTCAGACCGTTCAATGTTTACGGCCCGGGCATACGTCCGGACGATTACCGCGTACTCCCCAATTTTATCGAGCATGCTTTGCGTAAGGAACCGCTGCCCATCCATGGTGACGGGCGCAACACCCGTTCGTTCTGTTACATCAGCGATGCGATTGAAGCGATCTTCCGTGTGCTTTTTGCCAAAGAGAGCGGCGAGTACTTCAACATCGGCAACCCAGCCCCCGAGATTTCGGTGCGGGATCTTGCCTACGTTGTGCGCGACGCGCTGCCATACAAGGTGGATGTCGTCAATATCGATCCGCCTCATGCAGTCTACGCCAGCTCGGACCCGAAACGCCGTTGCCCCGATATCAGCAAACTTCAGAAGATCACAGGGTTCAAGCCCAAAGTTTCACTCGAAGAAGGCGTGCGCCGAACGATTCGTTGGTTTTCCGAACTTTAGTCAAACAGAATCATTGCGATAAGAGGAGATAAACCATGGAAACAATTCGTCACATTGACCCGGCCTTTGTTGATGCCCGCGGGGAAATTCACAATCTTTTCGAAGGGCATCTCGGCCACGTCGCCATGATCACCTCCAAAACAGGAACGGTCCGGGCGAATCATTATCACAAGCGGGATCATCAATTTATTTACCTCGTCAGCGGGGCATTCGAAAGTCACAGCGTTGACACGCGGGATACGTCGAAGCGTCAAGTTCTGCATGTGAAGCCGGGCGATATCGTAGAAACGCCCGCATTTATCGCGCATGCCCAAAAATTCACGGAAGACTCCGTTTTCTTGGCCTTCACCACGCTTGAACGGGAAAGCGGAAAATACGAAGAAGACACGATTGCCTATCAGGTTGTTGAAGGTTATATCAATCCCTCTTTGAAAAGCGCCGGAAAAGCTTAAGCGCTCTCAAAATCAGGAGATAGGTATGAAACGGCAAGTCCTTATCACGGGCGCTTCCCGCGGGCTGGGTCTGAGCCTCTTGAGGCGGTTTGTAGCATGCGGCGACCACGTCGTCGCTGTCAGCCGCACAAAGAAACATTGGAAAGAAGCTCACGCGCTCCGCGGCCCGGGACGAGTTACCCTGATCGAAGCAGATCTTCGCTCGGAACCTGCCGTGAAGCGGCTTGCCCAAAAAGCCGCCCGCCTGAGTCAGCCCCTCGACATCCTGATCAATAACGCGGGAATCGGCGGCGAGCTCAAACTCCTGACCGATCTCGCGCTCAAAGATTTCGAAGAGATGATGTCCGCAAATCTCACATCAGCGTTTCTGATGTGCAAACATTTCGTTCCTGTATTCCGCAGACAGGGACGGGCAGGGCTGATCGTCAATGTCTCCTCGATGGCCGGAATTCGGGCTGTTCCCAAACTTTTCGCTTACTCCGCATCCAAATACGGCATGCTCGCCCTCACTCAATGCGCCGCCAAGGAAAATGCTGACGCCGATCTGAAGTGCATCACCGTCTGTCCGGGGGGCATGAACACGCAAATGCGGGCGTCACTTTTTGGACAAAAGGACTCAAGCGCACAGCAGTCGCCCGACTTTGTCGCAGGCGTCATGATGGACATCATCGACAACCGGTTTCCCGTCGCGACAGGAAGTGACGTCGTCATAAGACACGGCAAGATCTTTTCCGTCACGGCCATGCCG
>VFQY01000014.1 GCA_018883425.1 Candidatus Omnitrophota bacterium | reverse complement strand
CTGCACGTCTGCCTTGATGATCAGCTTCAGCTCACGGAAGTTGCCTTCCGAAATTTTCTGATAAAGATTTTCCAGGGAAAGGTGTTTGGAAGACGCGTTCATTTCCTGCTCGCGCTTTTCCAGGACGCGCCGCTCGGTGATCTCCCGCGCGAGCTTTTCACTTTCAACCACAACAAAAGGTTCACCAGCCTCAGGAACGCCGCCAAGTCCGCTCAACTGCACCGCATAGGCAGGGCCGGCTTCGCGGAGGGTCTTGCCCTGATCAGATTTCAGAGCTCTAACTTTGCCCGTATAAGTCCCGCAAACAACCACATCGCCGACACGCAGCGTTCCCCGCTGAACAATCACGGTCGCGACAGGACCGGATCCCTTGGAGAGATGCGCTTCAATCACGGAGCCCGAAGCCGCGCACGCAGGGTCAGCCTTAAGTTCCAAAATCTCAGATTCCAGAAGAAGCATTTCAAGAAGCTGTTCCAAACCCTTGCCCGTTTTCGCCGAAACCTTGACGCAAATCGTCTTGCCGCCCCACTCTTCGGGAGTCAGATCATGACGCTGCAGATCACGCATGACTTTTTCGGTGTTCGCAGCAGGCAGATCGCATTTATTGATAGCGACCACAATCGGGCAGTTGGCTTCGCGCGCGTGATCAATCGCCTCAATCGTCTGAGGCATGATTCCGTCGTCCGCAGCAACGACCAACACGACGACGTCGGTAATATTCGCTCCCCGCGCGCGCATGGCCGTGAAAGCTTCATGGCCCGGCGTATCCAGGAACGTTACAAAGCCTTTGCCCGGAATCGCGACATTGTAAGCACCGATGTGCTGAGTAATTGCGCCGTGCTCTCGGGCCGCGACATTCGTCTTGCGGATAGCATCCAGAAGACTGGTCTTGCCGTGGTCAACGTGCCCCATCATGGTCACAACCGGCGACCTATGAACAAGCCTTGAGGGATCTTCTGCGGCCTTCGTCAGAGCGTCAAGCTCAACCGCTTTGACCGACTCTACCTGAAAACCCATCTTTTCAGCGACCGCCAATCCGATGTCCTCGTTCAGGAGTTGATTGACGTTGGCAAAAATGCCGATCTCCATCAGAGCCTTGATCAGGAGCGGAATACGGACGTTCAATTCAGAGGCGAGATTACCTACCGTCACCGGGAAATTGATCGCAAGTTTTTTGGATTTTTCCTGCACTGCTGAAGAAACAGCAGCAGGTCTTGCCTGCGCAGGCGCCGGCACGGCCTCGGCTGCCGCTGTTTGAGTTTCACCGGGTTTGGCAGAAGGCTTTTCGGCGAGGACCGCCGTTTTGGCTTCCCCCGCGGCCGGAATTTTTTCATCTTTCGCGGCCGGCTGCTGCGCCGCGTTTTTCAGCTTTCCCTGCAGCAAGGTCAAAAGTTCAACGTCAACGATTGCCATGTGGCTTTTCACGCTGCCCCCGAGCTCGGCAATGCGCGCCATCAGATCTTTGCTCGTCATCCCTAATTCTTTGGCAAGCTCATGAACTCTCATCGCTCAGAATGACCCTTTTTTAATTGCCTTTTTCCAGAATGGCTTTGTGAGCGGCCGCAATAATTCTTTCCGCCGTCTTTTCACCGATGCCCGGGATTTTCTGTAAATCCTCGGCTGTCGTTTTCAAAATATCCTTGATGGATACAATACCGGCTTCTTTGAGAATTTCCTCGGTCTTGTCCCCGATACCCTCAAGGGAACCGAGCGGAATCTTCTGATGAACACTGCGCACGTCGAGATTCCAGCCGAGAAGCTTAGAGGCCAGGCGGACATTTTGGCCCTTCTTGCCGATAGCCAAAGACAGCTGATCATCCTCGACAAGGACTTCGGCCGACTTTTGCTCTTTATGGATTTTGATTTCTGCAAGCTGTGCAGGAGCCATGGCATTGCGGATGTAGGTCTCGATGTCATCGCTGAAGCGGATGATGTCGATTTTTTCTCCGCCGAGCTCACGAACGATATTTTTAACGCGCTGACCCCGGACGCCTACACAGGATCCCACGCAATCAATCTTGTCATCGGTTGAGTGAACCGCGATCTTGGTGCGGGATCCGGCTTCGCGGGCAGCCCCGAGCACTTTCACGATCCCATCATGAATTTCAGGAACCTCAAGCTCGAAAAGACGCCGTACAAGCCCATCGTGGGCGCGGGAGAGAATGATTTCGGGGCCCTTAGAAGTCTTTTTGACTTCCATCACATAAGCCCGCACAAGGTTGCCCTGCTGGAACTCGTCCACCGGAGACTGCTCGCGGGCGGGCAGGATCCCTTCGGTTTTGCCGAAGTCCACAAAAATGGCTTTTTTCTCAATCCGATGCACGGTCCCTGAGACAATGTCGCCCACTTGGTGGTTGAATTCATCGTAGATCGAGTCACGCTCAGCCTCGCGGATTTTCTGGATGATGACCTGCTTAGCCGTCTGCGCGGCAATACGGCCAAAAGCGGCATCGTTAATCTCGCGGCCTTCCTTAATAAGGCTGATGCGGTATGTAATCGGGTCAATCGTGATTTGAATATCTTCGGTTTCAGGGTAGGTCTTGCGGCAAGCAGAATACAGGGCCTGCTTCAAGGCTTCGATCAGGACCTCTTTGCGGACGCCCTTTTCCTTTTCAATATATTCAAGCGAAGTTAAAAGTTCCTGGTTCACGACAAATTCCTCTTTTCTCCTGAAAATAAAAAAGTGGGCTAAAACTGGCCCACTTTCTTCGCACTTTCTGCCAAGTATTGGATTCATTATATGAAAAAAAGCTTCGCTGTCAACGCCTCAAAAAAAGTCTATTTATTTATTTTTTGATTAAATTTGATTGTTTTTGAATTTTTTTGGTTTCTGGTGTGGCTCTTTTTTAGGGATGCGCCCTTACGCACTCCAAAGATCCGATAAAAATTCTGGCGCCGCGTCCGAAAATCCACTATCATGACTCAAATTTGCGCGGTCTCTACCCCGCCTGCAAGCATTCCAAGGGAGGTTCTTCAAAGTGTCTCAACCTATTGCCTTAACGCCGGATTCGTGTGCCAAGTCTGTCTCGAATCCTCTTACATCTCGACGTCTTCAGTGGAAGGAAATTTCCTGGATTCCTTTTGTTTTTATTACAGGGGTGCATGTCGCGGCCCTTGCGGGTTTTTTTACTTTTAGCTGGCCGGCCCTGCTTGTATGTTTAGTTCTTCATTGGGTCTCCGGGGGTCTCGGGATCACACTGACCTATCACCGCCTGTTGACTCACAAGAGTTTTACGGTACCCAAACCCGTCGAATACGTTCTGGCGGTCCTTGCCACCCTAGCTTGTCAGGGAGGTCCCCTCTCCTGGGTTGCAGCTCACCGGGTCCATCATGCCAAATCCGACCTCCCAGGTGATCCGCATAGCCCGCGCGAAGGTTTCCTGTGGTCGCACATGCTCTGGTGCGTTACGCACAACCCTCTTCTGGAAAGCTTTGACGAGTTTGCGAAGCATGCCCCTGAGTTGGCCAAAGACCGATTCTACGTCGGGTTGGAAAAGCTGCACATCCTTCCGACGGTTCTTTTGGGTATCGGACTTTACCTGTGGGGAGGCTGGTCCTTCGTGGTGTGGGGGATTTTCGTACGCATCGTGCTTGTTTACCACTGCACATGGCTGGTGAACTCGGCCGCTCATGTCTGGGGCTATCAAACCTATGAGAGCCGTGATGATTCCCGTAATCTCTGGTGGGTTGCCTTGTTGACCTACGGCGAAGGGTGGCACAACAATCACCATGCATTTCAGCATTCTGCCCGTCACGGTCTGGCATGGTGGGAGTTTGATACCACGTACCTGACGATCCGCGTCATGGAACTCTTGGGTTTGGCAAAAGCCGTTAAAATTCCATCGCAGGATCTGCTGACAAAAAAAACTGCGGCTTGATTCTAAACGGCTGCGGAAATAAAGTTATGAAAGCGCCCCTTGTTCCGGGGCGCTTTTATTTTGCAGGGACACGTGCTTGGGACAGCCGCACGTCTCATTGGGACAGTTTAAGGAAGACGAGCGGGCAGCCCCAACCTCTATAAAAATTCGTGGTTGCTGGGACAGCCGCACGTCTCAATGCGACAGTTTAAGGAAGACGAGCGGGCAGCCCCAACCTCTATAAAAATTCGTGGTTGCTGGGACAGCCGCACGTCTCATTGGGACAGTTTAATGAAGACGAGCGGGCAGCGGGAATCGAACCCGCATGACCAGCTTGGAAGGCTGGGACTTTACCATTAAGCTATGCCCGCTGGAAAGGCGGTCATTATAGGCAGTCAAAAAAATCTCGTCAATGGATGCTTTAACGTTTTGAGAAACTTCTTCAACAGGAAAGGTGATCACAATGCCGCACTTGATTCTGCTTCGCCACGGTCAATCTCAATGGAATCTCGAAAACCGCTTCACGGGCTGGGTGGACGTCGAGTTGTCCGCGAAGGGCCGTTCAGAAGCTGCTGATGCCGGGATCAAACTCAAACCTTACACGATCGACAAAGCCTACACTTCGGTCCTCAAGCGGGCCATGAATACCTGCGACATCGCGCTTGAGAATGCCGGAAAATCAGGGCTTCCAATCACGCGCGACATCGCCCTCAACGAGCGGCACTATGGTGCTCTGCAAGGCCTGGATAAAGCGGAAACTGCGAAGATCTACGGGGACCATCAGGTCCATATCTGGCGGCGCAGTTACGACATCCCCCCGCCCAAAGATAAGACCGAAATGAACCCGGAAGGGATCAGCGAAAGCCTGAAAGACACCGCAGCGCGCACGATTCCTTACTTTGAGGAGAATATCGTCAAGGACCTCCGTTCAGGGAAAAACGTTCTCGTGGCCGCCCACGGCAACAGTCTTCGGTCAATCGTCATGCACTTAGACAAAATGACCGAAGAGGAAGTGCTGGAACTGAATATTCCGACAGGAACGCCGCTGGTGTACGATCTGGACAAGGATCTGAAGGTGCTTTCCAAAAAATATCTCTGAGAAGAGAATTTCCCGGTTACCGGCATTAAAACCCGCGCCTCAGCTTGTCGGGAGGTGCGGGTTTTTTTATTCGCGAAGTCCGATCCGGTTTAAAGTTTCCCTGACAAGGGTCTCGGTCAGGCCGCGGAGCCCCTCGAGATCGTTAAATTCAGCATGGCGGAGCCCCAGCGCGTAGCTTTTCTGAACTGGATTGGGTCCAGTCAAATCCGTGTAAGTGGCCCGTTCGGCCGTCAGGTAGAATTTTTGCGTTGAAAAATCGGCTTTCGGGTCGGTTTCATACCGAGGTATTCCGTCTTTTCCAACATCCCTGTATTGCGGCTTCAAAATCGTCAGCGCCCTCAAATTCAGTCCGTTTCCGGGGACATTAAGAACCCTGATCTCCTCAGCATTCAGATCCACGGCGGAGAATCCCGGCTTACCTTTCAGGAGAGAGCGGGGCTCGAAATCCAAAAACAAGTCCGAGACTGCGATCATGACGCCCTCAGGATAAACCAGGGGATTTTGGATCATGAGGCCTCGGAATTTAGCCTGGGTGTTGACAAAGTCAAGCCTGACATCTTGAACGGTAACGCGCGTTCCGAGCTCTTTCTGGAGGTAAAAAGTCAGCAGCCACTTGGCACCATAAACTTTGAGGAAAAAACCAAGCACAGCTGCCCAAAAGGCGATCTTGATGAGATTCCAAATGAGGCGCATGAGACTCCCGAGGTTAAGCAATCACAGCCGGCCGATCAGGCATTGTAACGTCATGACCTCCATGCCGCAACCCTCAACCCAGCCATCGGTTTTTTGTTTGACTTTTCCAGGGGGCTTAAAGATAATGACGGCCTTAATTTGTTCTCAAATCCCCTAGGTTGTTCAGGGTTAGATGCCGCAGAAAAATTCCGGATTCTTATAAGGAATTGTTCTGAATGAATCCGGATCTTTCCTCGAGTTCTCTCGGCAGGGAAATTTGGCCGCTCAAAAAAATCATCCAGACATGTCTTTGTGGATCATGGCCCTCGGGCTCACGGTCCCGATGATTCTCTTGAGCGGACCGGTTGCGGGTTACCTCCTGGGCAATCTTTGGGTGAAACATTTTGACGGCGGTGATTCTGTTTTACCCTTGGCGGTATCAGCAGGATTTGCCTTATCCGCCTACCAGTGTTTCCGCCTGATACGCCGGGTATACGTTTTAAACCAGGGAGCGAAACCTCCCGAAAAAAAGACAGCGCCGGATCATGGAAAAACATGAGGCTCTTGCCAATGCGACTCACGACGCGGCTCACGCGGCGGCCCATCACGGCCACCATGAAGCCCATGAGCTGCCGAATCTGCTGGCGATTCTCAAAGAACATTTCCCCGATCTGCCCGGTCTAGATTTTCTTCTGCAGTGGCAAAATATTTTTTTCTCGGCGCTGGCAGCGCTCTTGATCTCCGCGGTAGCCATCAGAGCCGCGAGGCGCAAATCCCTGATACCTGACTCTCTGCGGAACTTTGTCGAGATCCTGATGGAGGGCATTGCGGGCTTCGTCACCGGTATTCTGGGAGAAAAACACGCCCCCAAGCACATTCCCTTTCTAGGAACGCTGTTCTTCTACGTTCTGTTCATGAACTGGTTCGGCATGATCCCCTTCATGAAGGCCCCGACGTCCGCCTGGAGCACCACGGCCGCCCTTGGCCTCATCACCGTCGTCTATGTTCAGGCTGTCGGCATCCGCGAACAGGGGTTCGCTCATTACTTGAAACACATCGCCGGAAATCCGTCGACTCTTGTGGGGTGGCTTCTTCTGCCGCTGATGTTCTGCCTGAACATCATCCTTGAGATTATTGCCGTGCCGTTCAGCCTTTCGCTGCGTCTTTTCGCTAACATTTCGAGCGAAGACCGTCTGCTGCTGAAATTTGCGGAATTGAACACGGCTTTTAACTACATGCCCTTCGTTTTTCAAATCTTCGCCAATTGTCTGGTCATTCTTTTCAGCGTCATCCAAGCCTTTGTTTTTATGCTGCTTTCGACGGTTTACATTGCACTGCTTTTACCTCACGAACATGAACACCCCGAGCATGACGAAGCTTCGGCTCATGCTCATTAAAAAAGAAGGAGTTTAGAATGGAACCCAATACAGCTCTCGCTTTTTCACTGCCTCTCGGTCTCGCACTCGCCGCCCTGGGCTGCGGGCTAGGTCTCGGCAAAGCCGTTGCCGCCGCTCTTGAAGCCACGGGCCGTCAGCCCGAAGCCTCCACCAAGATTCTTGTGAATATGATGGCCGGCTGCGCGCTTATTGAAGCTCTTACGCTTTATGCCTTGGTGTTCGGTTTTTCTCTGATGGGAAAGATCTAAGCATTCCATGGAATTCTTTCAGACGAACATCATTCCCGCGGAAGTCGTCGTTCAGATTCTTGCGTTTCTGATCGTCTTCTTCACGCTTCGGAAGCTGGCCTGGAAACCGGTCCTGGAATCGCTTGAGGCTCGCCGCTCGAAAATCCGGGGAGAATTCGAGTCGATCGAGGCGGCCAAGAAAGAGATCGAAGCCCTGAAAGCCGAGTATGCCGCAAGTCTTCAGAAGATCGAGGATCAGGCGCGCGCGAAGCTTCAGGAGGCCATCGATGAGGGCCGCCGGATCTCCCGGGAGATTCAGGATAAAGCGCGGCTCGAGTCTCAGGCAACCTTCGAAAAGGCCAAAGAGAATCTGGCCATCGAGGTGGCCAAGGCAAGGATCAGCCTCCGCCGCGAAATTGCGGAAATCGCCCTTGATGCTTCCGAAAAAGTGCTGAGGGA
Organism: Candidatus Omnitrophota bacterium; assembly: GCA_018883425.1. Lineage (GTDB taxonomy): Bacteria > Omnitrophota > Omnitrophia > Omnitrophales > Aquincolibacteriaceae > ZLKRG04. The sequence continues at coordinate 27,197 of VFQY01000014.1, read as the reverse complement.
AAAGATGTCGGACGACAAGAAACAGCAGGAAAAGATTTTATCGATCATTGAGGAGATGGAGAAAGCTCTGTGAAAGACCTGCGGGCATCCCACCGTTACTCTGACGCCCTCTTCCAATTAGCCGAAGAGAGAGGCGAACTTCAAGCGGCGCAAGATGGACTTGCGTCCGTCGTGCGCCTGATCGGGGAACATCCCCCGATTCTCCGGGTTGTCGAAAATTCGACGATCTCGACAGAGGACAAGGAAGCCCTGCTGAACAGAATTTTTTCGAGCCTCGCACCGGCTCTAGTGCTTCATTTTCTTAAACTCCTGATCGAAAAGAACCGCTTTTCTGAAATTGCCTCCATTCAGAAAGCTTTTCACGCCCGTTTTGAGGCGAAGAAGAAGATTCGGGAAGTTACGGTGCTGGTACCGCGTGCGCTGACAGGCGAGGCGCAGTCCAAGCTTCTGACGCTTTTGAATAAAAAACTGGCTTCTGAAATACGGCTTTCCGTGAAAACGGACGCAAGCCTGATCGGCGGCCTCGTGCTTCGCTTCGACGGACGCGAGATCGATGCTAGTTTCAAGAACCGTCTGCGGGAGATCCGGCAAAAACTGCTGGTTTCCTGACGATCTGACCCAAGAGAGACCGAATAACTGAAGAGGATCCGGGCACATGCTGAAACCTGAAGAAGTCGTACAAGCAATCCAGACCGAAATCAAGAAGTACGAAAGCAAACTCAAGATGGAGTCTGTCGGCTACGTCCTGCAGGTCGGCGACGGCATCGCGCGCGTTTACGGCCTCGACGAAGTCATGGCCGGTGAGCTGGTGAGCTTTCAGGATGAGACCATGGGACTTGCCCTGAATCTCGAACCGGGGAATGTCGGCGTTGTCATCCTGGGTTCAGACCGCAACATCAAGGAGGGCCACCAGGTCCGACGCACGGGCCGCATCGCGGAAGTTCCTGTGGGCACAGCCCTCTTAGGCCGTGTGGTCAATCCTCTGGGCGTTCCGCTCGACGGCAAGGGTCCCATCGCATCGGAGAAGCGCCGTCCGCTTGAAACCGTGCCGCCTTCAGTCATCGAACGCCAGCCTGTAAAAGAACCTCTTCAGACTGGTATCAAAGCCATCGACGCCATGATCCCGATCGGCCGCGGTCAGCGCGAGCTGATCATCGGTGACCGTCAGACCGGCAAGACAGCCATCCTGATCGACACGATTGTCAACCAGAAGGGCACGGGCGTTAAATGCATCTATGTTGCCATCGGCCAGAAGCTTTCCAGCGTCGTGGCGCTTGCCAAAACCCTGGAAGAATACGGCGCGATGGAATACACCACGATTGTCTCTGCATCTTCAGACGATCCGGCGCCTTTGCAGTATCTGGCGCCTTATGCCGGCTGCGCAATCGGCGAGGAATACATGCACAACGGACAGCACGCCTTGGTCGTTTACGATGACCTCTCCAAGCATGCCGTGGCGTACCGAGAACTTTCACTGCTGCTGCAGCGTCCGCCGGGCCGAGAGGCATACCCTGGCGACGTCTTCTACCTGCACTCACGTCTGCTCGAGAGGGCGGCCAAACTTCGTGATGATCTCGGCGCAGGATCTCTCACGGCTCTGCCCGTCATTGAAACCCAAATGGGCGACGTGTCGGCCTACATCCCCACGAACGTCATCTCGATCACTGACGGCCAGATTTATCTGGAAAGCGATCTTTTTTACGCCGGCGTCCGCCCTGCTGTGAACGTCGGCTTGTCTGTTTCGCGCGTCGGAGGCAACGCTCAAACCAAGGCAATGAAGCAGGTCGCCGGTCAGCTTCGTCTCGCTTTGGCCCAATACCGGGAGTTGGCGGCGTTTGCCCAGCTTTCGACGGATCTCGACAAGTCAACCAAGGATCAGCTTACCCGCGGCGAGCGCATGGTCGAAATCTTGAAGCAGAACATCCTTCAGCCGATTCCGTTTGAACGCCAGGTCGCTGTGATTTTCGCCGGCAACGAGGGTCACCTGGACGACGTTCCTCTTGACCGCCTCAAAGATTTCGAAATCCAGCTGCTCGCTTTCTTGGATGAACACTATCCGGACGTTTTCCACAACATCCGCGAGAAAAAAGCCATCAGCGATGATGTGAAGGCCAAACTCGCCGACGGTGTAAAAAAGTTTAAGGCGAAGTTTTTAGCATAACCATTCCCGACGGAGTCTTTTGTGTCAGGTCAGCTGAGAGAACTTAAAAACCGCATACGAAGCGTCGAGAGCACGAAGAAGATCACCCGTGCCATGGAGATGGTGGCGGCTGCCAAGCTCCACCGCTTTCAGGGGATGATGAACAGCGCCCGCCCTTACACGCTGGCTCTGGAAAATCAGGTCAAGCGTCTCTTCCAGGCTCAGGGCGGGGCTTCAGCAGAGGAAGCGCCGCACCCGTTCTTCGAAGAACGGGCCCCGAAGAAGACTGCTGTCGTCGTCATGACATCCGATACTGGACTTTGCGGTTCCTACAATACGGATCTCGTTAATCTGACCAAAAGGTTCCTGAAAAACGATCTCAAGGGTTCGGAGCCGGTGCTGATCGGCATCGGAAAATCCGGCATCACAGCGCTTCAGCGTGAAGGTTATGATTTCGCGGGAACCTTCACCGATCTTCGCGCAAGCCGCGTTGAAGAAGTCCTCAAGGGATTCAAAGAAATGCTGGAAGAACTCTACGTTTCGCGCCGGGTTGACGCGATCCATGTGGTCTACGATCACTTTCTGACGCTCAGCACGTATCAAGGCGTGGTCGAAAGAATTCTCCCCCTTGAAAAACCCGAGGGTGAAACGGCGGGCGCTGAAACGCCCTACATTTTTGAGCCGGATCCGGCAGCGATCTTCAGCCGGATTGTGCCTATGTTTTTTGAGGCCAAAACCCGCATGATTCTTCTCGAAGCTCTAGTTTCCGAGCAAATCGCCCGGATGCAGGCCATGCATCTGGCAACGGAAAACGCCAAGGAAATGATCGATTCGCTCGTGCTTCTTCGCAACAAAGCGCGTCAAGCGGCTATTACGAAAGAAATTATCGAAATCGTTTCGGGGTCTAGCTCCCTGAAAATAAAATAATCCTGACGCGCCGCGCGATGCGGGCGCATCCAGTCAGGCTGATACGGAGGCTGTATGGCATACGGTAAAGTTGTTCAGGTTGTCGGGCCTAGTGTGGACATTCAATTTGGGAATGAAACGCTGCCTCAAATCCTCAATGCGGTTGAAATCCAAACGACCGAGTCCGGAAAAAAGAAGACGCTGATTCTGGAGGTCGCGCAGCACATCGGCAACGACACCGTCCGCTGTGTCGCTTTAGCCTCCACCGAGGGACTGGTTCGGGGAATGCAGGCGAGGGACACAGGCGCCCCGATTTCGGTTCCGGTCGGCGATCAAACTCTCGGCCGCATCTTCAACCTTCTAGGCAGCACGATTGACGGCGGCGCTCCCCTGGCGGACACCCAGAAAAAATACCCGATTCACCGCCCCGCCCCTTCTTATGAAGAGCTTCTGCCGGTGTCCTCGGTCCTTGAAACAGGCATCAAGGTTGTCGATCTTCTGGCTCCTTATCCGCGAGGCGGCAAAGTCGGTCTTTTCGGAGGAGCCGGTGTCGGGAAAACTGTTATCGTTCAGGAACTGATTCATAACATCGCAACTCAGCACGGAGGCGTGTCGGTTTTCTGCGGAGTCGGTGAGCGTACCCGCGAAGGAAACGACCTTTACCTGGAGCTGACAGAATCCGGCGTCATTAAAAAAACTGCCATGGTCTTCGGCCAGATGAATGAGCCTCCGGGCGCGCGTCTGCGCGTCGCGCTGACCGGATTGTCCATGGCTGAATACTTCCGCGACGAAGCGCATCAGGACGTTCTTGTGTTCATCGACAACATCTTTCGTTTCACGCAGGCGGGCTCTGAAGTCTCGACCCTGCTCGGACGCATGCCCTCGGCGGTCGGCTATCAGCCCAACCTTTCGACGGAAATGGCGGCGCTCCAGGAGCGCATCGCTTCGACAAAATCCGGATCGATCACCTCGGTGCAGGCCATCTACGTTCCGGCCGACGACCTGACAGATCCGGCGCCGGCGACAGCTTTTTCGCATCTGGACGGGGTGACGGTTTTGTCGCGCCAGATCGCCGAGCTGGGTATTTATCCGGCAGTTGATCCTCTGGGCTCCACTTCGCGCATGCTGGATCCGCGCGTCGTCGGAGAAGAGCATTACAAGACTGCCCGCGAAGTGCAGAGAATTCTGCAGCGCTACAAAGACCTTCGGGATATTATCGCCATTCTGGGTATTAACGAGCTGTCCCAGGAAGACAAAGAGATCGTCATGCGCGCCCGGAAACTCGAACGCTTCCTTTCCCAGCCTTTCTCGGTGGCAGAAGCTTTCACAGGCCGCAAGGGCAAGTACGTGCCGCTTCCCGAGACCATCAAGAGTTTCCAGAGGATTGTGGCGGGTGAACTTGATCACATTCCGGAACAGTGCTTTTATATGTGCGGAAGCGCTGAGGACGTCATCGAGAATTTCGAAAAAACAAAGACCGCCGTTTAAAGGGTTCTCTCAGAGATTATGGCTCAAACGTATCAGCTTCAAATCATCACGCCGCAAGGAATCGCTTACGAGGGCGCCGTCCTCCATGCGGAAGTACCCGCAGAAAAGGGTTTTGTGGGCGTTATGGCTAACCACGCCCCCTTTATCACGTCTTCAGCGGGCGGGCGCTTGAAGCTGCGCGAGAAAAACGCGGGTCAAAAAGCTTTTATCGTCGGATCGGGTTTTTTTGAGGTGAAGCGCAATCAGGCTGTTTTCATCACTCAAAAATTTTCCCCAGCCGCTAACTAGGCGTTCTGTTCAGCTATGGAAGCCGTATTATTTTACGCATCATCGGCTGTCGCGATCCTCGGTTCGCTCATGGTCATCCTGCTGTCCAAACCGACCCGCGCCCTTCTGAGCCTGATTCTAGCGATGACGGCAATTACCGTGCTTTACCTCCTCCTGAATGCGCACTTTGTCGCCATTGCGCAGATCATCGTTTACGCCGGCGCAGTGCTCGTTCTTTTCCTTTTTGTCATCATGCTGCAGGGTACCGCGGCCGTTGAAATCCCTCTGCTGAAGCGTTTTCCTCCTCTGACTTCCGCTGCGGGTATCCTTGCTGTTCTTATCTTTCTGTCGCTTTTCATCCGGGCCGCCGTCAGAAGTCCGGAATTCAAAATGATCGGGGCACCCGGCGACGTCAAAAGCCTGGGGTTGACTCTTTTCAGCGGTTACCTTCTGCCGTTTCAGTTAACCTCCATTCTTCTTCTTTTGAGCGTTTTCGCTGCAGTTGCTTTGGCTAAGAAAGAAGACGCATGATCCCGCTGTCGCACTACCTGATCGTCAGCGGAATTTTGTTTTCCATCGGCTTAGCAGGACTTCTGCTCCGCAGAAACCTTCTATTGGTTCTGCTCTCTGTGGAAATCATGCTGAACGCCGCCAATTTGAATTTTATCGCCGGTTCAGCTGCTCACTCCGACACAGGCGGGCAGGTGATTGCGTTTTTTGTTATGGTGGTCGCGGCAGCCGAGGTCACCATCGGCCTGGCCATCGCCGTCCTTCTTTTCCGTAAACAGTCCTCGGTGGATACCCGGGATATTTCTTTTCTGAAAGGCTGAAACGCAACCGCATGATTCTCACAACGGCTTGGACTCTCCTAGCTTTACCGCTTGCCTCAGCCGCTTTCATCAGCGTCTTTCTCAGAAAATCGCCTAAAACCGCCGGTGCCCTTGCGACACTTGTCATGGGATTATGTTTTGCCTTAACCTGCTCATTAATCGCACCCTACGAAGCGCTGAAAAACGAGGGCACTCCTGTTCTGGAATCCTCGGTCCGCTGGCTGACGGCAGGACTTTTCACCTTAAATTTCGGCGTCTATTTTAACGGCCTCACCCTGGTGATGCTGCTGGTTGTCACGGGAGTCGCGACTCTGGTTTTCCTTTTTTCGACTGCTTATATGGCCGGCGATCCGGGCACTAGCCGCTATTTTGCCTGTCTGTCCTTCTTCACATTTTCGATGATGGGCATCGTGCTCTCGCCCAATCTCATTCAGATCTTTATTTTCTGGGAGCTGGTGGGGCTCAGCTCTTACCTTTTGATCGGCTTTTGGTTTGAAAAAAAAGAAGCCTGCACTGCCGCCAAGAAAGCTTTTATGACAACGCGCGTCGGCGATGCCGGCATGATGCTGGGGCTTTTGGCCTTATCGGGTTTCATGGCTGCCGGGGGTATCGGCAGTTTCGATTTCACCGTCCTCGAGACTGCGCTGCCTTCTCTGGGCATACCCGAACTTGCAATGACCCTCATTGCTTTGGGTCTCTTTCTCGGCGCCGCGGGCAAATCAGCTCAGGCTCCCCTGCATGTCTGGCTGCCTGACGCGATGGAGGGTCCTACGCCTGTCAGCGCCCTGATCCATGCCGCAACCATGGTGGCGGCCGGTATTTTTCTTCTGGCCCGCATTTTCTTTATCTTTGAAGCTTCTCCCGATGCCATGACCTTCATTGCCTGGACCGGCGGTCTTACGGCATTTCTTGCGGCGCTTCTGGCGCTGGTGCAAACGGACATCAAAAAGATTCTCGCGTATTCCACAGTAAGCCAACTCGGCTATATGGTGCTTGCGCTGGGGGTCTCTGACGCGCAGGCCGGCATTCTTCATCTGACCATGCATGCCTTTTTTAAAGCACTTTTGTTCCTGGGGGCGGGTTCGCTCATCCATGCCTTCCACTCTCAGGATATCCGGGAAATGGGAGCGAGAGTGCTCCATGAAGGCCGGGGCTCGCGGCTTTATCTTTTCAAAGCCCTGCCTGTGACAAGTTTGACGTTTCTCATCGGAACCGTTTCCCTCATCGGCCTGCCGCCTTTCAGCGGATTTTTCAGCAAAGAGGAAGTGCTGGCAGCCGCTGCGCACGGGCCGGCTTTTCTCTTCGGACTGGCACTTGCCACGGTCCTGGTCACAGCTTTCTACAACGGCAGGCTATTCACAATCGTTTTTCTGCCGGGCGGGAAGACGTCTTCTCATGCTTCGCACGCAGAGCATCCCCTTCATGAGGGCAGTCCCGCAATGACCGTGCCGCTGATCCTGCTGGCCGTTCTTTCGGTCTTCGGTTCAGCACTGCCGATTCATGCCTGGCTTTCTTCGGGAAAAGAGCCATCCCACGTGGCGCCGCATGGTCTGGATCCCCTTGCGCTGATCTCCGTCGGCGCTGCCCTGCTGGGATTCGCTTCCGCCGCTCTCGTCTACTGGAAAAGATCAGGGCGTCTGCGCGATGCTCTTCCCTGGCTTGCTCAGCCGGCCCGTGTGCTTGAGCATAAATATTTTCTCGACGACATCTACGACCGATGGGTTTGCGGAGCACTTGAAAAGAAAGCCCGTGCTGCAGATCTCCTGGAACGCTATGTCATCACGGAATGGACGATCAATGGTCTGGGACGTCTCGCGCGCTGGATCGGCGGCGGGCTGCGGTCCTTTCAAACCGGTGTCGTTCAGTTTTATGCCTTAACTTTTTTAATCGGCGCTTTGACGATTCTTTTTTTTATGACGTCAGGCTGGCGCTTTTAATCTGAAGATATTTTTATGACCCTGATTTTACCCTGGATATCGTGGATCACCGCTTTAACGCTGCTTGGGATACCTCGTCAAAACCTGCGGCTGTTGAAAAGACTCACCGCATCAGCCTGTTTGTTGTCCGCGGCGGCTGTTCTCTTTATGGTGCTGAATTTCGACGGCCGAAGCGGCGCTGAGTATCAGTTTGTCACGCGCCTTTCGTGGCTTCCGGCCCTCGGGATCGATTACGTAAGCGGCGTCGACGGCCTGGGTCTAACCTTCTGTCTTTTGACCGCTCTGGTCTCGGGAGCATCCCTTTTTTCAGCCTTCACTGTCTCTGACCGTCTCAAAGAATACCTCGTCTTCTTTCTGCTGCTGAGCGGCGCATTTTACGGCGTTTTTACATCGATGAACCTTTTCTTTGTGTATGTTTTCTATGAAGTGACCTTGCTTGCGGTTTATCCTATGATTGCCGTCTGGGGAACCGGAAAGAAAGAGGCGGCGGCTATCCAAATGGCCGTCATGACAGGCTTGGGTGCTGTCCTGGCTCTCTTCGGTCTCTTTCTTCTTTATCAGCAAGGCGGTCCCGCGGTCTTTGACCTTGAAGCCGCTCCCAGAAATCTTTTAGCGGCAGAAACGCAAATCCGCCTCGCGCCCCTTTTCCTTATTGCCTTCGGTCTGCTCTCGTCACTGTGGCCGCTGCACAGCTGGGCACCGGCGGCCTATGCCTCTGCGCCCGCTTCGGCAGCGATGCTGCATGCGGGAATCAAGGCGGGGCCCTACCTCCTGCTTCGCGTCGCCGCGGGACTCCTGCCTGAAGGCATGCGGGCTTGGGCAGATGCCCTTGCTCTTGCTGCGGCAGTAGGTATTGTTTATGCCGCCTATGCGGCACTTCGCCAAAAAAGTCTTCGTCTCATCTTCGGATTTTCCGGTGTTTCGCACCTGGGCTATGTGTTTTTGGGCCTTGCGGCCTTCAGCGCCCCATCGGTTTCCGGGGCTGTTTTTCTCGTTTTCGCCCACGGCATCCTGACGGCCGCGCTTTTCTCGGCAGCCGGAACTCTGTCGAACCGCACTCAGCATGACGAAATTCAAGCCTTCGGCGGACTGGCGCAATCAGCTCCCTTTCTCTCAGCGGCCTTGATCGCGGCCTCTATGGCCTCTTTGGGAATGCCGGGATTCGCCAACTTCGCATCAGAACTGATGATTCTTCTCAGCACCTGGAGCGTTTATCCCTGGCTGACAGGGCTTGCGGTTTTAGGAATCCTGCTGACTTCGGTCTATCTTTTGAGAATGATTCAGGCCGTCTGCTATGGGAAGGCGGTTCAGGCCGAGACGTTTTCGAACCTGCGTCTTCATGAAACGCTCCCTCTCGCTCTTCTGATAGGAACCCTGATTCTTTTCGGGCTTTGGCCTTCAGGACTTCTTCAATGGATCGAACCCGCGATCGGAGCCTTTATCTCATGAATCTGTCTCTGATGCTGCCCGAACTGACCGCCCTGACCGTGCTTGGAGTCCTGACGCTGGGGGAAATGTATGTTAAAGACTTCTCGCAGAAATTTTCTGCGCGAGCGGCCTGCTTGGGATCCTTAGCAGTTTTTGCGGCGGTTCTTTTCTCGTGGGGCCGGCAGGGAACTGCGTTCGGCGGTATGTTCGGAGTCAATGTTTTCAGTCTTTTCTTCAAGGGATTTTTTGCGCTCGCCGTCATTCCGGTGCTTCAAATGTCGAAGGAGTTTTTCGCGCCGCGCCTGCGCTTTCCTGGAGAATTTTTTCTGACCCTCTGGATCACTCTGATCGGCCTTTTCGTTCTCAGTTCGGCCCGGGACTTTCTGCTGCTGTTCATCGCTCTGGAAATCGTGACCTTTTCCTTTTACATCATGGCGGCTTATTTAAAGAGGGACTTATTTTCCATTGAAGCCGGGTTAAAATACCTCATCCTGGGATCTCTCGCCTCGGCTTTCATGATTTACGGGATTAGTCTTTTTTACGTTGCCTCGGGCACAACTTCCTTTGAAGGAATCCGGACCGCCTACGAGTCGGGTCAAGCTGCATCGCTGATCACCTTCGGTCTGATTCTCACTCTCTGTGCCTCAGCTTTTAAGGCTGCCGCCGTTCCTTTCCAACTCTGGGCACCGGACGTCTATGAAGGCGCTCCGACACCTGTAACGGCCTTTCTGTCCACAGCATCCAAGTCAGCGGCGTTTCTGGTTTTGATTCAAATTCTGTTTGGGGTCTTTCCGGCATTCGAAACCGGGCGGACAGCCCTGTTCTCTGTTCTGGCCGCGCTGACACTCATCTATGGTAATCTGGCCGCTTTACATCAAACCAACATCAAGAGACTCTTCGCGTATTCGAGCATCAGTCACGCGGGCTATCTTCTGATCGGCCTTGCCGCAGGCGGCCGCGCCGGCCTTGAATCGATTCTCTATTACCTTGCCGCCTACAGTCTCAGCACCCTGACCGCTTTCATGGTAATCACGACAGCTGGTCAGCTGCTGGGGAGCGACAAGGTGGATGCCTACCGAGGCCTGGCACGGCGATCTCCGTTCCTTGGGGCCGCCTTTTTTATTGCTTTAGCTTCGCTGACGGGCCTGCCCCCCTTGGCGGGATTCTTCGGCAAATTTCTGATTCTCTCGGCGGCGGTCCAGCAAGGTCTGATTTTTCCGGCCTTCCTGGGATGCTGTGCTGTCGCAGTATCTCTTTATTACTATTTCGGACTCATCAAGAAAATCTATGCCGACGAGCCGTCGGCAGCAGACCCCCTCGCGGTACCTGCCCCGACCCTCGTTCTTTTGGGAATTTCTTCGGCTCTCATCATCGCCGCGGGATTCTTCCCCGCACCGCTCCTTTCGCTCGCTTCAAGCGCGGCGGAAGTTCTGTTTTAAACCCGCTCAAGGGTTTCCGCTCGGAACGCCCTTCATCTGCCTGATTTTGAGGTTCTAAACCGGGGAGAGCTCTCTTCAATCGCCCGGATTCTCAGCCTTGAGGATGACGGAGCACCCGATGTCTTCTCTCGGGAAAGTGCCCACACAGCCCTTGGAGCTCTGGGGCGATTGAGGAAGAGGCGCTTCTTAATTCTTTTCGGCGGGCGGGGGTACTTGCGAATAAAGAGGATTCGGATTCAAAAGCTCGCGGATATCCAGAACCATCGCCTTACGGCTGTAAGCGGCCGTATCGATGATTTGCGTATCCATGCGGATCGCGTCTTCAGGACAGGCTTCGACGCAAAAACCGCAGTAAACACATTTGCCCAAATCAATATCGAAACTGGCGGGACGTTTTTCAATCGTAGGATCCGGATGTTCTTCCGCTACGATGGTGATGCAGCGGGCAGGGCAAACAGTCTCACACATCATGCAGGCTACACAGCGTGCAGATCCGTCGGCCCGCTTGGTCAAACGATGACGGGTTCTCGAACGTTTGGCCATGTCGCGCCGATGCTCCGGGTAGAGAATGGTGACAGCCGCCTGGATTCCCTTGAAAAGACCGATCGCGTGCATGGCATGAAAGAACGTGTTCTTCCAAAAATGCCGTGATGTGATGGCAATACCTCTCAGCACCTCGGACAGATAAATACGCTGCCAGAAGTTCAGTTTAGGTCTTTCAACAACCTTGGTTCTTATCGCCATGTCTTGAATCCTGAGGGGAGTTTTGGGGGAATATTTTCGGGATGGGGTATATTAACGCTTTTCCGGACCGATTTCAAATGGCCTGTTTTGAGACGAGAAAATTCCCAATGGCCATATAGGGAAGGCCGCTTCCCTCGAACATTTTCAACGCATCTTCCGGCGAACAAATCATAGGTTCTCCCCTGCGGTTCAAAGATGTGTTGATCACCAGCGGCACGCCCGATTTCTCTCGGAACCGTGTAATAAGCTCATGGAACCGGGCATTGTGTTCACGGCTGACATACTGCGGCCGGGCCGTCCCGTCCACGTGAACAATTTCAGGCACGCGGGCCTTCCAGTTTTCCCGGACATTGAAGCAGAATGTCATGAAGGGCGAATCATGCTCAGTTTCCAGGACCTCCCGGCCGCATTCCTCGAGCACCGAGGGACAGAAAGGACGCCAATTCTCCCGGAACTTGATGATTTCATTGATGCGGTCGGCCGTTCCCTTGACCGTGGGATTTCCCAGGATACTGCGGTTGCCCAGAGCCCTCGGTCCCCACTCCATTCGGCCCTGGAACCACCCGACAATGTGCCCCTCGTGGAGAAGCTTGCTTGCTGTCTCCGTGATCGAAGTCTCGCGGCGGAAGGGATAGGACGTCTTTTTGAGAACCGCCTCGATCTCGGCATCCGAATATTCGGGGCCGTAGTAAGCGTGTCTCATCGGTTCAATTTTATCGCCTGCTCCATGAGCGATCATGGCGGCGGCTCCAAGCGGAAGCCCTGCATCGCTGGACGCCGGCTGAACCCAAAGCTCCTTGACCGCCGGGTGAGCAATCAGCCGCTGATTGAGTTTCACATTCAAGGCGCATCCCCCGGCAAAACAGAGGCGCCCGCCGGAGGCTTCTAAAGCCTCCCCAAGATAATCGTCGATGAGCTGAAGCGTGATGTCTTCGAGTTTTTTTTGCGTCGCGGCCGCAATGTGAATGTAGGGCTCGCTCAAGGCATCGCCTTCCCGGGGTTTCCCGTAACGATCCACCATGGCCTTGGAAAACCATTTGTCCTGCTGATAACGCTGCCGGCGAACCGCGTAAATATACCGGTCGTTGACGCGGTATTTTTTGTTTTCGTAACGGATAAAATCATCGACGCTGAACCGGGAGGGATCCCCGTAAGGCGCCATGCCCATGACTTTGTATTCTCCGTCATCGTGTTCGAATCCGAGGTAATCAGTCATGGTGGCATAGAAAAATCCCAGCGAGTCAGGGACGATAAACTCCCGGATCATCCGCATCTTCCCCTGACGGTCAAAAGCGCCGAGCATCGTTGCCGTAAACTCTCCGGAACCGTCCATGGTGAGAAAAGCCGCATCCGGGAATCCCGAGAAATAAAAGGCAGAAGCGGCATGCGCGGCATGGTGTTCGATCGCATGCAGAGGCAAATCCTCCCGAAAACCTGCCGCCTTAAGAACCTTGCGCGGAGTTTCGAGAAAATTCTTTTTTCGGGAGTCCGCTTTGATCACCGCCTTGAGAGCTTGGGAGGGCCGGCTGAAGAGCGAACGGCGCAAGTAATTCCATTTATGCCGGTCATAGGCTTCCGGCGAGGACGGGTGCGCGGCGGCCTGAACATCCTCCGGCTTAAGACCGGCCTTCTCGAGACAAAACCGGATTGCATTCAGAGGGTATTCACCGAAAGCATGCTTATTGCGGCTGAAACGCTCTTCTTCCGAAGCGGCGACCAGTTTGCCGTCCACCAAAAGACAGGCTGCAGGATCATGATGCAGGTTGCCGATGCCCAAAATAATCAAAACGTTAACCTCCGGTTCAAAGAGAGCCGCTATTTTATCTTTTTTTCTGGAGAAACACGAGGGCCGGCTTTTATTTTTTTTGGCTGGACGCCAGCCGGCCGGATTGGAAGGAGTAGACCAATTTAGGCGTCAGGAACCGCGGTGAAAAACGGATCAGAAAAACGAGCAGGTTATTCAGCCATCCCGAAACGACGAGACGTTTGCCCTTGAGCATCGCCTGAACCCCGTCCCGGGCGACTTGACGCGTTTTCATACTGAACCGAGTAAAAAGCTCCACATGGCCCATACCCGCGCGTTTTTGAAACTCGGAATGCGTCGGGCCGGGACAAAGCGCCGTCACCGTGACGGCGCTGTCTCGGAGTTCCTCACAAAGCGCCTCCGAAAAACTCAGGACAAACGCTTTTGAGGCATAGTAGCAAGCCATCAGCGGACCGGGCTGGAAAGCCGCCGTCGAAGCAACGTTGAGAATTCTTCCGGCGCGTGCCTCCAAAAAATCCCGAAGAAAAAGATGAGTGAGCTCCGTCAGCGATTCGATATTTAAGCGCAGCATCGCCGACACGGCCTGCCAGTCCATGTCTGTGAAATGACCATGAATGCCGGATCCTGCATTGTTGATCAGGATGTCAATTTTGATACCGCGGCGCTTCAGTTCATCATAGAGCGCGCGGGCGGCCCCGGACTGGGAAAGGTCCGTCTGCAGAATCTCCACCCGAATTGAGGCGGAGGATAACTCGCGGGACACTTCCCTTAGTTTTTCGATATTGCGTGCGGCAAGCACGAGATTGTGCCCTCTCGCCGCCAGTTCACGCGCCATTTCAAGGCCGATACCGAAGGATGCTCCTGTGACGAGTGCTGTAGAAGCGGATTTCAAGGACATGGTAGACTCACAATTTTAGGATAAACAAGTTGGGACTGCGCTCTTCACTCGAGGGTCGGAGCAGCCCTTGTTCGACTTTCTCGGCCCAGGCCGCGTCACCCTCGAAATGCACGCTGATTTTCACATCTTGGATTTGCTTTTTAATCTTTTCTTCCGCCTTCATCAGAGCCCACCGGATAAAAAGAGGCCTTTTTTCTTTCCAGATCCGCCTTTCTTCAGTGGGCAGATCTTTATACCAGGGAATCCGAAAATAACGGACCATGAAATCTTCTTCGAAGAGCACAACTGCCATTTCGTAAAAATTCACAGGTCCCCGGATGTCGAAAAAAATTTCGCAGGCTGCGTCGCTGGCAGGATCTTCTTTGAAATCCGTAATTTCGATCTCGAACTGACCGTAAACACCCATCGTTGATCCTGATCCTCCTCTGAGCGGCGGTTCATGATAAATTTTTAGCGCCGACTTGGCAACCGCCGAATCACGCACGGTCAGCTCGCCTCCCTTCACGATCCAGCCCGGAGGCCGCATCGTTAAGGCGCCGCCTAAAAAAATCCTCTAGGAAAATCCTGCGTCGCGTTTAAAATACCTTCCATGAAGCCCAGCTCTCGAAAGAAAAAAGATCTCGTCATCACCGAGCGTCCCCGCCGAAACCGCCGCACGTCCTCGATTCGGTCTCTTGTGCGGGAAACCCGGCTTTCGCCCGAGAATCTGATTCTTCCGCTTTTTGTCGTGCCGGGAAAGAACGTCCAGAATCCGGTAGATTCCATGCCGGGTGTCTTCCGCTTCAGCCGTGACCGGATCGTGCAGGAAGCCCGCCGGGCCTTCCGCCTGGGTATTCCGGGCCTAGCTTTATTCCCTGCTCTGCCGGATTCGATGAAGGACAAACGGGCAGGCGAAGCCCTCAATCCCAAAGGGCTTCTTCAGGAAACCGTGCGGGCGCTCAAGGACGCCTGCCCGGAAATGACCGTGATCACCGACGTTGCCATGGATCCTTATTCAAGCGACGGCCACGACGGACTGGTGCGCGGCGGAAAAATCGTCAACGATGAGACGCTCGATATTCTTGCCGCCATGGCCGTGTCGCAAGCCCGCGCAGGAGCCGATTTTGTGGCGCCTTCTGACATGATGGATGGGCGTGTGGGGGCTCTGCGGCGCGCCTTGGATTCCGCTGGTCACACGGATACAGGGATTCTGGCTTACTCCGCCAAATATGCGTCGGCTTTTTACGGACCTTTCCGCGACGCCTTAGATTCAGCGCCCCGTACAGGCGATAAAAAAACTTATCAGATGGACCCTGCCAATAGCCGCGAAGCTCTGCGTGAAGTTCAGCTCGATATTCAGGAAGGCGCCGATATCGTGATGGTGAAGCCCGCGCTGGCTTATCTTGATGTGATCGCACGCGTGCGTGCTGCCGTGAAAGTTCCGGTTGCCGCCTATCAGGTCAGCGGGGAATATGCCATGCTGAAAGCCGCGGCTCAAAAAGGCTGGGTCCGGGAAGAGGACGCTCTGATGGAAACGCTCTTATCGATACGCCGCGCCGGAGCCGGCATCATCCTCACCTACGCCGCGCTTCAGGCCGCGGAAATTCTCCGCCGCTGACAGCGGCAGATTCAGGCAAAAAAAAGGCCTCCTGGGAAGGAGGCCTTTTTTTCTTTCGGTATTTTTACATCTCAAGAACGTAGGCAAACACCAGCGGCGCCACGATCGTTGCATCTGATTCGATGATGAAACGAGGCGTATCGCCTTCGAGTTTTCCCCAGGTAATCTTCTCATTCGGCACCGCCCCGCTGTAAGAGCCGTAAGACGTCGTGCTGTCGGAAATCTGGCAGAAATAACCCCACCGCTTGCAATCGCCCTTGAGATCCTGATTGATGAGAGGTACGACGCAGATCGGAAAATCGCCCGCGATTCCCCCGGCGATCTGAAAGAATCCGACATTTCCCGCACCGGCTGTGTTGGCAAGGTACCAATCGATTAACGTGTCCATCATTTCCAGACCGGAACGGACAACGTTGAGCGTGGACACATTCTTCTTTCTTACCTGCCCGACAAACATGTTTCCGAGCGTTGAGTCTTCCCAGCCCGGGGTGAAAATCGGAAGATTTTTTTCGCAGGCGGCGAGGATCCAAGAATTCTTCGGATCGATCTCATAATATTTTTCGAGCTTGCCGCTTTTGAGAAGCTGATACATATACTCGTACGGAAAGTAGCGCTTGCCTTCTTTGTCGGCTTTCTGCCAAAAATAAAGGACCTCACTCTCGATGCGCCGCATCGCGGTATCTTCCGGAATACAGGTGTCCGTGACCCGGTTAAGACCCCGGTCATGAAGCGCGACCTCATCCTCTACGGTAAGGTTACGGTAGTGAGGGACGCGCTCGTATTCGCTGTGCGCGACGAGGTTGAAGACGTCTTCCTCAAGATTGGCTCCGGTCGTACAGATCGCATGAACCTTGTCCTGACGGATCATCTCGGCGAGGGTGATGCCGAGCTCTGCCGTGCTCATCGCTCCGCCCATCGTCAGAAGCATTTTGTTGCCCGCGTTCAGATGATCAACCCAGGCCTGAGCGGCATCCACGATCACGGCCGCATTAAAATGGCGGTAATTGGTTTTGATAAAATTCTTAATCGTCGCGTCTTTGGCCACAGCCACTCCTGTTTCGTTCGTCATCTTTTCTCCTCACTTTGAAAGCCTGACGGCCGTTCCTTGGGGATCACGGCCGTCCTTGCACACTAAGGCCCACAAGGCCCGCTGCTGCAGGACCTGGGAGCTGAACGTCCGAATTTTCGCAGAATCATCAGGCTGCGTCAATCGGTCATTGCCTGTTTTTTTGAATCCTCAACGGGGACGGCGCGGGCGCTCAGCTCAGGGCGGCAAGAGCGATCGATTCCTCGAAAAGCAGCACAGGAATTTCCTCCCGAACCGGGTAAAGAATCAGGC
Organism: Candidatus Omnitrophota bacterium; assembly: GCA_018883425.1. Taxonomy (GTDB): domain Bacteria; phylum Omnitrophota; class Omnitrophia; order Omnitrophales; family Aquincolibacteriaceae; genus ZLKRG04. Next base: position 10,419 of record VFQY01000014.1, on the reverse strand, counting down.
CGTCGCTGCGGACGAGCCCCGCTTCAAGGCGGCAAGAAACTTTCTGATTACCCCGGTTCATCAAGGACCCGGATTCGATCGCCGCATTCAGGCGTTCAAGCGTCCGCTCATCAGCCTCCTGAAGACGCTGACGGGTCTCGGGACAAGCCAGAATTTTCAGAAATTCGGGATCGATCATCGAAAGGCTTTCTGAGTTATTTCTTTTCCTTGAAGATCACGTGCTTACGAAGCGTAGGATCATATTTGCGCAGTTCAAGACGTTCCGCGTTATTGCGCTTGTTCTTGGAGACGTAGTAGGAAAAGCTGCTCTCCGTGCTGCGAAGCTGAACGTTGACGCGTGCTCCTTCTTTTTTTGCCATGTCGATTTCCTCCTTTCCTCGCCGGCCTCAGGCCAGCAGTTTTTTGAGAAGCTCCGAATGCGTCCGGACCACCGGAAGCTTCGGGTATTCTTTGACGATCGAATCGGGCGGGTTGAAAAGAATGCCCTCGTCGGCAGCGTGAATCATGGTTAAATCATTATAGGAGTCACCCGCCGCTTTCACCCGGAAGTTGAGCTTCTTGAGCGCGCGCACCGCATGCTCCTTGCCGTTACGGATCCGAAGATGATAGCCCGAAATGAAACCTTTGCCGTCAGTTTCCAGGGTATTGCAAAAAAGCGTCGGCCAGCCTAATTGCTTCATCAAGGGTCCGGCGAATTCGTAAAACGTGTCCGAAAGGATGATGACTTCACGCTGAGCGCGGAGACGCTCAAGAAAGGTCTTCGCTCCGGATAGGGGGCGGAGGGTCGAGATCACTTTCTGAATATCTTTCAGGCGAATTTTTTTTTCGCGCAAAAGGTCAATCCGGTATTTCATAAGCTTGTCATAATCCCGGATCTCGCGCGTGGTCAGACGCAGCTCGCGAATGCGCGTTTTTTCCGCAACCTTGATCCATATTTCCGGAACAAGGACGCCTTCCAGATCGAGACAGCAAATCTTCATGGCTTGACGGCCTCTTTGAGGTAGCGGCGGTTCATCAGAGCGATGAAATCGACGCTGATCTCTTTGGGACATGCCGCCTGGCACTCATAATGGTTCGTGCAGTTTCCGAAGCCTTCCTGGTCCATGGTTCGTATCATACCGCGGACTCGGGCAGAAGCTTCAACTTGCCCCTGAGGAAGAAGCCCGAGATGAGAAACTTTAGCCGCCACAAACAGCATCGCTGAGGCATTCGGGCAGGCGGCGACACAAGCGCCGCAGCCGATGCAGGCCGCCGCATCCATCGCGGAGTCCGCATGGGGCTTGGGAATGGGAATCGCGTTGGCATCCGGAGCGCTTCCGGTCGAGACGGAGGTAAAACCGCCGGCTTGAATGACCCGGTCGAAGGCACTGCGGTTGACCATCAGGTCTTTGAGCACGGGAAAAGCGCGGGCCCGCCAGGGCTCGATCACAATTTCATCACCGTTCTTGAACCGCCGCATGTGCAGCTGGCAAGCCGTCGTCCCATGATCCGGTCCATGAGGACGCCCATTGATAACCAGAGAGCAGGAACCGCAGATCCCTTCGCGGCAATCATGATCAAAGGCCACGGGATCCTCGCCCTCGGCCGTCAGTTTTTCGTTGAGAACATCGAGCATTTCGAGAAACGACATGTGCTCGCTGATTCCTTCAAGGCTGTAGGTTGCCATCTTCCCTTGATCTTCAGCGTTCTTTTGACGCCAAACACGCAGAGTCAGATTCATTACTTATAACTCCTTTGGGCAAGCTTCACGTTCTCATAAGCAAGCGGTTCTTTATGAAGGATCGGCGCCTTGCCCTCACCGCTATATTCCCATGCCGCGACATAACAGTAATCGGCGTCATTACGCAGGGCCTCTCCCTCCTCGGTCTGATGTTCCGTCCGGAAGTGACCGCCGCAGGATTCATTGCGGTTCAAGGCGTCGTAGCACATCAGCTCTCCGAAATCGATGAAATCAGCAACGCGGCCGGCTTTTTCGAGAGACTGGTTGATTTCTTCGCCCGACCCAAGGACGTTGACGCTGCTCCAGAACTCTTCGCGAATTTCCGGTATTTTCTTGAGGGCTTGCTTCAAGCCTGCCTCATCGCGCGCCATCCCGCATTTATCCCACAGAAGTTTGCCGAGCTGACGGTGAATTTCGTCCGGAGTTTTCTTACCCTTGATCGCGAGAAGTTTTTTGATGCGCGACATCGATTCCGTTTCAGCCCTTTCAAATTCTGCATGATCCGTTTTGACCGAGCCGGGCTTAGTTATCCGGGCAAGGTAATCGGCGATCGTGTAGGGCAGAACAAAATAGCCGTCCGCGAGTCCCTGCATGAGCGCGCTGGCTCCGAGACGGTTGGCTCCGTGATCTGAAAAGTTCGCTTCACCGATCACAAAAAGGCCCGGGACATTGCTCATAAGATTGTAATCCACCCAGAGTCCGCCCATGGTGTAATGGATCGCCGGATAGATTCTCATCGGGACCTTGTAAGGATTTTCTCCCGTGATTTTTCCATACATGTGAAAGAGGTTGCCGTAACGCTCACGGATCTTGTTTTCCCCTAAACGTTCAATCGCATCGGCAAAGTCGAGATAGACCCCCTGCCCCCCAGGACCGACGCCGCGGCCTTCGTCGCAAACTTCCTTGGCGGCACGCGATGAGATATCGCGCGGGGCCAAATTGCCGAAGCTCGGATACTTCCGCTCCAAAAAGTAATCACGCTCCTCCTCAGGGATCTGATCCGGAGCCCGGGTTTCACCCTTCTTCTTCGGAACCCAGATTCTTCCGTCATTCCTGAGCGACTCTGACATCAAGGTCAGCTTGGACTGATAATCGCCGCTGACGGGGATGCAGGTGGGATGAATCTGCGTAAAGCAGGGATTGGCCATCAGCGCGCCCTTCTTGTGGGCGCGGTAAATGGCCGTAACGTTCGAACCCTTGGCGTTGGTCGAGAGGTAGAAAACATTCCCGTAACCGCCGGTAGCAAGAACCACGGCGTCGGCACAATGGCGCGTCATTTTTCCCGTCACAAGGCACCTTGAGATGATGCCCTTGGCCTCGCCGTTCACGACAACCAGGTCCTGCATTTCGGTCCGCGGATGCATGCGCACCGTGCCGAGAGCGATCTGGCGTTCGAGGGCCTGATAAGCTCCCAAAAGAAGCTGCTGTCCTGTCTGACCCCGGGCATAAAAGGTCCTCGACACCTGCGCGCCCCCAAACGATCGGTTCGAGAGGTAGCCGCTGTATTCGCGCGCGAAAGGAACGCCTTGGGCGACGCACTGGTCGATAATGTTCCCGCTGACCTGGGCGAGACGGTAAACATTGGCCTCGCGGGCTCTGAAGTCGCCCCCCTTGATCGTGTCGTAAAAAAGTCTTTTCACACTGTCGCCGTCATTCATGTAGTTTTTAGCGGCGTTGATTCCGCCCTGAGCGGCAATACTGTGAGCGCGGCGCGGACTATCCTGGAAGCAGAAGGTTTCAACTTGGTAGCCGAGTTCGGCCAGCGTCGCCGAGGCTGAGGATCCGGCAAGACCCGTCCCGACCACAATCACTTTGTATTTGCGCTTATTGGAGGGGTTGACCAGCTTCATTTCGAAGCGGTGACGGTCCCATTTTTCTTCCAGAGGACCCGAAGGAATTTTTGAATTGAGCTGAGGGGTCATGATCTTAAACTCACAGTTTCACCCATCCGAAATAGACCGACAAAGGTATTGAGATATAGCCCGCAAAAAGCAGGATTGCGAAAATGCGCCCGGCGCACCGGAGCTTTTTACGCTGCGACTCTCCCAGAAAACCAAGGGACTGGGGAATACTCGATAATCCGTGGGAAAGGTGAGCCGCCAAAAGGATCTGGGCCGTAACGTAGGCCGCGACAACCCACAGATCCTGAAAACTTTTTACGATCATCAAATAGACGTCATGACGGCCGTGTGCGTCAACCTCATGAGAGATTTCCGGATGAGTTATTCCGAAGGTAAAGTGCAGCAGATGGTAGATAATAAACGCCAGCACAATCAAACCGGACATCATCATCGTGCGCGCCGCATAGGTCGTTTCTCTTGTCTTGTACGCCTGATAATTTAAGGGACGCGCGGCCCTGTTCTCCCGGGCAAGCTGAACTGCCGTAACGACATGGATACTTACAGCTGCCAGCAGAATGATGCGGGCAAGCCAAAGAAGAGGACCCAGGCTCTCGAGATGCTCGGCATAGTCGTTAATCGCTTCCCTGCCGGCGTAGATGAAAAAATTCCCAGCCAGATGACCGACAATAAAGCCTACGAGAATGAACCCGGTAAAGGCCATCAAAAACTTTTTGCCGACAGAGCTGCGAAAAAGACAGGGATTTACACCGTTCATTTTTTACCTTAACTGGAATAGATTTTGGAGTTCGGGCTTTTTGGGGGAAAAGCGTTGCGTAGTCTACCATAAGCCGCTTAAAAAATGAAAAAAAAACCCTCTCGATGGAGCTCCGGTCGGGAGTAGGGAAGAAATTTCCGACTTCTCGGCGAAAGACAGCAGTCTGAGCCGCCAATTTCAAACATCACCCCCTTCGCTTGGGGAGTGCAATCACATTCTAAATTGTTCATGAGCTTCGGTTTAGAAAGCAGGGCGCCAAGCACGCAAGGCTTGGCTCTAAGGGAAGTTCTAAAGACCTGATCCCCGCCGACGAGGAAAACAGCCCCGAGGCCGAATCTTATGAGCATGGCACAGCTGCCTCCACTCGACCTAGGAGAAGCACCCCGAACCGCTTCAGACCTTAAGACCCGCCGCCCCGCTAAAATGAGCTCCGCCATTTCCGCTCTGCTGGAGAGAGTGTTGGGGATTCGGATTTTTTTTCAGTTTGAGGGTCTCGTGCTTGATTGAACAGCGACGGGCGGAATACCCCGCGCCCCCGCCTACAGAATCTCCACCTTCTCGGACAATTTCAGTCTGGTTATTTGAACCGCTTATGCTAGAATACGGCCCTGCTTGAGTTCGGAAGATCCCCCGATTGACCCGAATGTGTCTTCATCAACTAAAAAACTTCAGCACGAAGAGGAGGATTCACCATGGTTAAGATCGGCGATAAAGTGAATGAGTTTCAAGCGAAGGCTTACCAGAATGACGAAATCAAAACCGTCAAGCTTTCGGATTACAAGGGTAAATGGGTTGTGATGGTTTTTTATCCGGCCGATTTCACCTTCATCTGTCCCACTGAACTTGAAGAGCTGGCCAATCATTATGACAGTTTTCAGGGCTTGGGCGCGGAAGTTCTCTCCGTCAGCACGGATACCGTTTTTACCCACAAAGCCTGGCACGATGTTTCCCCGGCCATCAAAAAAATTAAGTTCCCCATGGTTGCGGATCCGAACCAGTCTCTTTCCCGGGAATTCGGAACGCTGATCGAAGCCGAGGGACTCTCGCTGCGCGGATCGTTTATCATCGATCCGGACGGTGTGCTGAAATGTATCGAGATCCACGACAACTCCATCGGCCGCAGCGCTGAAGAGCTGCTGCGTAAAGTTCAGGCCGCAAAGTTCGTCCGTGAAAGCAAGGGCGAGGTTTGCCCCGCGAGCTGGAAGCCCGGCAAGAGCACACTCAAGCCCGGCCTGAATCTCGTCGGTAAAATCTAAGTCAGCTCTAACGCTCAAGCCTTAACCTTGCCGACCCTCCGGAGACGCTCCGCGGAGGGTCGGCGTTTCATGAGAGGATTCCCAAATGGCCTTCAAACTCCCTGAACTTCCTTATGCCATGGATGCCCTGGCGCCTCACATTTCCAAAGAAACTCTGGAGTATCACTACGGCAAACATCATCAGACATACGTGACCAAGCTCAACGGTCTGATCGAGGGCGGTGAACACGCGAATGCTTCGCTGGAAGACATCGTCCGCAAAGTCCAGCAAGGGCCGGTGTTCAACAACGCGGCACAAGTGTGGAATCACACCTTTTACTGGAATTGCCTTTCCCCGCAAGGCGGCGGTGCTCCGAAGGGCGCCATCGGGGACGCTATCAAGAATTCCTTTGAATCCTTCGAAAAATTTCAGGAATCCTTCACGAATGCTTCCATCAACCTCTTCGGATCAGGCTGGGCCTGGCTTGTTAAAAAACCCGACGGGAAGCTCGCTCTCGAGTCGACGTCCAACGCGGGCACGCCTCTGACGGGTCCGAACCAGCCGCTTTTGACCTGCGATGTTTGGGAACATGCTTATTACGTCGATTATCGCAATGCGCGCCCCAAATATGTCGAGGCCTTCTGGAAACTCGTGAATTGGGATTTTGTGGAAAGTCAGCTTCAGGGAACGCGGGCTGCGGTCAACGCCTAAAGCCGGCCCCGCCGGTAACTAAGAGCGGGACGGGAGCAATCCTGTCCCGCTTTTTTTATGCCTGCGCGGGGTCCCGGCGGATTTGAGGAAGAACGGCTGTGACAAATTCGCGGTCCCTCGGATGGGTCAGGCGCTGAGCAATCTCCTCGGGAGACACCCATGCAAGGCCGACAATCGTGGGATCCTGCGGCCGGGTGTTTTTCTCGTTCGTGGTAAAAAGAAAAATGTGCATCGTCTTGAGTTCAGCAGCGTCATCCCGGCCGTCCTTGCCGATCTTGAAGCGCTTGTAACTGCCCAGTTCTTTTTTGAATTCAAGGCGGGTGATGCCGGTCTCTTCTTCGATTTCGCGCAGAGCGGCTTCAAGCGGAGTTTCTTTTCCTTCAAGGTGGCCTTTGGGAAGGGACCAAACGCCTCGCTTCTGTTCGACCAGCAGAACGTAACCCTCCTGATTCAGGATAATGCCCCCGGCGCTTTCGGTCTCTTTCATCGTAAGGTCAAAGGTTGTTCAGGGGGTTAGCGCAAAAGAAGCAGGATGCCCGCGGTTGCGACAAGATTGGCGAGAGCAATGGGAAAAATACCCTTCCAGCCGAGATCCATCAGCTGATCGTAGCGGAAACGGGGCAGAGTCCAGCGGATAATCATAAAAAGCCAGCAGAAGAAAATCACTTTCAAGGCAAAAGAACCGATCTGCAGGGCAACAACCATGAAATGGGGCAGAGCCCATGAAGCTCCCCACGGAAATTCAAAGCCGCCTGCGTAGAGATACGGAACCTGCCAGCCTCCGAAAAAAAGAGCGGTGGTCAGGGACGCTATCAGGATCGTTTCTATAAAATCGGTAAAGTAGAACATCCCGAATTTCATACCGCTGTACTCCGTAAAGTAACCGACAATCTCAGACTCTCCCTCCGGCATGTCGTAAGGAATGCGCTTGGTTTCAGCGATGCCGGCGGCAAGAAACAAAATGAATCCGACCGGCTGGACGAGAACACCCCACATGGGAAGCCAGCCCCAAAGCAGCTGTCCTTGTCCCCGGGCAATCGCCTGCAAGTCGACCGAGCCGTAAATCATAACGACGCCCAGAATCGTCAGTCCGAGAGTAATTTCATAAGCGAGCATTTGACTTGAGGCCCGCAGCCCGCCCAAAAACGCATAGTTGCTGTTGGACGCAAAACCCGCAAGGATGACGCCGTAAACCCCCATCGAAGTCATCGCAAAGACGTACAAAATCCCGACATTCACCGGAGCAACCTGCAGATTGATCGTCTGTCCATTCAGAATGAGAACGTCGCCGAAAGGTATCGCCGCAAAACCGGCCAGCGCAAAAGTCAGAGACAGCGCCGGCGCCAGGGTGTGCAGAAATCTGTCTCCGAAGGGCGGGATGTAATCTTCTTTCGTGAACATCTTGATCGCATCCGCGATCGGATGAAACAGGCCGAGAGCATTGACGGGTCTGAGAAGAAAATTAATCGGCGCGGCCCATTTCCAGGGCAGTTCGACGCGCGCACGGTTTGCGCCGACGCGGTCCTGCATCATCGCGCTCTGCTTACGTTCGATCCACGTATGAAGCGCGGCGTAGTTGATGACCATGAAGAGAACTAAGCCCGCCAAAATTACCGTTGTGATCATGCCTTTAAACCTGTCCGCGGATTAGAGAATGTTGTCGTACTGCTCGAGAGCGGGGATCGTCGGGGCTGCCATGGCCCGAATCGTTTCACCGCCTGTGTCCAGGGCGCCGTAATCAAGACCGCTGAAAAACGGAATGCATCCGGCCATCTCGCGGAAAAGCGCGCGAGGTTCCGAGCTCGGGAGATTGATCCCGAGCTGCTGCGCCAGCAGCGCGAGAATCTCGAGCAGAGGCTTGGCCGAACCCAAGGGCTCGAGAACCTTTTCAAATTTCTGCGTGACGCCTTCAAAATTGGTGAACGTTCCTTCCCTTTCAAAGTGTGCTGCCGCCGGAAGGACCCATCCGGCAAATTCTGAAGTGAGATGGTGGTGACTGCCGATAAAAATTGTCCATGAGAGTTTTTCAAACGCCCGCTTTTGCTGGCCCGATTCACAGCGCACGGTGAGATCCTGTCCGAAGATCACAAGACCCTCAAGCTTTCCCTGAGCGGCCTTCTCCAGCAAACTTGCGGCGCCTCCCTCTTTCAACCCCAACTCCGCCGCGCCCCTCGTATTGGGATTTTTGTCAGCCCGGATCAGGATATCATCCTGAAAGCCCTCGGCATTCGGCGCGAGAAGAGCGATATCGCCTGTTTTTATCTGCTCGGCAAAAAGACGGCGGGCAAAAAAGAGTTCTTCGTTAGACATTTGCGGTGAGAGCAGAACGCCGAAAGATTTTCCCGCAGAGGCCAAGCGGGGCGTGAGCTCCGACACCGCCTCGCTCCACGTCATTTCACGGACACCCTCAGGGCTCCTCCGCACAGGTTCCAAAATACGGTTCTGGTCATGACTCTTGTAGCTGTAGCGGCCTTCGTCACACATCCACCATTGATTCACGCGCGGGTTGTACCGGGGCTTGAGACGCTTCACGCGGTCTCCGCGTCCATGATGCGGCCGATCGAGATTGTAGTGGACCTGAATGCTGCACCCCCGGGCGCATCCGCTGCAAACCGAGTTGCCTTCTTTGAGGTACCAAACGCGGATCTTGAAACGGAAATCCCGGTCTGTGAGAGCGCCGACGGGGCAGATGTCGACCGTATTGGCGGAATAGCGGTTGTCGAGTTCCCGGCCGGGTGCCGCAGAGATTTCAGTATGACTGCCGCGATGGATAAAGCCTAATTCAGAGGTCTTGGAAACTTCGTCGCAAAAACGGATACAGCGTGAACAAAGGATACAGCGCTCAGCATCGAGCATGACGTGCGGACCCAGAGGTACCGCTTTGGGTTTCTTGTTTTTGTTTTCGTTCAGACGGCTGTCGTAGAGCCCGTGCTTCATGTAGTAGTCCTGCAGCCAGCATTCGCCGGCCTGATCGCATACCGGACAGTCGACCGGATGATTGAGGAGCAGAAATTCCAAAACATGCTGGCGGGTTTTGAGGACTTTTTCGGTCTGGGTGCGCACCACCATGCCGTCAGCGGCCTCGAGGTGGCAGGCGATCTGGAGCTTTGGAGCTTTTTCAACTTCGACGAGACACATGCGGCAGTTTCCCGCGACCGAGAGCCCGGGGTGATAGCAGTAATAGGGCACGTCAATGCCCGCCGCCTTCGCGGCTTCAATCAGGCGCGTTCCTTTCGGGACTTCAACTTCCTTACCGTCGATCGTCAGTTTAGGCATGGCCGGCCTTATGAAATTCCCTTTGTCCCCCGCGGCCGCTCAGGGCTCCGTGATGACTTTGCGAAACCAGGCCGGGGTTGGATTTTTTTTCAGCAATGTAACTTTCAAACTCGGAGCGGAACTTCGTCGGGTAGCTGCGCAGAGGCATGGCGGCTCCGTCGGCAAGCGCGCAAATTGTCGTTCCGCCCATAAAAGAACAGATATCCAGGAGATTATCAACATCCTGCTTCCGGCCTTCACCGCCGACGACGCGGTGCAGAATTTTATCTACCCAGCCCGTGCCTTCGCGGCACGGCGAACACTGCCCGCAGGATTCATGCGCGTAAAACCGCATCGCGACCATCAGAGCTTCAACAATCGACGCGCTCTCATCCATGACAATCACGCCGCCTGAACCAGCCATGGTTCCCCGGGCGCGCAGCTGATCAAAATCCATACCGACATCAATTTCATCGGCGGTCAGGATTGCGGCTGAGAGCCCCCCGGGAACAACCGCCTTGAGCTTGCGGTCTCCGCGGATGCCGCCGGCATGCTGATAAATAATTTCCCGCAGAGGCGTTCCGAGCGGCAGCTCGTAGACGCCCGGTTTTTTTACATGCCCGCTGACACAGAAAAGACGCATGCCGCCGTTCTTCTCAGACCCAAGCTTCGCAAATTCCTCGCCGCCCATTTGAAACACGGCGGAAAGATAAGAGAGCGTTTCGACATTGTTGATGACCGTCGGACAGCCGAAAAGACCCGCAACGGCAGGAAACGGAGGTTTCAAACGGGGATAAGCGCGTTTACCTTCCAGGGATTCCAGAAGCCCGGTCTCTTCACCGCAAATATAAGCACCCGCCCCCCAATGAACTACCACTTCC
>VFQY01000013.1 GCA_018883425.1 Candidatus Omnitrophota bacterium | reverse complement strand
GCGTGAAGCCGAGACTTGAAAAACGTTATCCCAAGTTAGCTCCTAAATATTCGGCTGTTCTAAAAACCGTAGGACTCTCTGAGCCGGATGTGATGAAGAGGCTAGGCAGAGATTTCTTCAGGGACCGCTTTGATTTCGGGATTTACCCCAGTCCGTCTGAAACTGCTGTGCGTGTTCAGGCGGACAGTTCCTCGGTGCTCAAACGCCTTGAAGCCCTCGCCCGGAAGCGGCTTCAGGGGCATCTCTACGCGCTCGAGGACCGGTCTCTTGCCGAGACCGTAGGGGAGCATCTAAAAAAAAGACGATTCAGTTTGGCGCTGGCCGAGAGCTGTACGGCCGGACTGCTTGCCTCGGAAATTGCCTCTTGTCCCGGTGCGTCAGACTATTTTCTCGGAGGTATCGTTTCCTACAGCAATGCCTCCAAAGAACGGGAGCTTGATGTTCCGGGCAGCCTTTTAAAGAGCTGCGGCGCTGTTTCTCAAGAGGCAGCCTTGTCGATGGCTTCGAATGTGCGAAGAAAATTCCGAAGCGATTTCGGGATCTCCCTGACGGGGGTTGCCGGCCCTGGCGGAGGGACAAAACTTAAGCCCGTTGGCCTTGTCTGGATCGCCGTGGCGGGACCGCGCGGTGGGAGAGCCGAGAAATTTCTTTTTTCAGGTGCGCGCAATCTCATCCGTCTCCGAGCGGTCAAGAAGGCTCTAGAGCTTCTTTGGCGCGAACTTGTCCCTTCTGCGAATCACCGCGGCCATGACGCGTGAAAGTCTTCAGCGTCTATTTTTAGCATTGCCTTTTGAACGCGAAACGATCGAAGCTGCCGCGGCTTTTTTAAAAAAATCGCAAGAAAATTTTCCTCAGCTTCGTTGGGTTCATCCTGCCGATCTTCACCTGACACTGCATTATTTCGGTTTGACCGAGATCTCCCGTGTTCCTCTCATCGGGGAATGTACAAGGCTTGCCCTTCAGGGGCAGAGTCCGTTTCTGCTTCAGATTTCAGGGCTCGGTGTTTTTCCGGAAGATCGAGCTCCGCGCATCCTATGGGCGGATGTGGCCGGTCAAAGGCCGGCTGTCAGTGCGCTTCAGCAAAGACTTTGCGCATCCCTGCGGGATGCTGGTTTCGAAGTGAGCGCTGAGACGTTTCGTCCTCACGTGACCTTGGCCAGAGGGGCACCGGATGAGATCCAAAGGGCGTTGGTGTCTTCTGGATTTCCAGGATTGCCAAGCCGGAAAATCTCGAGCATCGCCCTCTTTGAAAGCCGCCCGTCGGACAAGGGACAACGCTATGAAATTCTCGAGACCTTTGCTCTGGCGCCGCCGCCCCCGCAATAAAACAGCCCGACAAGGGCACGTTGAGCGCAGTCACAGCCGCAGCTTGGGCCATAAGAGGCATCGGGTCCTACCCACAGGGCGCCCGAGGCAGTCACCGCGGATGCAGTGTTCACGCAGAATACTTCATGAGAAAAATGTCGAGCAGGTCCTCGCGCGTTTAAATTACAGGTCAAGACTCGGGGGCCCGCTCATTCGCTCAAGGCCTGTCAAAAAAACTTGCGGGATATTTCCTGTGAGAGGGTGTCCAGACCTCAGGGACTCACAGGGTGTCTTATTCGATGATTCGAACACAGCATCCCAGCACGGCCGGAGAGGTGATTCAGACGAGGGCAGCGAAACGCCCTAGGGTCAAAGGAGTGGGACAATGGAAGAGCCGCAGGGAACCTAGAGACAGCTCGTTCTCAGCAGCTTCCGCGAAAGACGAGCCAGCTGAAAGACTTTCGTCCTCGGCCAAACCTGTCATCTTGACGAGCGCCGACGAGAGAGTGCGAATTCTCCCCAGTGAGGGAAAGTGAGCTCTAAATTATTTCCTCAAAGGACTTTAGGATCATTTTAGTCCAGATGCTGCGTTAGCAAGCCTGATCAATTCGGTTTAAGTGCTAGCAAAAACTCTTTTAAGTTATCAAAAATATCGTTTCAGCCATTGCGAATGATTTATGAGGGGGCTATACTTCGGGATTATGGGTGATAAAGACAAGGGCAAGAGACAGTTAGGTGAAATGCTTGTGGAAGAGGGGCTCGTCAGCCGGGAGACCCTGAATCAGGCTCTCGAACAGCAAAAAGGTCAGGGCGGGCAATTGGGCCAGATTCTCATTCAGCAGGGGCATTTGACGGAAGAAGTTCTGGTGAGTTTTCTGGGCAGACAGCTGCATTTACCCTATGTTCCGCTTAACCAGTATGCCGTTAATTCCCAGAGCGCACGCAACTTAGAAGAGGACTTTTGCCGAGAAAACATACTGGTGCTCTTTGATGCAGATGAACGCCGCGCATCTGTGGCGTCCAGCGAGCCTCTCTCTGAACAAGTCTTTGAGAAACTGCGCGCGAAGCTCAAGACCCGTGTGCAAATATTTCTTTCAACGCCTTTGGAAATACTCGGTGCTTTGGATCTCATTTTCTCCGGAGAAAAAAAACAGCCGGGCAGCGGCCTAAAAAAAGGCGGGTGAGGGTGTGGCTCCAGAAAAGTCTTCGACAGACCTCAGGGGTCTGCTTGTGGCGGAGGGGGCGGTGTCCGAAGCGGACATGCATGACGCCGTTCGTGAACAGGGAGAGACGCGGGAGTCTTTTCTGGATATTCTTATCCGCAAAGGCAAGTGCGACGAAAAGCTTTTGGTCCAATGCCTCTGCAGTCACTTCGGTTTTTCATCGGTCAATCCCTCAATCTTTGTCATCGAACAATCGGTTCTCAAACTCGTTCCTAGGAATCTTGCGGAGAAATACACAGTTCTCCCGATCACGTTATTTGAAAAGACCCTGACGGTAGCCTTCGCAAATCCGATGAATTTCCGCGCAATCGATGAACTTCAGGCTGTGACCAAGATGCGAGTCCGGCCGGCGGTCTCTCAAGTCAGCATTCTCAAACGCTACATCCAAAAATACTATTCCCCGGAGGCCGCCGCGGCCGCTGAAAGCGTGCAGTCCTCTCCGGCCATGGATTACGAAAAGGAGATGGGCCGGATCGTTGAGGAGATTGCGCAGGACCAGGAAGGCGCCGAAGCCCAGACCTCTCAGCTCCTCAAAGTGGCGTACGAGTCTCCCGTCATCAAGCTTGTAAACCGCCTGCTCATCGAAGGAATCAAACGCAAGGCGAGTGATATTTTTATCGAGCCGTGGGAAAACCATGTAAGAGTGAGAGCGCGCGTCGATGGACTCCTCGAAGAAGTGGTCTGTCCTCCGAAATCTCTAGCCACCGCGATTGTATCCCGCATCAAGGTGATGAGTGATTTGGACATCGCCGAACACCGGGTTCCTCAGGACGGCCGTTTCAAAGTGAAAGCCGACCGCAGGCAAGTCGACATGCGTGTTTCTATACTTCCGACAACCTTCGGAGAAAAGGTCTGTTTGCGAATTCTCGACACATCCTCTCAGGGACATGATATTTCCAAGCTGGGCTTCAATGAAAGGGAGCAGCAAATTATCAGGGATACAGCGCGGCGTCCTCACGGGATGCTTCTGGTTACCGGACCCACGGGCAGCGGAAAGACCACGACGCTGTATTCGGTTTTAAAATACCTCTCAGCTCCCGAGGTCAACATCACGACTGTCGAGGATCCCGTTGAATATCAGCTTCCCGGCATCAACCAGGTCAATGTGCGTGATGCCGTAGGGCTTACCTTCCCGGCGGCGCTGCGGTCCATTCTCCGTCAGGATCCTGACATTATTCTGATCGGTGAAATTCGCGACAATGACACTCTCGACATCGCTGTGAAAGCCGCGCTCACCGGACACCTTGTGCTCAGCACGCTGCACACCAATGATGCGGCAAGTTCGATCACCCGCATGGTCAATATGGGTCTTGAGCCCTTCCTCATTGCGTCAACAGTGAATATGATTTCCGCTCAGAGGCTCATGAGGCGCCTATGCGCGAAATGCCGGGTGCCTTACGATCTGCCGGATGAAGCGCTTCAGCGCCTTGGGGGAGCATATTCGGAGCATGTTTTTTACCAGCCTAAGGGATGTCCTGCATGCCGAGGATCGGGCTATTCGGGCCGAACTGTGATCACGGAAATTTTGGAAATGACCAAACCCGTGTCGGACCTGATCATGAAAGGTGAGAGTGCAGAAGCCATCAAGTTTAAAGCCCGCGAGCTCGGGATGACGACGCTGCGTCAGTGCGCACTGTCGAAGGCGGCCGCCGGAGATACTTCGCTTGATGAGGTTTTTCGTGTTACGGCGGATGATGCTTCTGAGAAAGACGAGGCTTCATGATTCAGCTTTCCAAAGAGACGCTTCTGGAGAAGATGGTCGCAGCCGGACGGCTGACCTCAAAACAGCTGATCGAGCTCAAAGGTCAGGCGCTAGCCGGAAAAAAAAGCATTTTTCAGGTAGCCGTTGACGCAGGGGTCCTCAAGGATGAAGAGGTCACCGATATTTTAAGTGAAGAGTATGGGATCCCGGTCATCAATCTTCAAGCGCTGAAGATCTCCAAGGAGCTTGTGAAATCGATTCCGGCGAGGCTCATCGAGCGCTATCAAATCATCCCCGTTTCGCGTATCGGCAAGTTGCTGACGGTAGCCGCCAGTAATCCCTTTGATCTGATGATGAGGGATGATCTCAAGGGCATTACCCAGTGCGAGGTTTCTTTGGTGCTTGCGCCGTCACGAGCGATTACGGCTGCCATTGATGCCCACGCCACGGAATCGGCGAATATCCATCAAATCATCGAGGAAATCGATGATGAAAGTCTGCAGATTGTAAAAGACGAGAAGGGCGCTGCTGAAGATAAGCCCGTCGGCCGGGATTCGGCTGAAGAAGCTCCTGTCGTGCGCATGGTGAATCTCATCCTCGAAGGCGCGCTCCGTTCGCGTGCTTCCGATATTCATTTCGAGCCGTATGAGCATGAGTTTCGAATCCGCTACCGGATTGACGGAGCCTTGAGAGAATCATTCTCTCATTCACGCGAAATGTATCCCTCGCTCGTTGCCCGCATGAAAATCATTTCTCAGCTCGACATTACGGAAAAGCGGGTTCCTCAGGACGGCCGGTTCCGTTTGAAGATGGAACAGCGGGAAGTTGACTTCCGCGTTTCGATACTTCCGACATACTATGGGGAGAAAATTGTGCTGCGCGTTTTGGACAAAGCGGGACTCAAATCGGGTCTGGATAAATTAGGATTTACCGAAAAACCGACCGCTGTCATCGCGGAGGCCATCAAGAGTCCCTATGGCATGATGCTCGTGACCGGGCCTACCGGGAGCGGAAAATCCACATCGCTTTACACCATTCTGGGAACCCTGAATACACCGGATCGCAATATCATGACGATCGAGGATCCGGTCGAATATCAAGTCGAGGGGATCACCCAGACGCAGGTCATTCCCGAAGTGGGCCTGAATTTCGCCAGCGGTTTGAGGTCTCTCTTGCGGCAAAGTCCCGACATCGTTCTGGTGGGTGAAATCCGCGATGGGGAAACCGCCGACATCGCGGTCAAAGCCGCCCTCACGGGGCATCTGGTATTCAGCACCCTTCACACCAACAGCGCTCCAGGGGCCGTCACGCGCCTGATCGATATGGGGGTCGAGCCTTTCTTGATAGCGTCTTCTCTTGTCTGTGTTGCGGCTCAGAGGCTGATGAAAAGAATCTGTCCTTTCTGCAAAAAACCTTACCGCGTTCCCGAGGATGTCCTCAGGCGCTGCGGCATGACTGAAAGCGATTTGGAGGGATTGACGGCCTATCATGGGAGCGGCTGCGCCAAGTGCAATCAAACGGGCTATTACGGCCGCCTGGGCGCGATCGAGGTCATGAAAGTGGACGGCGAAATTCGCCAGCTGATCATCCAGCGAAAATCCAGCCGAATCATTCAGGATGCGGCCATCAGAAAAGGAATGGAAACTCTCTATGAGAACGCATTCAGTCTGTTCAAGCAAGGCCTGACGACGCTGGAAGAGGTTCTTCGCGTAAGTTCGGCGGAAAGGTAAACACATGCCTCAATTCGAGTATCTGGTCAAAGATCGAGCCGGCAAAGATCAAACAGGGGTTCAGGAGTCGCCTGACGTCGCAACGCTGGTTGCCTCCCTGCGCTCGCAGGGATTTATCATTGTCCGGGTCAATGAATTAAAGCAAACGAAAGCATTCAGTCTTTCCAAGGGGCAGGCCGGACCCAAAAAAGGTAAAGGAGGCGGGGTTAAGTTAGACGACCTTGTCGTGTTCTCAAGACAGATGGCCACTCTTGTTTCCGCAGGTATTCCCTTGATTCAGGCGATTGACATTCTGGGGGATCAGGTCGAGAAACAAAAATTCATCGAGATTTTAAAGCAGATTCACAAGGATCTGCAGAGCGGCCGAAGTCTCTCTGAAGCGATGCAGAAACACGCCAAGGTTTTTTCGGTTCTTTTTATCAACATGGTCCGCGCGGGTGAGACGAGCGGAAGTCTTGAAGAGATTCTCGACCGCGTTGCCAGTTATCTGGAAAAGTCCAGCGCTCTTCAGAAAAAAGTAAAGTCGGCGATGATGTACCCCGCCTCCGTGACCATTATTGCAATCCTGATCACGGTTGGGATGATGACCTTTGTGATTCCGAAATTTGCCGAGATTTTCGAAGGGCTTGGAGCGCCGCTTCCGGGTATTACGCAGGCTTTAATTGACGCCAGCCGTTTTTTATCGACCAACTGGTTTCTTTGTTTGGCGGGATGCGCAGGCGCTGGATTCAGTTTTTATCAATTTATACAGACCAAACCCGGGCGATTAGCCTGGGACTCGTTCACGATCAAAATGCCCGTTTTCGGTCCCTTGCTTCTTAAGGTGGCTGTGAGTAAATTCTCCAGAACCCTCGCGACGCTCGTCAAAAGCGGCGTGGCTATTCTTCCCTCACTCGAGATCACGGCGCTGACCTCCGGTAACAAGAGGATCGAGAACACGATTCTCGCCCTCATGGATTCGGTAAAAAAAGGTGAAACAATATCGAGTCAACTCATCAAGAGCGACGTCTTTCCTCAAATGGTGGTAAGAATGATTGCCGTGGGCGAAGAAACTGGCGAGCTGGAAGAGATGCTGATCAAGATCGCCGATTTTTACGATACGCAGGTGGATACCGCTGTGGACGGTTTGACCTCCCTTATCGAACCGCTGATCATCGTCTTTTTGGGCGTTGTGATCGGGGGGATCGTGATTGCGCTCTTTCTGCCCATCTTGACCATGACGCAGCATATCCAGTGAGAAACGAGGATGCCCGTTTGCAGGCAGTCTATGGGCTCTTAGCTTGTTGAACGACCCTCTTTCAGTGATCTAAATGACTGCCGCAGGGGAAGTTCTTTAGGTGATTCTCAGGAAAAAATCCCCGAGAAATTCTAAGAAGTGCCTGCTCTTCTGCTGGTCCGGCCGCGGGCTCTTTGAACCTAAAGTATTTCGCAGGATTGATTTCAAGCAGGCAATCTCGTTTGGACGGAGTTAGCTTAATATATTAATTTTAGTTTTGTGAGAATTTGACGAATCATGTTTCATGTGGTTACATTGAATTGTAGTCCATCAAATAACATAAAAATTCTAACGGAGGGTTTCACTATGCTGTCTCATAGAAAATTAAATGAAAAGGGTTTTACGCTCGTTGAAATCATGATTGTGGTTGCCATCATCGGCCTACTTGCCGCGATAGCGATCCCGAACTTGGTTCGTTCCCGTCAGAACGCGCAGGTAGGTGCGATGCGCTCCGATGTGCGGGCATTCAGTGCCGCTGCGGAGAGCTTCCGTGCGGCGCAAGCCACGCCTGCCTATCCGGATGACATTGCCGCTCTCACGGGGGCAACTCCGCCTTATCTCGATGCGAGTTCCTGGAGTGAAGGCGGTGTTCGCAACGGTTATACGATCAACTATCTTACGACCGGGGAAACCTACAGCCTTAATGCCACAGCTGATGACCGTGATTCTATCTGCATCGACCAAACAGGTGTCGCTGTTATCGCAGGTACGGCGTCCGACGCAGGGTGTGCCGCCGCCGCCGAAGAGTAATCAGTTGGCGGACTGGACGAAAAGAAAAGAGTTAAAAATCCTCTCCCGCGAAAGCGGGGGGGGATTTTTTTTCAGTTTTATTGTGATTAGCCGATAAACCTCCTTGTATTCCGATAAAAATTCATCATAAAAAAGTTACGCTAACACCGAATATCGAGCTGTCACCGGAAGGTATGAAACTCCTGAAAAAGCCGGGCTTGAAGGCCCCCAAAAAAAATTCTGCCCGCAGGGTACTCGCGTGTGATTTTGACCTGTCGAGACTCATTCTGCTTGAAGCGCTTCAAACCGATGGACAGCTTCGTGTTGAGAAGTTTGATCTCATCCGAATCACGGAAGACTCAGGCCGCGCCGCGGAAACGATCAAGTCTTGCCATGCCAAGGGGTATAGTCCGAACAGAATCCGCGTTTCTCTCAAAGGGCAAAGCGCTGTCGTGCGCTTCGTGCAAATGCCCCGTATGAAGGCTGAAGAACTCAAAAGCGCTTTGACCTACGAAGCAGAAAATTACATACCCTTCAAGCTGGATGAGGTTCTTCTCGATTTTCATATTCTCGACGAGGCGCCCGCAGACGGGCAAGGGATGCTCAATTTGATCCTGGTCGCAGTCAAGAAGGACGAAATTTACTCAGTCATCAAGATGTTTCAGGATGCAAATCTCAACGTTGAGCTTATTGATATTGACACTTTGGCGGCGGTGAATGTTTTCGAGTACTTGTATCCCGATGAAAGTAAGGGGGTTGTGGGGCTTTTTGATATGGGCGAGGAAATTTCAAGTCTCACGGTCATGATGGAGGGTAAACCCCGCTTCATGCGGGACTTATCTTTCGGACGTATCGATATTGTGAAGCGGCTAAGGCGAAAGCTCGGACTGTCGGATGCCGATGCGCAAGCTGTTCTCGCGAACAACGTCGAGATCAGCCCCGAAGTGCGAGAGGTTCTCAGTGAGTGCTATGAGAATCTCTGCAGTGATCTGAAGGTGACGTTGGAATATTACCGAGGTCATCTTCCTGATGGGAAACCGATTGAAAAGCTTTATCTCATCGGCGGCGTGTCAGATTCAGGCTTTCTGCTCGAAACCCTGGGAGCCGCTTTGTCAGTCCCTGCTGAAGAGGTTGATATTTCCCGTAAAGTAACGATTTCTTCCGAGATTGATAAGAGTCAATTTGAGCAGAATAAGCGTCTTTTGCCGATAGCCTTGGGTCTCTGTTTGAGGCAGCTATGATCGAAATCAATCTCCTTCCTGAAGATCTCAGAATCGAGGAAAAAGAGCCTGCTCCAGAGGTACCGATTGTCAAAATCCTGGCCGGTGCCGTAGTTTTCTTTGTTTTGCTGACGTGTTTTTTTTACTGGGAGTATCTCAATGCCCGAGCGGTTCTTAGAAAAACTGAAACTCACTGGCAGTCGCTCAGCGCGCAATCCGGCGCTCTGACGAAACTCCAAAACGATGTTGAGAAGAATTTGAGGCAAGAGAAGGATTTCTTCAGTAAATTCGTTGCATCGGATATGAGTCTAACCCGGCAGCTTGTTTGGATTGCTGATTCTCTGCCTGAATCGGCATGGCTGACAACGGTTCGAATGGAAAATAATTTGAAGAACCGTTCTTTGGTGGTGCGCGGCCTATGCTTGCCGTCTAAAAAGTCGTCGAGCATCATTTTGATCGAGGCCTATCTCAATAGTCTCAAAAGCAAGATGATAGGGGCTAAGCTTTCTCTCACGACTTCCAGACAGGTTGTAGCGTCTGCGGAAGTGACGGAGTTCACTGCGATTTTTTCGTGGCCGGTTCCCGAAACCGAGAAAAAAGCCGAGAAGAAAACGAATAAAAAGGCTCAGGACAACGGAAAAAAGAAATGAAACCTCCATTTGAGATCAACGTGCAGGATTTAGCCCGGCGGATCAAGGAAATGAATTCCGCTACGAAGGTAAAGGCGGCGCTGGGAGTTTGTGTTTTCGTGGCTTTCTGCTTTTGGGTCGGTTATCCGGCTTGGTTTGTATCGATTCAGATGAAACAGAACATTTCCGATTTTGAGGGGCGGATAGCTCAAGTTGAAAACCTCAAGAAAAATGAAAAAAGTTGGATCAAACAAAAAAAAGAGCTGACAGATTATATACAATTCACACGCGGAAGGCTCTTCTTACCTGGCGAAACATCGCTTCTTCTCGGGAGAGTCGCCGAGTTGGCTGATCGAAACAAAGTTTTTATTGTTGCGTCTAAGCCCAGCGATGAGAAGTTCCAGTTTCCGGATCCCTATGAGGCTGAATTGAAAGCTGACCGTTACGACTTTGTTTTTGAAGGCGGCTATTACGACATCGGCCGATTCATCTCTGATTTAGAGGGGTACCCCAAGATTTTAAAAATCCAGCTTTTTGAGTTGAAGCCGAATGCAGCTAATCCGGCCCGGCATACGGCCTCGCTCGCGATTACTGCGGTCTCCTCGAAAGAGAGGAAAGTATGACGACGGTTAAAACAGTCCGAAAGCTGCGCATCAGATTTTTTAATTTGACAGTCCTGGGGCTAGTTCTTTCGATCAATGTCTTTTTTAGACTAGCATTCGCAGAGGATGTTCAGTATGATAGCTCCCTCAATAGGGATCCTATGGTGCCAGTGGTCCAACCGAGCACATTTCCATCGCCGAACGCCCCTCAAGAGGCACCGAGAGCCAGGCTTGGGATTCAGGGGATTGTCGTAGATCCCAGGCATGGAGCCATAGCTCTGATCGATGGAGAGATGAAGAAGGTTGGGGACTCTGTCGGCGATGCGGTGATTGTCCAAATTTTAAAGGATAGAATATTGCTCACTCAAAATGACGAACAAAGAGTGGTATGGCTGCGTGAAGAGGTTGTTGCCAACTCCTCGGGGAATTCATGAAATTTAGAAGGCTTTTTCTTCTGACCGCATTTGTTTTAACCTCTGCGAACAGCGCTTTGAAAACTCCGACAGCACTTGCCCAAGAATCAGCGCCGAGCGCGCCTATCGGTGAGGCGGTGTCCGAGCAGGAACAAGCTCAAACTAAGGTTTCCCTCGACTTCAAGGACGCAGACATTCACACTGTCTTAAGAGTGATGAGTATCAAGAGCGGTATGAATATCGTTAGCGGGCCCGAGGTTCAGGGCAACGTAAGCATACGGCTCGAGGAAGTTGAGTGGCAAAAAGCGCTTGATGTGCTCTTGCGGACCTACGGCTATGTGTATGAGCGTGACGATAACGTGATCCGGATAACGACGCGAGAAAATTTGGCCCAAGAGCCGGTCGCGACGAAGACATTTATTCTGGATTACTCCAAAGCTCAGGAGATCGCTGACGCCGTCAAGGACATGCTGACGGAAAGAGGGAGAGTTAAGGTTGCCGAACGGACGAACATGATCGTTGTGACAGACGTGCCCACCAACCTCTATAGGATCGAAGAGGTCATCAGGAGTCTCGATAAGCAAACACCCCAGGCCTATATCGACTCGAAGGTCGTAAGAACGGGAGCGGGTGTGACCGAGAACCTGGGGATCCAATGGAATTTGCAGGCGGGTGCTACGGGGTCAAGCAGGCCAACCACTTTTCCGTTTACCCAGGCCGGAGGTCAGGACAAGACGAGTCCGCTCTTCAAGCAGTTCTTTCCGACTCTGAACGATCCGGTTGGCACAGCGGCTATCAACCCTATCGATCGAAGAGGATTTCCCTTACCTGGAGTCACGGCGGAATCGACGTTTGAGTATGGAACGCTCGATTTTACGGATTTCAGCGCTATTCTTCAGATGCTGCAGAGTTCATCGAATACGAAAGTTGTGTCAAACCCCCGCGTGGTAGTTTTGAATAATCAACCAGCGAACATCCAGGTAGGCAGCGATATACCGTTGCCGACCTTTGAACGCAATGAGAATACCGGCAGTATTGAAATCAGCGGGTTCAGTTATCGGGAAGTCGGTGTCGTTCTTAACGTGACGCCGCACATTAATTCTGCTGATGAAATCTTGGTCGATCTCATGCCGGAGGTGAGCAATGTGGCTTCGGGCGCGGGGCGAAACTACGGAGGTTTTTTTATTCCGGAGTTCACCGTGACTAAAGCTAAGACTCAGGTCCTCATTGAAAGCGGCCAAACGATTGCCATAGGCGGCCTTTTGTCTGACAACGTAGCGTCGTCGGAGGCGAAGGTTCCCTATTTATCAGATCTACCCATACTAGGCAAAGCCTTTCGATCAAAACGTCAAGATACAACCGAGAATAGTAAAGTTGAAACGCTCTTTTTCATCACGGTGACCATGGTGGATACGGAAGGTCAGCCGGCAGGGAATGAGGCGGAGAGTGACACAGAGGCCAAGGACGGCAAGGATGCCGTCAGCGGATCAAAGGATCCGTCCGCCAGCCCTGATAACAAAGATCAGTTGGTTAACGCTCCGGCCGGCAAGACATCTGCCGTTTCGGGTCAGGTTAAAGAAAAAACAGCGTTGCCCGCGGCTGCGTAAGCTGACGATGGCGGTCTTTTACGACCGGCTCATCGAGAGCTTATTTCCGCAATCTTGTTGAGTCTGCCTTCCATAAAATCCCCGCGCAGATATTGCTCATCTTGAGCCTGCTCTAAGTAGGACATCCGCAGTCTTGGTTGAAATGCGAATGCTCAACGTCAGAGGTCTGCAGGTCATTTAACACACCGACCGGAATTCGATTTTCGGTCACACCTAGGATCAAAACGCTATGAAACGTGAAATTCTAATCAGCTTGGAGGCCGGCGAGAAACGTGTCGCCATTCTCGAGGAAGATCATCTCGAGGAGCTTTATATGGAGCGCGCGGAACAAACCGGCATGTTCGGCAATATTTATAAGGGCCGCGTCAAGACGGTTATCCCCGGCATCGGTGCGGCTTTTGTGGATTTGGGAACAAAAAAAGACGGGTTCCTTTATGTGGCGGATGCTACGGGAAGTCCGATGGATCTGGACTTGGAGAGTGAGACGCCCGCACCGCCCGAGCCTGAAGAGGACGGGGATGAACCCGACGGATCAACTCAGAATCCTCCGCGCAGACACCGCCACAGGGAGAAGCTGAAACCCATCGATGAAGTTCTGAAGGTGGGCCAAGAGGTTATTGTTCAAGTGGTGAAAGAGGCCATCCGAAGTAAGGGGCCCCGCCTGACCACGCATTTTTCGATACCGGCACGCTACCTTGTGATGATGCCCGGGGAATCAAAGGTCGGAATTTCCCGCAAGATCGAAGACCGCAAGGAACGGGATAAGATCAAGGCGATTTTTGAAAACATGGAGATTCCAAAAGGTGTGGGTTTCATTGTCCGCACCGCGGGAGAAGGTAAAAGCGAGAATGAGTTCAGCCGGGACATTCGCTACTTGACCCGGTTATGGAAAAAAATCCACACCTCGATGCAGTATAAGAAAGCTCCCGCACTGATCCATCAAGAGCTGGATCTTGTTGAGCGGGTCATTCGCGATCATCTTACCGATGAAACAGACAAGATCATTGTGGATCACAAAGATCTGCTTCACAAAGTCAAAAGGTTCCTCGGAATTTATCTGCCGGGACAGAACGTTCAGGTGGAGCTGTATCAGGACGAGATGCCTCTTTTCGAGAAGTACAAGGTTGAGCGCGAAATCGAAAGAACTTTTCAGAAGAATGTTTTTCTGAAGTCGGGCGGGCATCTTGTCATCGAGCAGACCGAGAGTTTGGTCGCGATTGACGTGAATACCGGAAAGTTCACAGGAACCCGGAATCTTGAGGAAACGGTCTATAAGACGAACATGGAAGCGGCGTGGGAAGTCGCCCGTCAGCTCAGGCTCCGAGACATGGGCGGAATTATCATCATCGACTTCATCGATATGGAGAAACATGAGCACAGACGGAATCTTCTCAAGGTCTTCAAGGAGGCTGTGAGGCCTGACCGCGCCAAGATCAACATTCTTCCGATGTCAGAATTGGGGCTGGTAGAAATGACCCGGCAGCGTATTAAGGGCTCGCTTGAGAGCGCGGTACACAAAACCTGCCCTTACTGCGAAGGTAAGGGGATTGTGAAATCCCCGGCAACCATGGCGATTCAGACGATCCGCGAACTCCGGAAATCGCTCATCAACACACCCGGACGAATGATCAATGCTTACGTGCATCCCTCGGTGTCAGAGCGTCTGTTGAACCAGGAAAAGAAAGCGCTGCAGCAGCTTGAGAAGAATACCAGAAGCCGAATCTTCGTTTTTTCTGATCCGTCGCTGCACGTCGAAGATATAAATCTGACGTTCATCCAGAGCTGAGTTTAATTTCCTGCTTAAAAGCAGCACCGTTTGGATGCGATATCCCGGCGATCAGGACCTTGAGCAGGCTCAAACGCTGACAGCGGGGGCGTGAAGTTGGGATTGATTGAGAAAATAAAACAGTTCTTTCTGACGCCGTTTTTCGCCGAAGGGGAGCGGAGACGGCTTACCGCCAAGGCCCGCAAACGAAAGTCTTCGGCGCGCCGATCCCTCAAGTCCGGACCTTCCCAAAAGCGCCGGACCTCCTCAGCGAGCCGAGGACGTGCGCGGAAAGTATCTCCGTCCGCGCGACCCTCTGCGCAAAAAAAAACACCGGCGCGCGTGACCAAGCGCCGGCCTGAGAAGAAGGCTTCCCCGCCCAAAAGGTCAAGCGTGCTTCGACCTGCCGGCTCGATCAAACCACTTTCGACAAGTTCAGGAACTCGCGCGGAGTTATCCAAAAAGAAGGCAAAAGATGGAAAGCCGTTCGTCCTGTTGGGCACGGTGTCCCACTATTTTCCGAAGGTCAAAGCGGCCGTCATTCAGCTGCAGGGGAATTTGAAGATTGGGGATGTGATTTGGATAGGAGAAGAAGTCGGTGCAAAGGGGTACCGTCAGAAGACAGGGTCACTGCAAATCAATAGAATCCCCATCGATGAGGGAAGGTCCGGTGAGGAAGTCGGGCTCGAAGTTCTTCGCGATGTGGGGGTCGGAGATAAAGTTTTTAAATTGTCCTAAAGCCGGATGGGAGGAAATCGTCCATGGGCAAGGAATTCATTCGCGTTTACCGTGAACTCGATCTGGATGAAGTAGCCAAGCACCTTCTCATCATGGGAGACCTGACGGGGGATTGCGGGTCGTGCCGCTGTTTGGGGATCGATTACTATTCTGCGGGAACTTGTCCCGAGTGCGGTGTCCCTTTCAAATACCTGACCAGCAGGCGTCTTGAAGCGAATCCCGGTGAGAGGTTTCAGCTAGCCAGGCGAATGAGGGATAAAAGGCCGGATCTGACCTTTATCGATTACACGGATTATCAAAAGCTCATGGGTCAGAAAAAAGCCCGCGATTTTTTTGGAAGCTAGCCCGAAAGAATTCTTTGAGAAGAACCGCATCGAGCTGGACAGGATTCTGCTAGGACCAACCTGTCAGGAAGCAGCTTATGAGCCTTGAAAAAAATCGGATCGAGGGATATCAAACCGTCAGGAGGAAGGACGCCTGGGGGATGCTCCCTAAGTGTGTCCCTTGTCTATGAAGCCATCTTCGCCCGTTCTCAAATCAGCCTTTGCCATTGCCGAGCGTCTCAGACACCGAGGTTTCACGGCCTATTTTGCAGGAGGCTGTGTTCGCGACTTTCTCATGGGACGCGAACCGAAGGACGTCGACATTGCGACGTCGGCCCTGCCCGAGGACGTTGAAAAGACGTTTCCTAGAACCGTGCCGGTCGGAAAGCAATTCGGTGTGATTCTTGTGATGGATGGAGAACTTTCCTTCGAAGTGGCGACTTTCCGTACAGAGGGAGGCTACCAAGACGGCAGGCATCCCACGCAGGTTCGATTCACGGGGCCGCAGGAAGATGCTTCAAGGCGCGATTTTACGGTGAACGGCCTTTTTTTTGACCCCGAGGCCGGCAAGGTCATTGATTATGTGGGGGGGCAGCTTGATCTCCAAGCCGGTTTGCTGCGAGCCATCGGCAATCCGGACACCCGTTTTGAAGAGGATAAGCTTCGCCTCATGCGTGCCGTGCGGTTTGCGTCTTCTCTGAAATTTCAGATTGATGGTCCCACCTGGGATGCGGTGCGGCGATGGTCTCCTGAAATACATTGTGTCAGTCCCGAAAGGATTCGCGATGAATTGGTCCGGACCTTGACCCGATCCGGAGCTGAGAGGGGATTTCAGCTGCTCTCCGACAGCGGATTAATGAAGGAAATCCTGCCCGAAATCGAGGCTATGAAAGGCGTGATGCAGGCGCCGGAGTACCATCCTGAAGGCGATGTCTTCACCCATACGAAGATCATGCTTGAGAAAATGAGGGAACCGACCGTCACGCTGGCGATGTCCGTCTTACTGCATGACGTTGCCAAACCTGTAACGCAAAGCCTCGACTCCCACGGAAGGATTCGCTTTAACTGCCATGCAGCAGCGGGAGCCCGCATGGCTCGAGAGCTGATGAAGCGCCTCAGGTTTTCAAACGACGAGATCGACAAGGTGGTTTCGGCGGTCGAACAGCATTTGACCTTCAAAGATGTGATGAATATGCGCGAGGGAAAGCTGAAGCTGTTTATCTCCCGGCCGAACTTCGATGAAGAGCTCGAATTGCACCGGCTTGACAGTCTTTCTGCATCGGGAAACCTCCAAAATTACGAGTTCATCCGTGAAAAGCTCAAAGCGTTCGCAGATGAACCGCTCCGGCCCAAGCCGCTGCTCTCGGGACACGATCTCATCGCTCTTGGAGTCAAACCCGGGCGGGGTATGAAGCCCTTACTCGATGAGGCCTATGAACTTCAGCTCGAGAAGAAAATTAACAGCGCTGAGGAGGCAGTTGCTTGGGCCAAGAACCGAATCAGCCCGCTTAATATTTCAGGCAAAGACCCTGTTAACGAAGGAAACTGACTTGCGCTCAGAGAGTCCATGGAGAGCGCTCAATGCAGGAAAGGAACAGAGCGAGGTGGATACACCATGAATTCTGGAATGGCTCTTGGCTATAAGGCCCGTGTTTTTAGTGCTGCTTTAATGCTGCTGACGGCAGGATTGAATCCCGTTTTTCCGGATTCTAAGATCCGGGTCAAAAGTCTTGAGAAAGACGGAAGCCTGCGTTCCGAAGCGGGGGAGCGGATGCGTCTGGCAGGTATTGAGCTTCCCGAAGAATCAATCGCTCTTCTGAGTGTGCTCCTCGGCGGCAAAGATATCGAGGTGACCCCGGATACGAAACTCTCTGCGGGCGGTAATCCGGAGACGAACCCTGTGTACTTGAGCGTCAGCATGGCGGAAATAGACGTTCCTTTCGCACAAGCCGTTCCGGCGAGAGAAAGAAAGATCATGATCAATGAACTGCTTCTTGCGCTTGGCGCGGCCAGGCTTCAGAGGGACGCCGATTTTGATTTCAAAGAAAGTTTTGCTCAAAGGGAGTCCGAGGCGCGTGAAAAGGGCCTGGGAATATGGTCCTATGAAAGCGAGCCCCTCGGGCAAATAAAACCAGACGCACCGTAACGACGCGGTGATGACCTCGTGAAAAAAATCTTACTCCCCCTGATCGGAATTCTTGCGCTGATTTTCGGCGTCCGATGCGCTGAAATTATCGCCCAGCCGATTTTCCTAGAACACGCCGAACAGCAGTTCTCCGCTCTTTTTCCCGGAGAAATTCGGTACTTTAAAATGCATCTCAAACTCGAGGCAGTTCCAAAGTTACAGATCACAGATCTCGTGGTCCTCGACCCCCAGACCCAGGAGCCGCGTTTCAAGATTCCTCAAATGACGGCGCAAGCTTCCCCGTCTTTCTATTGGAGCGGGCGATTTCTCTTCAAGAAAATCACTCTCGAAAATCCGGAAATAAGTCTGAGTCTCGGCAGTGAGGCGCCGCTTCGCAAGGCGGATCCGCGCACTCTTTTTCGATTGCCCCAAGGCATGAAGCCTCTTGAGATTGAAGCCTTCGGCGCAAAACTGTCGTTTTCATCCGGTTTACCTGGAGACCGAGCAGGCAGGAATCTCGTGCATACGCACTTTCTCCTCAGGGATGCGGGGCCTGAAGGCATTGCCGAATTGGACGCTTTTGGAACCCTCGATGGCGGAGAAGATTTTAAAATGACCGGAGCTTACAGCTCGGCCGCGAATCGTGCCCAGATCAAGGGCGATTTAATCAACGGAAGCATCAGTTTCGGCGGGGCAGTCATTGATCCCTTAGAGCGTCCTGTTTTTGAGGGGGATTTAAGAATATTGAGTCAGGACGCCCAAATTTTTCAGAATTTTCTCGGCGCCGAAGGTCCTTCATTCGCCGAAGGCCCGCTGATGTTCAACGGTCAAGGGCGGATCCCGCTCTTCCCGGAAGTTTCTGGACCCGAAAACATTATCTTGGAGGGCGGCGCTGACATCCGAAGGGGTTTTTTTAATAAAAACAATTGGCTTCTTGAAATTCTCAAACGGGCCGAGAAGAATTTCGACGAGGCAGGTTTAAGGAATGACGAGCTGCTTCGGGCTTATCAGCATCTTTTTTCGGCCGAACGGCTGCCTTTTGAACTACTGCAGTTCAGTGTGAACGCAGCTGCAGGTGAAATGATCTTTGAAGAGGTTATTGCGAAGGGATCAGACTACATCATCGAGGGCGCGGGAACATTCAATTTTAAGCGCGAGGAGGTCGATATTAGGGGTCGGTTCGTTGTGCTGGAGTCCCTCAGCGGAGTTCTGATAGGGCTGAACCCCGGACTTGCGAATTACGCGAATCCGCACAAGCGTCTTGTGTTCCCGTTTGTCTATCGGGGGCTGTCGTCTCAACCTGTTTTCCGACTCGAGGAAACGGGATCAGCAGGCAGCCCGCCAAAAAATTAGGAGGCCTTTATGGCGCAATCAGTCGTGACGGTGACGGGGCTGGATCGCCCAGGCATCATCGCTGAAATTACAGGAATTCTCTATAAAGCGGGGGCCAACCTGCAGGATGTCAGCATGACGATTCTGGGAGGTCAGCTGGCTATGGTCCTCATAGTCGACACGCGCGGAAAAGAAGCCGAAGCTGCCGTCAAGAACTCTTGTGCTTTGCTGGAATCTTCCGGGCTTTCTGTCTCATGGCGTAATCTCAAGAGGGATGTCAAGTCCGCTCGTCCGAAGCATGAGCGCCGAACGCAGACCCTCATGCTGACAGCTGCCGGCGCTGACCGCACGGGAATTGTTTATGGTCTGAGTGAATTTTTTTCGAAGAGAAAAATGAATATTACGGATCTGAATTGCAAGATTCTTCCCGGCCGCGGCCGCGCGATCTACGTCGCAGCTCTTGAGGTCGACGTTCCGCAGGGACGAGCACCTGCTGAAAAACTACAAAAGGAGCTGACTCTCCTCGGGCGGCGCATGCATGTCGATATCAAAATTCGTCCTGTGGAGCAGCTGGAGCTTTGATGAACCGCCAGACCCGAATTGTTCTTTTTCCCGACCCGGTTCTCCGCGGGGCCTGCTCGGATATACTCCATTTTGATCAGCACTTGATCGACCTGGTCAATCGCCTCGATTCTGTGATGAGAAGGCAGAAGCATGGGATCGGCATCGCCGCCCCGCAGATTGGAATCGCCAAGAGGCTTGCCCTCGTTGACGTTTCAGCGCGGGTCCAGGGTGCTGTGCGGCTTGTTCTCGTGAACCCTGAAATACAGGATCAGGGCGGAACCAAAGTCAGCCGTGAGGGCTGCATGAGTTTACCGGAGTACACGGCGGATCTGAAAAGGTCGGAGTGGGTAGCATTAAAATGGCAAGACGAATTTGGTAAAATTCACCGGGACAGGTTCGAAGGAATCGAGGCTGTCTGCATTCAGCACGAACTCGATCATCTGAACGGAGTTCTTTTTCTCGACCGGGTGGTTTGTCTCAAGACGGATATGTACCCCAGGGTGCAGCGATCAAAGAAAGTATAAGTTGTTTCTAGAAAGACGTTTAAATGCTCTTTTGCAGGTGTTAGAAGCCCCTTTTAGCCCCTCGTTCAGGTCGGCGGGGTGAGGTCCGCAATCCCCAGGCATCAGAATCGGGTTGGATGTTTCTTTTTGATCGATTTTTTGATAAGCTAGACCATTGTCGTCGGATCTCTCAAATCTGAAATTAGCGCTCCAGTCAGGTGACCGCAAATCAAGTCAATCTCGGCATGACGTCTCACCGAATAGATCCCTGAACTTTTCCGTGGATGACGGACTTGTGATCCTATCTGGGGTCTACCCTGGGGGGGCGAGCAGGCACGCTAGGGGGTGCCTGATTCAGACCGGCTGAGGATTTTAAAAAAGATTCTGAACGGCGTAAGAAAAGGATGAACGAATGCCCAAATATCTGGTGACCGGCGGAGCGGGTTTTATCGGCTCTAATCTCGTCGAAGCGCTTCTTAAAAAAACTCACGAAGTTCGAATTCTGGATAACCTTTCCACGGGGTATGCCCATAACATTCCGCGCGGCGTAGACTTTATCTTGGGGGATATTCGCGATGTCTCCAAGGTCCGCTCTGCCATGAAGGGAATTGACGGTGTCTTTCATTTCGCCGCAGCCCGTGCCGTCCTGCGTTCCGTTGATAATCCTGTCGAGACCAACGACATCAACGTCGGAGGCACGCTCAATCTCCTGATTGCTGCCAGAGACCTGGGTGTTAGACGGTTCGTTTTCTCCTCCTCCTCTTCCGTTTACGGCGAATCGCGCGAGCCTGTTCTTCGGGAAACGCACTTGCCCGGACCGTGCTCACCTTATGCGGCAACTAAGATTATGGGCGAGTACTACTGCAAAATATTTTCCAACCTTTATGGACTCCAGACCGTATCGCTCAGATATTTCAATGTTTTTGGACCGAGGCAGAATCCGGAATCGAAGTATTCAGCGGTGATTCCGATTTTTATGGAAGCGCTGCTTAAAGACGAATCACCCGAGATCCATTGGGATGGACGCCAATCCCGGGACTTTTCTTATGTCGACAATGTGGTCTCAGGAAATCTGCTGGCGATGAAATCGCCGAAAGCAGACGGTGAAGTGATCAATATTGCCTGTCATGAAGAATTCTCAGTTCTCGACATGTACCGTGAGCTCCAGCGGATTCTCGGCAAGGAAAAGGTCAAGCCGATATTCAAGCCCAAGCGGGCAGGCGACATCAGGCGGACGCTCGCGGATATCTCAAAAGCTAAAAAAATACTGGGCTTCAAAGTGCAGACGCGTTTCGTCGAAGGACTCGAGAAAACAGCGGCTTGGTTTTTAAAATACGACGCCCTAAAAACAAAACGGAAAAAATAGAACGGGCTGCTCGGCAGCTCGGATGACTGCCCGCTCGCTCTTACGGCTGAGCGGGTCGGCCAAATCGAGGGGTTCACATGTGCGGCATTGTAGGATACGTCGGACGCGAAAAGGTCGATACAGTTCTTCTTAATGCTCTTTCGCGTCTTGAGTACCGGGGATACGACTCTGCCGGGATTGCGACGCTGGGATCCGGAACCATCACGATCCTGAAGGAGAGCGGCAAGCTTTCGAACCTGCGTAAACTCGTTCAGGAGCACCCTGTATCGGGGCAGCTAGGCATCGGACACACGCGTTGGGCGACTCACGGTGAGCCGAACCAAAAGAATGCGCATCCTCACGCGGACCCTGAAAAGAAAGTAGCCCTTGTTCACAACGGCATTATCGAGAATCACGCCGAGCTAAAGGTTCGGCTCATGGAAGCCGGTTATGTTTTTCAGTCCGACACCGACACCGAAGTTCTCGTCAAACTCATCGAGAAGTATCACATCAAGATGGGGCAAACTCTGGAGGAATCAGTCAAGCAGGCGATCCGTGAAATCCGCGGCACCTACGCGTTTTGCGTGATCAGCGCGCTCGAACCCGGTAAATTTATCGCTGCACGCAAGGGCAGTCCCTTGGTCGTTGGGCTGGGGCAGGGGGAGAATTTCATCGCGTCCGATGCGCCTGCTCTGATTGATTATACGCGGGATGTGATCTTCCTCGAGGATGATCAGATGGTGATCCTGACTCAGGACGGCGTCAGAGTTTCGACGACCTCGGGCCGAGAGATCAGCCCCGTGGTGACCCGCATCGACTGGGACGCAAAGGCTGCCAGCAAAGAGGGTTTCGATCACTTTATGCTCAAGGAGATCGAGGAACAGCCGCAGGTGATCGAGCGCATTTACGCTTCGCGTCTGGCTCAGGGCCCGAACAAGAGCATCTTCGATGTTCTGAATTTCGATGAAAAAGAACTGATCCAGACCGAGCGCTTGATCATTCAGGCTTGCGGCACTTCCTGGCACGCCGCACTCACGGCAAAATTCCTCTTCGAAAATCTAGCCGGGATCCCAACGGAGGTCGATGTTTCCTCTGAATTCCGCTACCGAGGTCTCCTGCCGCAAAAGAACACGCAGGTCCTTTCGATAACTCAATCGGGCGAAACGATCGATACCCTGATGGGCTTGAGGCAGGGGAAAGAAAAGGGTTTCAAAACGCTCGCCGTCTGCAACGTACTCGGCAGTACGATCGCCCGGGAATCCGACGGGGTTATCTTTACACATGCCGGCCCGGAAATCGGCGTAGCCTCGACGAAAGCTTATACCGCTCAAATCGGTGTGCTGTTTGCCCTTAGCCTTTTCTGGGGAAAAGTCCGAGGGCGTCTGAGCGAGGCGCGATGCTCGGAACTCAAAGAGGAATTCCGCAGACTTCCCGAAAAAATGCAGACCGTCATCGGCCGCAAGGAACTCGTGCGGCACACCGCCCAAAAATTCTACGAAGCGCGCGATTTTCTGTTCCTTGGGCGAGGTATTAATTATCCCAACGCCTATGAAGGTGCACTCAAGATTAAGGAAATAGCTTATATCCATGCCACGGGGCACCCTGCCGGCGAGATGAAGCACGGGCCCATCGCTCTGATCGATGAAAAAATGCCGGTGGTGTGCATCGTTACTGAATCGGTTGTTTACGAAAAAATGGTTTCGAATATACAGGAAGTAAGGGCCAGAAAGGGCCGAGTGATTGCCCTTGCCTCGGACGGTGATGAAGCGATCAAGGCACATGCTGAGGAGGTTCTTTACGTACCGAAGTGCGATGAAGCTTTATCGCCGCTTCTGACGGTTCTCCCTCTTCAGTATCTTGCCTATTACGTTGCAGTGCTTCGAGGTACGGATGTGGATCAGCCGCGAAATCTGGCCAAGAGTGTCACCGTTGAATAGAGGTTCAAGAGTGCATTGCCCTGATGTGAACGGCTTTAATGATGTCATCCCCAAATCGCGGGGCCGAGGCGCGGGTGACCTGTTTTGAGTGATTCATACTTGATAGAGGAGGTGGCTTTATGACCGCAATCGTGAAAGATTCCCGAAGCTCTCTCGAGCAAAAGATGAACCGTAAAACTCTCAAGGCTGGCGTTATCGGATTAGGCTATGTCGGTCTTCCTCTGGCTGTTGAGTTCGCAAAAGTCGGAATTCAGGTCGTAGGCATCGATGTCGACCGTGATAAAGTCAAAGCGCTCAATCAGGGTAAATCCTATATCCTGGATGTCCCTGACCGGGACGTCGCGGATCTCGTCGAAAGCGGTAAACTGAAGGCTACCGCCGATTTCAGCGTGCTCAAGGATCTGGATACCGTGAACATCTGCGTGCCGACGCCTCTGGGTAAATCCAAAGATCCTGACATGACTTATATTGTCTCAGCGGCAAAGCACATTGCCGATTATGTTCACCCCGGGATGCTGATCATTCTTGAAAGTACGACCTATCCCGGAACGACCGAAGAAGTGATCCAGCCAATGTTGGAGGCTAAGGGGCTCAAAGTCGGAGAGGATTTCTTCCTGGCCTTTTCACCTGAGCGTGTCGATCCGGGTAATGCCAAGTTTGGTACGAAGAACATTCCCAAGGTCGTGGGCGGTGTTACGCAGGCCTGCACGGGGTTGGCGCAAGCCTTTTATAAATTGGCCATCGATCACGTCCACCCAGTTTCCTCGCCCAAGGCGGCCGAAATGGTGAAGCTGCTCGAAAATACATTCCGCAGCGTCAACATCGGCCTCATCAATGAGCTTTGTCAGATGAGTGCAAAATTAGGGGTGAATGTGTGGGAGATTGTCGATGCCGCGGCAACCAAGCCTTTTGGGTTCATGCCATTCTATCCCGGTCCAGGGCTGGGCGGGCACTGCATTCCGATTGATCCGCACTATCTTGCTTGGACCGCACGCAGTCACGGTTTTGCTCCGCGTTTCATCGAGCTTGCGAGCGAAATCAATTCCCAAATGCCCGAATTCGTCGTCCGGAAAGCGCAGGAAATCCTGAATGAACACGCCAAAGCCGTTAAAGGGGCGCGGGTTCACCTTTTGGGTGTGACCTACAAAAAAAATGTATCAGACTGCCGCGAGTCGCCGGCGGCTGAAGTGGTCGAGCTGCTGGAGAAGCTCGGGGCTGTCGTGACGTATTCGGACCCGTATGCCCCTGTTTTTAGAGCTCATCAGCGGACCTATGAATCCGTGGATCCCGCCGACAGTTCGATCGGCGCAGACATTGCCATTCTCCTGACGGATCACGATAAATTTGACCGTCAAGCCTTATGCCGCCAGTTTCCGGTGATCCTGGATACCCGCAATGCTTTCCGGGGTATTCATTCGGAAAAGATTATTCAGCTTTAGGGCGCGGAGCACCTCATGGAGACAGATCCGGATGCCGTCCCCCGAGGCCCGAAGGCTTGCCCCGCGGGAATAGACCGCATGGCTTTCTTCATGGCGATCGCAGGGATGATCACGGTTTTTCAGGCAGGTGCTTTCATGCTCGGAAAGGCTGACCTTCAGAATTCCCTCGCGCTCGTACGGCATCAGCAGGACTTATCTCAAGGATTCGGCGCGGCAGTGTTTATGGCCTGCATCTTTGCGAGTCTCAGAATTTCATCGCTCAGTGAAGGCAGGCGTGACAGATTCGTTTGGCGCGCGATGACGGTTTTTTTCGCTTTTCTCGCCCTTTCCCAAGTGATGTCTTTTGCCCCGAGCACCGTGGCCTATGGGGTCGATTCACCTGGATCTTTCGGGAAGGTTTGGGCCGGGATCCTGTTCATGATTGCTGTTGCCGCTTTGTCCGGCGGTTGGATACTGCTCGAATCCCTGAGAGGTTCCTATGCATGCCGTCAGCCTATTTTTTGGGGGACGCTCATCTATCTCATCGGCGCCGTTGGAACGGCCGTGATGCTTGCGGGCGCTTATGACGGGAATCGCCAAAGGGTCTTTGCAGAAATTAAGTTTGTGCTGAACGGGTGCTTGAAAATGTCGGGCTTGATGCTTCTTTTGTCGGGGCTTTTGGCGCATGAACGATTTTTAATTTCACGCAGCGGGACAGACAATGAGCGGGAGGTATTTCCCGGAAAATCGCCTGAGACCGCCGCAGGTGCTGAAGGAGTGTGAGCGGCGTTCATGCCCTTTAGGTGCCCTTGAGTTCGGCCCAAGAGAAAGGGAAGCCGCGGGGTGCCTTGAAGGTTCCGTCCCTCCAGCCGCGTCGATGCAACCTGATCGTCACACGAAGGATCTGCCCTGAGCAGAGCTGCAGTGCTCGCGAGAAATTCCCGCTTTCAGAAATATCGATTCTGATGTGATCGCGGAACGAAGAGAGTGCGTGCGCGGATCTTAAGAGAGCCGTTTTGGGAGACGCGCAGAAATCGATGTCGGGACTTGCGAAATATCAGACTTCAATAAAAGGAAATGTTCCTGGAGAATCCAGAATGGCGCGGACGGTATAAAGCATGATGTTTAGAGAACAAATGAGAAAACTCTATGAGAGACATTGGCTGGGGACTCTTGACGGAGTCTTTGATCACCACCTCTACCGTAATATCGTTCTGCACGGATGCCGCGCAGTCTATTTTCCTTTTCCCAAGGTTGCGTGTTCTGCCGTTAAGAAAGTTATCGCCCGCGAACTAAGACTCGATCTCACAGGCTCGATTCATGAGCTTCGCTACCCGACGATCCAGCTCTGGAAGCTGAAACGATGCTCCAGCTACTTCAAGTTCGCTTTTGCCCGCAATCCCTGGGACAGACTCGTCTCTTGTTATGCTAATAAAATCCTCAAGGATCCC
Organism: Candidatus Omnitrophota bacterium; assembly: GCA_018883425.1. GTDB lineage: Bacteria > Omnitrophota > Omnitrophia > Omnitrophales > Aquincolibacteriaceae > ZLKRG04. The sequence goes on along the minus strand of VFQY01000013.1, from coordinate 9,035 downwards.
GAATACACCCAGGGCGAGTACGAAAACGGTATTTTCAGGCTTTGGAAAAAATACGGTGTTTTCCGCGCTGGAATGAGTTTTGAGGAATTTGTTCATGCGGTGTGCAGCATTCCGGATTCCGAGTCTGAAGCTCATTTTAAGTCGCAGTGCGGTATGCTTCGGACGCGCTTCGGTTTGCTCCAGCCTGATTATGTCGGCAGGTTCGAAAATCTGGCGGCCGACATGGAATACGTTTGCCGAAAAATAGGGATCAAAGAGTATCAGCTGGATCGGGTTAACACCTCGAACCGGGGCGGATCCTATCGAGATTATTATTCCGAAAAAATCCGGGCGCTAGCCGCCGATCGATACGCCGAGGATGCGGTGCGCTTCGGGTATTCTTTTTAAAATGTCCGGACGAGGGTGCTTGTGAGTCTGAAAAAAAAGACGGTGAGCGGTTTTAAATGGCAGATTGTTCTGCAGGTTGCCGCCAAGGGGCTTTCGGTTGTCACTTTCGCGTTTTTGGCCAGGATTCTGGATCCTTCCGTCTTCGGCCTTTTCGCGCTTGCGTTTGTGGCGATCGACGGCCTGTCGCTCTTCAAAAGCTTCGGGATCGATGCCGGACTCATACAGCGCAAAGAGGATTCTGAGGAAGTCCGCAGTACGGCATTTTGGCTGGTCATGGTTTCGGGTTTCCTGATGGGGATTTTCTGTCTCGCGGCCGCACCTCTTGCCGCTGCTTTTTTTAAGAACCCCGAAGCGCAATCGGTGATTCAGGCTCTCGCGCTTGTTTTCGTCATCAACGGATTCGGCAAGGTTCCTTCCGCTTTGTTGACCCGGCAGATGCGGTTTCGCACGATTTCTCTGATTCAGCTGGCCGGAGGGTGCGTCAATAGCGCGGCTGCGGTCGGGTTCGCGCTGATTTCTCCTAGTATCTGGAGTTTGGTGTGGGCCTATCTCATTAAAACAGCTGTCATGGATGTGCTGAGCTGGAAGTGTTCGGGATTCAGGTTAAAGTTTATTTTCAGCAAATCTGTTGCCAGGGATTTTTGGAGCTACGGCAGCGTTCTTATGGCTGGCGGCATCGCGAGATTCCTTACCGAAAATTTAAACGCCATCGCGGTCGGAAGAATGCTGGATACCACGAAGGTCGGCTATTTGGCCCTGGCCAATAACGTTGCGAGCTTCATCAACACCCATTTCACTTACTTGATTTTGAGAGTCCTTTTTCCAGCCTACGCGTCGGTGCAGGACGATCCGTCCGAGCTCAAGCGCATCTACCTTAAAGTTCTTAAATACATTTGCTACTTTACGGTTCCTTTTTGTGCAGCGCTGGCGCTGTTGGCGCATGATCTTGTTCTTACGCTTTACGGGGAAAAATGGCTGCTCATTGTGCCGGTCATGCAGGCAGCTTGCGCTGTTCAGCTTCTCGCTTCGATCAGCTGCGGCGCGGGACCTGTATTCATGGCCTGCGGCAGGCCGAAATACGCTCTGCATGTCACGCTCGCGGGATTGGCTCTGCGCATCCCGCTTCTCATTGTCATGACGAGGGCGGGGGGATTGATGGGAGCCGTCTGTTCGGACCTTGCTGTGAATTTGATTCTGCTGCCCATGAATGCTGCCCTGGTCAAAAAGAGTGTGCCTTTCAGATGGAGCGAGTTTGTCACAGCTATCCTGCCCGCAGCCTCTGCCTCGGCGTGTATGGCCGTTGGGCTGGTTCTTGGCGGCTGGTTTGCGGGATCTACGGCTTCAGGCCGGCTTGAGAATTCGCCTCTGCTCAGACTTTTGTTCGGCGCGGCGGTCGGAGGTTCGGCCTATGCCGCTTCTCTTTGGTGCTTTCACCGTCAGGATTTTTTCGAAATCATCCGGCTTATTTTCCGCTCTGAAGGCAAGACCTTATCGGGTAAGGCTGGAGTCTGAGCGATGTCCTTATCTGACAGTTCTGCATCATCCCGCAAGTCCGAGCCCGGGGTTCTCAGGGACCAGCCGGATGTTACAGCCGCCAGCCCGCGGGTGAGCGTGATCGTTCCCACGCATAAGAGGCCCGCACTTCTCGAGAGGGCTCTCGTCAGCCTCGAAAAACAGACTTTTTTAAATTTTGAAGTGATCGTGGTCGAGAACGGTTGTCCGCCTGAAGCTGAAAAAATTGCGGCGCGATTTCAAGAGCGCGGCATGCGGATCCGCTATTTTTACGAGCCAGTCCCTTCGCTGCCAAAGGCCCGAAATATTGGAATTGCGCACGCTCTTGGAGAATTTATCGCGCATCTTGATGATGATGACGAATGGGAACCTTCAAAACTCGAGGTCCAGGTAAAGTTTCTTCAAAAGGTTCACGATGCGGGGGCTGTCGGATGCGCGGTTAAAATGATTAACGAGAAGGGTGAGCTCTGCCGCACCAAAACCACGGACTGGCATGGGGAGGTCACTTTGGAAGTGCTTCTCCGTCAGGGGTCCGTTATTTATTCTCCCTCCTGCATCTTGGTGCGGCGCGAACTGCACCATAAAATCGGCTTATTCGACGAATCCTGCCGCTATGCGCACGATTATCAGTTTTACATGAAAGTAGTGCGGGCCGCTCGTCTCTTCTCGCTTGAGGATGCCCTGGTTTCTTATCACGTTCATGCCGGAAACATGTCGCATCACAGCCTGGTGGGTACCCACCGTGAAGTGCTCGGGATTTTGCGAGCTGCGAGGCGCGATGCACCGGGGGATGCGGCTCAGTTCAGCGAGGCGATCAAGAGGCGCAACGTCAGTCTGTGCGGTCAGGCGGTAGAGGCGATTGAAAAAGGGGACCCCACGAGGGGTGCGCAGCTTCTTCGCACGGCTCTTGGAGCTGATCCCCTTATCGGTCTTTCAATCCGATGGGGACGATTGGATCTGCCCCTCTACCACGCCCTGCGCCCCTATGGCGCGCTTCTCCGTGCTTGGTTCCGAGGACTTTTCCTTAAGCAAAAGCGAAAGGCCGGAGCGATTTCCAAAAAAAAAGCGGGCATATTTCTCTACGGGAAAGGTCTTGGGGGCAACGGCCGTTATGTCGAAAGTTTACTCAGCGGTCTGGAATTCGATTCGGCGGACGTCACCGTTTTTCTTTATTGTCCTGAGAGCGAGGACCGAGCGCGCTTCGTTTCGCGGATCGAAGCTCTCGGGGCTAAGATTTTTCCCCTGAATGAAGAAGCTCTTCCGGTACCCGGCGGTTCTGAAGGCCGTGCCTTGGGGCCAGGCACCCCGCTTCAAACCTCTGCTGATTCATCGCCCCGGCCGGCCGCAAGAACGCCTGCCGGTTGGATAGGTCAGCTGAAGCTCGTACTGTACTATTTGAAATTAACTTTCACGCTCAGAAATTTTTTCGCGGCACAGAAACTGGATGTTCTTTTTCTGAGTTTAGGAACCTTCCCAACGCTGCCGCATGTATGCGCGGCGGCAGCTCTAACGGGAATCAAGCGTAAGGCGATGATCATTCACCTGTTTGATGAGCCTCGCCGTTTACGTCCTGTTGAGCGGTTTTTGACGCAGCTGGTTCTGCGTGCGAGATTTCCCGTTCTCGCCCTCTCGGAAGTGATGAAGAGCTCGCTCATCCGTCATTATGGTTTTTCCTCCCGCCGAATCCAAGTGATCTACAACGGAGTGGATCCTGATGCTTCAAGCTGCGAGGTTTCCGGTGCGCTTTACGATCAGGAGTTCGATCTGCCTCCCGGGACTCAGCCCATTCTCGTTCCGGCTCGTTTTCACCCGGTCAAGGGGCATGAGATTCTTCTGCAGGCTCTGAATCAGCATGAAAGCCGGCTGGAGTCTTGCATTTTTCTTCTAGCCGGAGAGGGGCCGATTGAGGAACAGTTGAAGGCGAAGGTTCGGACCCTTCGGCTTCAGGAGAGAGTGAAGTTCATAGGATTTCGCGCAGACATTCCTGCCCTGGCTGCCTATTGCCGATTCACCGTGCTTCCATCCTATAATGAGGGCGTTCCTTTCGTCCTGCTAGAGGCGATGGCCGCGGGCAAAGCGGTCATCGCCACAGACGTCGGGGGCGTGAAAGAAGTCGTCGATAGCTCCTGCGGTTATGTCGTCAGGCCCGGAGATCCTGAAGAGCTTGGCACGGCACTGGTCAGAATGGCGCATCTGACCCAGAATGAGATCAGGGCCATGGGTATAAGAGCCCGGGAAAAGGTTCTTCGTCTTTTCACGGTTCAGGCGATGACAGGGAAGACTTTGGCATTGCTGGGACTCGATTGTAAGAAAGCCGTCTTGAAAGTGCAGGCTTCATGATGACGTCTGTTTCTCTTGTTGTTTGTACTTACAACCGATGCTCGATTTTGGATGAGACGCTTCGATCTTTGCTGGAGATGATGATCCCTGAAAGTTTAAGCGCCGAGATAATCGTCGTAGACAATTCCTCCAGTGACGCTACGGCAGAAACCGTCGAGAAACATAGCCGTCAAAAGGCTATTCCTGTGCGGTATGTTTTTGAGCCTCAGCAAGGGGTTTCTTACGCGCGTAATGCCGGTATTCATGAAGCAAAAGGGGATTTGATCTGTTTTTTCGACGATGATATCTTGGCGGATCCTCAGTGGCTCACGTCCATGCTGAAACTCTTCGCGGAGACCGACGCTGTGATGGCGGGCTGCCGAATTCTCAGGAAATGGGAATGTCCGGTGCCTGATTGGTTTTCTGAAGAAGTAGGCGGGCCTCTCATCGGTCAGGATTTCGGCCTGGTGCGCACGAACGTATTTCGTCCCGGACAATACCTGATCACTGCGGCCCTCGCGTGTCGGCGGGGATTGTTTGCTCGCATCGGCGGCTTTCGTGAGGATCTGGGGCGCAAGGGCGGCTCTCTGGTCGGCGGTGAGGATAAGGAATTTTTCGACCGTGCTCAGGACTTGAACGAAAGTATTTTTTATGAGCCAGATGCCGTGATTTACCACCGCGTCGAACCCGAGCGGCTGACGCAGGCCTATATGAGGCGCTGGTTCTCTGCGATAGGCAAGACCGCCGGTCATCAGCTCAAGAGACGCTTTCGTCACACCATCACCGGCGCTCCGCTCTGGGTTTGGCGGGACGCTCTTTCTGCGCTTCTTCGGACGCTGCGCGCCCGTGTAGGGCCTGTTACGAAAGCAGAAAAGGTGGCCTCCGAAATGCAGCTCCGGTATGCGGCCAATACACTGGGCGAGTGTCTCATCCATGCTATGCCTGAGTGTTGGGCGAGCTCACTTTGTGTCTTTAAGAGGATCTAAACGATGCCGTGCGTCAGCGTGATCATTCCGACTTACAACCGCAAAGGCCTTCTTCAGGAGGCCTTGGAAAGTGTTTTTGCCCAGACGTTCCGCGACTACGAGCTCATCGTGATTGACGATGGATCGACAGATGGCACAAAGGAAGCCGTGCTTTCCAGGTGGGGAGATCGGGTGCGATATTTCACGCAGCCGAACGCGGGGATCTCCGCGGCACGAAATGCCGGTATTCGGGAGGCTCAAGGCACCTATGTCGCTTTTCTTGATTCGGATGATACCTGGAGGCCCGATAAGCTGGCCCTTCAGGTCGATTTCATGAATCAGAATCCCCGCACGGGATTGCTGGCCACCCGATTGGCCCGTTATGAACTTGGAAGCCAGCACTCTCAGCGCCTCTGTCCGCCCACTTTCCCGAGCGGGTTCCTTGAACTCCTCAACGGTGAGAACAACGTACCGACGAGCACGGTGATGGTGCGGCGCAATTGCTTTGAAGAAACGGGATGTTTTGACTCATCGCTGCCCATCGCCGAGGATTGGGATTTGTGGCTGCGAATCGCTTCGCGTTATGAAATAGCTTGTCTCGATCAGGTCTTGGCCGAGCACCGGGACCACCTGCACAAAACCACGCGCGACCTGGAGAAGACCTACGAAGGGTACTGGCGTTTTTATGAAAAGATCTTTCGGGCTTATCAAGTTGATTTGACCGAACCCCGCCTTGTTTTTAAGAAGTCTCAAGCCTTCTGTTACTTGTATGGAGTGACCATGCTCCGGCGCAGAGCCGATATCCGGGGATTGATTCTTCTGATCCGGGCGCTGTATCTTTCGCCCGATTTAGGGACCTACTTCCTGGGTGATTCCTCAGGACGATGGTCCCGATGCCGCTCTTTATTTAAGCCTTACGCCGTCATCGTCTGGGGAGTCCTCAAAGTGATTCTCAAGTTTGTCACTGAGCCCGTTCGTATCATACTCAAAAGTCTCCCGGCGCGCCGTCAGCTCAAAGGGCCTGTGAAACCATGATGGACATGACGGTCATCCTTGCAACCTACAACCGGCGTGAGGATTTGATGCTCACGCTCGATCACTTGGCGCGTCAGGACGCCCGGGGACTTTTTCAATTTGAGGTCGTGGTCGCGGATAACAATTCCAACGACGGAACCTCTGCGGCCGTGGAAGTCAGACGTGCGGGTTTCCCTGTACCGCTTCGAGGCATTTTCGAACCAAGGCAAGGAAAGTCGTATGCGCTCAATACAGCCATTGCGTCGGCAACGGCAGAAATTCTTGTTTTTACCGATGATGACTGCCGCATGGATGAGTCTTGGCTTCTGACTCTGTGGCAGGCTTTTCAAAGTTACGGCGCGGACGGCATCGGAGGGCCCGTGATAGCGGACTATACCGGTATAAAGCCCGCCTGGTTCGGTCCCGAGCTTGAGCGGCAGGCCGGCATCGTGGACCACGGACCCGAAAGACACAGGATTACAAGGATGACGGAAACCCTGATCGGGCCTAACTGTGCTTACCGACGGAAAGTTTTTGAAACTCTTGGCGGCTACGACATCAACAGACTCGGAAATTCTGAGGACGCTGATCTTTTTTTGCGGGCTATGAAAGCCGGTTTTCGGCTTTGGTATCTGCAGGACCTCAAAGTTTATAACCGGGTAGATTTTAGCCGCTGGACGAAAAAAGCATTTAAGCGCCGTTTCTGGAATCAGGGACGAGCGATCGCGTTCGGCGTTCAAGAGGAGCAGCAGGGAAAAACTTTCTTGAGGGTTCCTCTTTGGATGGTTCGATATGTTTTTCTTCTGACCCTGCAATCGGCCTATGAACTCATAAAGGGTGATGTGCGTCAATCTGTTTGGCTGGGGCTTCAGCGATATTTTTATCTGGGCGCCATTTTCTACTGTCTAGCTGATTGCATCCAGCGCAAGCCACTCAACCGCGGCCGGCCGTCGGTGCTGCCTCTCAAACCATGAATCCGCCCGGTGATCCTCGTACGGATGTTGCGAAGAGATCTGCTTCAGGCGCAAGCTTCGGTCCAGTTGCCATCGGCCGGTATTCTGCGGGGTCCCGGTTCCGATGTTTGGATGCGGTCCGCGGAGCGGCGATACTCTGGATCGTCTGTTTTCATTTGCTCAACGACAGGACTGCCGGCATGATTCCTTTTTTTACGGCGCTTGTGAAGCTGGGCAGGCTTGGAGTGCCCGTGTTCTTTTTAGTAAGCGGGTTCGCCTTGTCGGCAGCAGCACAGCGGGTTTTGATGGGAGAAAAGAGTCCCTGGGATTTTTTTAAAGACCGTTTGAAAAGGATCTACGGACCTTTGTTTTTCAGCCTCGTCTTCGCGGGCTTCATTCTGCCCCTCGCCATGCAGGCGGCCGTGCTGGTTCTGGAGGGGAGATCCGACAGTTTTTTCTACAGCTACGGAGTGCTTGATTGGCTGAGCCTCATCACATTGGCTCGAGTGTTCTATCCGGCAGAGGGGGGATTAAACCGCGCGTTTCTTCCGATCAACGGGGTGCTATGGTTCGTTGCGGTTCTTGTCCAGATGTATGCGGTGATTTTTCTGGCGCTTCTGAACCGCTCCAGGTATTTTCTGAGCTTATGCATCGTCACAGCGGCCTGGGCCTGCGCTTTCTTTCTGCCGGAGGGAAGTTTGCCGCGAGGGTTTTTTTTACCTTGTTGGGGGTTTTTTTTTCTCGGCGTGCTGCAGTTTTATTCCCCGGGGTATCCTTTGCTGTGCAGCGCCGGTGCCGTTGCCATCGGGACCTTTGTGAGTTTGAAGATGAGGCTTGATGAAGGGCTGTTCCTGATGGGCGTTTTCTTTGTTCTCATGGGGCTTAGGTCAAAAGATGATGTTATCTCGGCAAATCCCATTCTCCGGGCGGGGTCTTGGGTAGGGGGCTTCGCGTACAGTCTCTACCTACTCCATGTGCCGCTGGATGATTGGGTGACCACCGTGATGTTCTCATGGTCACCTCTGCCGGCGCTGGCGACCGACTGTCTACTCATTATTCCGTCGATTGTTCTCATCTGTTTTGCCTGGTCGCAGGTTTTCGAGAAACCTTTTATGCGATCGAATTTAAGGGTGCAGCCGCACCCAAGGAGAAACGAACGGTGAGAGTAGGCATTGATGCGCGTACTTTGTTTTCGCCCGTTCTTAAGGGGATCGGCGTCTATCTGCAGAATCTGATCCGGGAACTTCTTCGGCTGGATCAGGATACGCGCTACGTTCTGTATTATGATCCGCGGCAAGAGACGCTGGAGCGCGGCCCCGTCGACCCAAGAGTTCAAATTCGCCCGGTACGGATTTCCAAGGGGGACCGATACCATCTTTGGGAGTTTGCTGCCCTGCCGGCGGCAATACGGCGTGACGCGCTGGACCTCTTTCATTCACCGGCGAATACAGCGCCTCCTTTTTTGAGGGTGCCCAGAATCATCACGGTTCATGACACGACCCTTCAGGAGATGCAGCATCGCTGCTGGCAAGACCGACTTTATTACCGCAAAATCCAGCCTGCAATCGCCCGGCGTGCCGCAAAGATCGTTACGGTTTCCCAAGTTTCAGGACAACGGATCCGTTCACGGATGGCCATTCCTGAATCCAAAATAAGGGTCATACCTAACGGTATAGGGTCTGAATTCCGAGTTCAGGAATCAGGGGAGATTCTTGAAAAGCTCGGTGCCCGCTACGGCATCGGCGGTCCCTATATTTTTAATGCGGGCGGTGAAAGCCCTTGGAAAAATGCGGCGCGTCTGATTGAGGCCTTTCACGGCGCGCGTCTTCCGTTGAAGCTCGTCATTTCGGGGATACGCACTGAATCCATACGCTCAGGACTCCTT
>VFQY01000091.1 GCA_018883425.1 Candidatus Omnitrophota bacterium | reverse complement strand
GCGCTGACGATGCTCAGACCCTTCATCAACGACACGCTCTCTAAAATAGGCGCGCTGAATACCATGATCGTCGAAGCTCAGCTTCGCTCACGCGAGGAAGAAATCAGCCGGGACTATCAGGCCGTTCGCTCGCGGTTGGAAAAGAAATCTTGGAAGGAGGCCGATGAGGCTTCGGCGGCCCTTCTGGAAAAGATCCGAGGATTTGAGAATTCCGTGACCCCGGACAGTTCGGCCCCGCCGTACCCTGAAGTCGTGCGCCGAATCGACAGCGATATTTCCGTCACGCTCATGGATCTCTTGACGCCGCCCACGCCCCCTATCGGCAATTTGGTACCGATCTCCGAGGATTTACGAGCCAAGCGAGCCGTGCTTGCCACCCTTCAGCAGGATCGGCGGCAGGAACAGCAGAAGCTCTACGATGAGGGGCTTGCGCTCATTCAGGCAGGCAGTTTTGCTGAAGCTGAAAAAAAACTGATGCAAGTCCGGTTTCCGGACGATCTGGCTCAGGATGCGCGCGCGAAGACTGACGTCCTGCGAAAGCGGAACCAGCAAACGCTTGATTCATCGGGTGAAACAAGTTAGTCTTTCTCAGCATCCCCCGGAAATAAGTTCAGGCTTTTGGAGGAAATCATGGAGCCTTGTTGGGTTCGGGCTGTTGGGTTTCAGAACAAGATTTCGGCTGAATACTTCGCCGGGGTACACTTTGCTCCGGATCGAGGTTACGACGGTCTCTGGGGCGGAGGCGCGGGCGCGCCTGCCGGATTGGTGCTGAGTCTTGTCGCTGCCGTTCCCGTCGCTTCCCGCATTGCCAAAGCCGCGAAAGCCTGCGGTTTAAGCGTTCACAATTCAAGCCGTCCCGAGTCTCTTCTTGATCACGCCGATTCAGACAAAATCGCGCTCCTGCTTCTGGATTTCGACGGCTGCGAGGCTCAGGCCTTCGCGCTTCTTCAGATGCGTAAAGCCCGCGGAGCCTTTGCGCGCGTTCCTGTTTTTGGATTCGTTTCACAAGCTAAATCAAAAGTTAAGGAAGAAGCTCAGCGGGCAGGCTGTGACCGCGTCTACTTCAAGACAGAGTTTCTGTCCAATCTCGAAAGCCTTCTGGCGAGGAGCTCGTTATGATTTTTCACTACGGAACGGAAATACCGACCCGCCCCGTCACGCCTCCGCTCGATGAACAGTCCCCGCGTCTTACGGAGAAAGAAACCGAGATTCTCAGGGCTCAGATTCGCCGGAACAGCAGGATGGCCCACGACTACCTGCTTCGTCTCGACCTTTTGCTCAATAAAGAAAAGTATCCTCAAAACGCGGTTTTCATAAAAAAACTCAGGCGTAAGCTTGAGCTTTTGATGGATGAGAACGATACATTTCGTAAGGTTCTCTGGTCGGATCTTCAAAAAGGCCGCAGTTAAGAGACGAACCCCTCGGATTCAATTCGATTCCCGCGGCTGAGCGGCGGGCGGATCATGATCAAAAAATCAACGGAAGGCGAGCATCGATGAGCAAGCGTGTCACGGCGATTATTTTGGGCGGCGGTCAAGGCAAACGTCTTTTTCCTCTCACGGGGTACCGGTCGAAGCCTGCAGTGCCGATCGGTTCCAAATACCGCCTTGTGGACGTGCCGATCTCGAATTCCCTGAACTCCGGCCTCAGGCGCATTTATGTCCTCACGCAATTCAATTCGGTATCTTTGCATCGCCACATTCACCGAACCTATCCCTACGAGCCCTTCAATGAAACGAGTATCGAGCTGCTGGCCGCGGAGCAGACGCCCGCGAGTCTCGACTGGTTTCAAGGAACGGCGGATGCGGTGCGGAAGCATCTGCCGCACTATCACCTCGATAAGAGCGATTACGTGCTGATCCTCTCGGGCGATCATCTTTACCGGATGGACTACACGGGGCTTCTCGACTTTCATGAAAAGCGGGGCGCGGATGTCACGATTTCGACGGTTCCCGTCACGAAAAAAGAGGTGAGCGGGTTCGGCATCATGCAGATTTCCTCGGATGCCAAAATCAAGACTTTCCTGGAAAAACCCTCGGCGCATGACAAGATAGCGCCCTTCGTTATTCCGCAGAATATCCGGGACATCTTCGGGGTGAAGGGCAAGAAGGAACAGTATCTCGCGTCGATGGGGGTGTATGTCTTCAAAACGCAGGTGCTCATTGATTTGCTGGCGGGCAAAGAAACCGACTTCGGCAAAGAGATCATCCCCAAGGCGATCGGAAAATACAAGGCTTTCGGCTATGTCTTCAACGGCTACTGGCGGGATATCGGGACGATCGGGGCTTTTTTTGAGGCCAGTCTTGAGCTCACTCAGAAGCATCCGCCTTTTGACTTCATGTCTCCCAAAGACAGGATTTTTACCCGTGCCCGGTTTCTGCCGCCGACCAGGACTTTTGCGGCCCAGCTGGACCGGGTTCTTTTGGGCGAGGGCAGTCTGATCGAGGGTGCGCATCTCGAAGAAGCCGTCATTGGAGTCCGTTCGATTATCCGCACCGGCAGTCTGGTCCGGCGCAGCGTTCTCATGGGAAATGATTTTTATGAGCACGGAAACGGCGGGATGAAACAAGCTCTCGGCATCGGACAGAACTGCCGGATTCAGAACTGCATCATCGATAAAAACGTTCGGATCGGCAACAATGTCACGATTACGAACCGTAAAAATGTTCAGGAAGAGGACGGACCGAATTACCACATCCGTGACGGCATTGTCATCATTCCCAAGGCTGCCGTGATCCCTGATGGCACGAAGATTTAGTGCTGCCGCCGCAGTCCTTCTGATGGTTCTTCTCCCGCATCGCGTGAACGCCGAGCAGGAGGCGGGTGACTTTGTTTTTTATCAGCACGAAGAGGATGATTCGGGCGGCCTGGAAGCCCCCTCCGGCGAGAATGATTTTTCAGGAAATCCCGTTGATCAAGCCCGCCTTGCCCGCGCGAACCGCATGAAAGAGCTCGAAGATCGATTCCGCTCGCTTTCGGCGAGTTTGAGCGCTATGCCGGCTCCTCCCGAAGTCAGGGGTAAGACGATTTCTTTCGGAGAGAGTTCTTCCGGCGGGACTTCTGAGTCTCAATGATTGGCTTTGTCGAGCGTGAGCAGAGCGCCGATTGAGAAAAGAATATTGGCGGCCCACGCGCTGAGGAATGGAAAAATTTTTCCCGCCTTGCCGAGCGCCAGACAGACAGCCGAGGTGACGTGATAGACAAACACCAGAGCGACGCAGAGCAGCACGCTCCCTGCGATGGCCTTTCGGTTGCGCGTAGGCGTCAGCAGCGGAATGGCGATCAGCATCATCACAAGGCCCTCCCAGGGGGCAGCCAGCCGATGCTGAAGTTCGACTTTCTCAGAGTCGACACTGACCCCGTTCTCGATGAGTTTTTTGACCGTCGCCTTGAGTTCGCGGTAAGACATCGAGGTGCTGTCGGTCGCGGCTAAAACCAGATCCCGAGGGTGAACCTCCAGGTCCATATAATCCTTGACCGCGTAAGTCTTGGGCTCGCCCATAATGCGGCCCTGAGAATCCATCTGGTAGTCCAGAACATTCTCAAAAGTCCACTTCCCTCCGTCCCATTTTCCCCGCTCAGCCACCATCTTCTGCCGTGAGCGTCCTTTTTCGTCATCGAGCCAAAGAATCACGGCGTCTTTCACGACGGAAGTGCTTGGGATGAATTTGCGGAAGTAATAAAGGCGCGTGCCTCCGGACAAGTAGGCTACGTTCTCATAGGCTTTGTTTTCACCGCTTTCCATTTTTCTCTCCACATACTGATCTCGGATATCGGTGAGCGTTCTAAAGGCGCTGGGCAGAACGCGGTCGTTGATGACAAAAACCAGAATGCCCGCCAAGAAACCGATGAAAAGGACCGGGCGCATGATCGACGACACTTTCAGGCCCGCTGCCTTCATGGCCATGGTTTCGTTGTTGAGCCCGAAACTCACCAGAAGAAAAACGGTGCCCAGCCAGGTCGCCCACGCAAGGATTTGACTCAGAGCGTGGGGCATCATCGCCAGGTAATACTTCAGCATGATCGGCACGGGGACTTTATTCGTGAGGAAGTCGTCAATGTTGTCGAAAAGGTCAGCCACCAGGACCAGGAGAACCAGCGTGAAGGCGCAGCACAGCACGGGCATCAACAGCTCGCGGGTCAAATATCGGTCTAAAACTTTCATGCAGGATCACCTTGGGTTGTTGTCACCCGCGACGCGCTCTGCGTGCGGGCAAGCGTCAGAACGCCGATTTTTTCGGCGCCGGCCTCGCGAATGAGGCGGCAGGCCTCTTCGGCCGTGGCGCCGGTGGTGAGGATGTCATCGATGACGAGCACTCTCCGTCCGGCCGCGGCTTCGGGACGCATCATCTTAAAAGCTCCCCAGGGATTTGCAAGCCTTTCCTCTTTACGCAGGGAACGCTGAGACAGAACCCGGCCTCTTTTGACAAGGACATCGGGCGCGCAGGCAATTCCATGGCGGGCGAGCATGAAGGCGATTTTTTCGGCCGGGTTGAAACCGCGCTCGATCCAGGCACGGCGGCCTTGAGGAATCGGGACGAGGACGTCGTAAACGGACAGACTGCTGAGCACGGCCTCAAAAAAATCGCTGAGCACAGGCTCAAAAACTTTGAGAATCCAGGGCCGAGCCCCGAGCTTGGCTGCTTTCAGCAGGTTTTTGACCGGAGCCTCGTAGGGAAAAAGCGCCCAGGCTTCATCCCAAATCCCTGTTTTGTCATGTTCCCCTAGGGACTCTAGAAGCGGAAACCTTTTTTTCTCGAGGGTCAGGGCGCAGTGCCGGCAAAGCGCGTTTTCCGTGAGTTCCAGCGTTTTTGAGCAAAGGCTGCAGTCCGCGGGATAGACGATTCGGAGAAGGGACTCGAGAGCTTGGTTCATGAGGGGGGTATCTTAGCCTAAGAAAGCTGCCCCTCCAACATAAAGATCGGATTCCGGGTGCCCCCGAGGGCGGGGGCTTTACATAACCTCGGCTTGACCTCGGAAAAGATTCCGATATAATACCCCGAACTTAAACCCGTAAGACAACTTGCAACGAAAGGTCCCACGCGCGTGTTAAAAGTCCAGATTACCGATAACGAACCGCTCGAAAAAGCGCTGAAAAAGCTCAAGAAAAAGATCGAGCGCGAAGGCATCCTCAAGGTTCTCAAAGCCCGCAAGCATTACGAGAAGCCCAGCGAAAAAAGACGCCGCAAAGAGCGCACGTCCAAGAAAAGAAAGTTTTAGACTTTCATTCTCTTTTGACTGATCTGTGTTCCCCTGAATCGTCCCGAGCAGGCCTGCGCCCGCAAGGGACGAATTTTTTTCGGCCTGCGTGATCTCTCCTCTGGGCCCGCCCGACGAAGCCTTTATTGCGGGACCGGAAAGCCTGTGATAGCATCACTTAATTTTTTGCTGAACATCGTCGAGGAAGCCGAATGTCTTTCAAGTATCAGGCGTTTCCCGGTATGGAGGATATTCTGCCGGGTGAAGTTGAAAAGTGGCAATGGGTTGAGGAAAAAGCCCGGTCGCTTTTTTCCGCCAAGCGCTTTCGCGAAATTCGCACGCCGCTGCTGGAACCCACGGAACTTTTTTCCCGCGCCATCGGTGAAACCACCGACATTGTTCATAAAGAAATGTACACCTTCCAGGACCGCGGCGAGCGCTACATGACGCTTCGCCCTGAGATGACGGCCTCTGTCGCCCGTGCGGTTGCTGAGCATGGGCTTCTGAAAACGTCGCCCAACCTTGCGCTTTTTTATATAGGCCCGATGTTCAGGGCGGAGCGGCCGCAGGCAGGCCGTAAGCGGCAGTTTCATCAAATCGGGGCGGAACTTGTGAATGTTCCGGACCGCGACCCTTCGCAAGGGGCGCAGGGCGGCGACCTGACGATTCTCCTTCTGATTAACGCGTTTCTCCGCTCGGTAGGTATTTCCCGTCTGAAGTTTAGAATCAATGACTTGAGTCTGATCAACGGCGAGAACGGCGCTCAAGTTCGCGCGCGTATCCGCGACTACTTCGAATCTCATAAGGCGAAGCTCGATCCCGATTCCCTCTACCGCCTCGACAAAAACGTTCTGAGAATTTTTGACAGCAAGGTTCCCGGGACGAAGGCTTTGGCGGACGCTCTTCCCTGGAATGACGTCGCGCCTCCGAGCGGACATTTTCTCGAGCTGATCGGAAAGCTCAGCGATGCCGGAATGACGGTTGAGCAGGATCCTAAACTTGTTCGGGGGCTGGACTACTACACCGGGGTCGTCTTCGAAGCGGCCTCCGCATCTCTGGGGGCTCAGGACGCTCTTGCCGGAGGAGGACGCTACGACCGCCTTTATGCCGAGATCGGTGCACCCTCTGTTCCCTGCACCGGATTTAGTATCGGCATGGAACGCCTGCTCATGGTGCTGGAGAAGAACACGCCGTCCCTGACCGAACAAATGAAAGACTGCCGCGTTTACCTGATTCCGATAGGTGAAGGACCGGGCAGTCCCGAGGCGGCTTATCTTGAAGAAGCGGCGCTGAGTCTGCGAGGTCTCGGGTTCCTGCCTGAAATGGCCAAGCCCTCCCTGAAGCTGGGCGATCAGCTCAAGCGCGCGGCCAAGGCCGAGGTGCGCTATGTGGTGATGGCCGGCGAAAAGGAACTTCGTGAAGGTCTTTATCAGGTCAAAAACATGGATCTCAACGAACAGAAAGAAGTAAAGCGCGGCGAACTTTTTTATCATCTTACCCAACAACAAGGAAAGACACTCGTATGATGCGGACCTCCAATTGCGGACAGCTCAACAGCCGGTCGGTTGACCGGGAAGTAACGCTCGTGGGATGGGTGGACACGCGCCGTGACCACGGCCATCTTCTCTTCATCGACCTTCGTGACCGATGGGGTGTTACGCAGGTGGTTTTCAATTCTGATCACAATGCCGAGGTGCACCGTCTCGCTGAAACGCTCCGCACGGAGTTCGTCGTCCAGGTGCGCGGACGGGTCGCGAAAAGACCCCAGGGAACGGATAATAAAAAAATTCCGACCGGTGAGATCGAGGTGATTGCCGACAGCCTGGATATTCTCAATGCCTGCCCCACGCCGCCTTTTGAGCTGGGGGAGACCTCGGTGAACGAGGAGCTTCGGCTGAAATACCGGTTCCTGGATCTGCGCCGCAAGGAGATGGTTGAGGCGCTGACCCTCCGCTACCGCGTGAGTAAAATTGTCCGTGACTACCTCGACAAGAAAGAGTTTCTTGAGATTGAAACCCCTTACCTGACGAAAAGCACCCCGGAAGGAGCCCGCGATTTTCTAGTGCCTTCGCGGCTGAATCAGGGCACGTTTTATGCGCTGCCGCAGTCTCCGCAGCTTTTCAAACAGCTGCTCATGGTCGCCGGTTACGACCGTTACTTCCAGCTTGCCCGGTGCTTTCGAGACGAGGATTTGCGCAGTGACCGCCAGCCCGAGCACACACAGATCGACCTCGAGATGTCTTTTGTCGATGAGGACGATGTGATGCAGCTGGTCGAGGGCATGGTCGCCGATGTGGCTGAAAAAGTCCTGGGTCTGAAGCTGACCCGCCCGTTCCGCACCATGGACTATGACGAGGCCATCAGCCGTTACGGCTCCGACAAGCCTGATCTGCGATTCGGTTTGGAGATTCAGGATCTGAGCGGTCTTTTCCGGGACAGCGGCTTTAAAGTTTTCGACAGCGTGCTGGATTCCGGAGGCAAAATCCGGGGGCTGTGCTTTTCTGTGCCTGCCGGTCAGGAATTCTCGCGCAAGACTTTCGATGATCTGACGGAATGGATCAAGAACTACGGCGCCAAAGGACTGGCTTGGATGAAAGTCCAGGACGGCGGACAGGTCGAATCCCCGATCGCAAAGTTTTTTGATGCCGGCCGGATTGCGCGCTTAATTGAGATGTTTCAGGCGCGGCCCGGCGACATCCTTTTCATGGTCGCCAGCACGCCCGCTGTCTCAGCGGCGGCCCTGGGAGCTTTGCGCTGTCATCTGGCCGCTCATTACGGGCTTATCGACCAGGAAAAATTCGAAATTCTTTGGGTGAAAAATTTCCCTCTGCTCGACTGGGATGAAGAGAGCCGGCGATATGTCGCCATGCACCATCCTTTCACTTCCCCGCGCATCGAGGACCTTGAACTTCTCGAAAAAGAACCGCTCAAGGTCAAGGCCCGTGCCTATGACCTGGTTTTGAACGGCACTGAAATCGGCGGAGGCAGTATCCGAATCCACCGGCAGGATGTTCAGGAGAGACTCTTTGCGGTTCTCGGCCTCACCAAGGAGGATGCGGAAAATAAATTCGGTTTTTTACTCAAGGCCTTGACCTTCGGAGCGCCTCCTCACGGCGGACTCGCGATGGGGCTGGACCGCTTTGCTGCGATTCTGCTCAAGCGTGATTCGATCCGCGAGGTGATTGCCTTTCCTAAAACGCAGAAGGGAACCTGCCTGATGACCGAAGCTCCCGGCGAAGTGTCGCCTCTTCAGCTGCGGGAATTAGGAATCACGCTTAAACAATAAAAGGAGCCGACCTTTGGAAAAGACCCTGACGCTCAATTCCAATGACGAAGCGATTGCGCTTTACGGAACCCTCGACGAAACTCTGCGCCATGCCGAGAAAAAATTCCGGGTGCGCGTTTCGGCCCGCAATCAAAGGCTTAAAATCATCGGAAGCAAGAAAGACGTCGAAGCTGCGTACCGATTCTTTAATCAGCAGCTTGAGGAAATCCGCCGGCGCGGTGAACCCGCAGCGGCGGCAGCCGCGCAGACCCGCTC
>VFQY01000090.1 GCA_018883425.1 Candidatus Omnitrophota bacterium | reverse complement strand
GCTCCAGAGAGAGAAGATATTTTTGATAGCCGGCAACGTCACCAAGAACGCGGCTGTCCTTTAAAGCATAGTTTGAATCGATGTTGAGGGGCGGACGCCCCACGCTCACATAACGGATACCGGAAGTGCGGAAATCCTCCAGTGAATACGACGTTTTACCGTCCGCTCTCAATCCAAAAAGGTTTATCCCATCAAAAAGAGTTTTGTCTTTCAAAGAGTTTTTGAGGCGTTTTAAATCGAGATTTTTAAGCGCCGGCTCTGAGTCTGTTGCAATCACCATAAAATCTGCTTTCTCAGCAGCCTCGTAAATATCGGGCTCCTGCGTGCCCTCGTCAACACCTACAAAGCGCACGTGGTTCTTGCCAAGTATCTGAGAAAGCGAGTCTTCGGAATTATTTCTCACCTCGTCTAACCAAGCCTTTAAGGCATTACGAGCGTCACGATCAACCACATAAAATTCACGAACCCCTGCAGCAACGAGGGACCGGATTAAACGCTTTGCTGGGGACTTTGTAATGCCATTCTCTCCTTGACGATAGGCCGCGCCGACAATAGCTGCACTCTTGCCCTGAAGCGTTACGCTATGTGTTTTAATTCTTTCAAAAAACTCATTCACATTCATCTTGTTGATTTCCAGAATCGTCTCAAGCTGAAAAAGAAAATGAAGGGATGCAGGAAGTTTTTGAAGAATATCCTTAACCGTCTTGTTTGAATCTGGCTTTTCGGCTATTTCACGGAGTATGGCGACGCTGTCCGCAACGCGCTTTTTTAGAATGTCAATCTTAGCGCTTTTTGACTGTTGCTTTTCACTATCCGTGAAAAATGAGGGGCTCTGTTCAAGCAAAGGCAGGACCTCTTCGATTCTTTCATCCCGGAGCCATTCCAAATACTGGGCCAATCGCCCGCCGAACCCCAGCGACGGATTTGCAAATAGCGTAAGGATTCGCTTATCGAGCCCTGCCCCATAAGCAACGACGCTCAGATCAGCACCATACCTCTCTGCCACCCGGGCCAGATCATTGAAATGCGCCAGCTTGGCGGCCAAGTACAAAAGCAGATCGTTCTTGGCCATTTCGGCGCTGGCGGCGCTTAGAAAATCGGTACCTGGAAAATAAGTCTCTAGGAGTTGGATGGTTTTCTTCTGCCTCTCGGCCTCTTCCGGGGCCATAGATTGCCCAAAATTTCTCAGACCGAAAACAGTCGGTCCATCCACCCACTGCCCCCTCTCATCCCGATGAGAAAAATCAGGCTGGTAAACAACGTCTACAGAACGAGTAACGGCGGAAGCGCTAGTATTTTCTGGGTTGAATTTCTGCAGTAATTGAAAGAACATTTGCGTACTGCCTACGTGATTCCATGTCCTCATGACAATCACCTTGTGTTGAGGCTCGGCATCTTCCTCGGCGGACCTATCTGAGAGAGCTTTCCCCACAAACTCCAGCAGCTTTTCAAAACGCCCCTTGTACTCCTCATAATCCACAATGTCCGGCACATCTGCCCCAATACGGATCACGTCATGATCTTTGAGAATGGCTTTCACCGTCTCTGCATCAAAACTCCCCGACTCGAGCAGAATCTCCCCAACCTTTCTTCCGGACTCATCGTTTGCGCTGCGTAGTTCCGAGCGCAAGCGAGCTGGAGTTGAGGCATCTCGCCTCACCGGACCAGGCTTCGACTTACCCGGTTTGGGATTAAAGACAACTTGCAATCGACTGAGGTTCTGCAGTAATTGCCGATCAATAGGCCCATATTGCGCAGCGACGCCTCCCTTCAGAACGTCTGTGATTGCGGAAATCGACGGCTGGAATCCTAAGACACCGCCTAGGCCGGGAATCACATCAACCGTGACTAATGTTGTCAACGGGGCTTGCCCAGCAAGATAGGGATAGCTCCCCCCCTTCTCAGGCGAGGCCGCAGTGAGTATGGATATTTCATTCACCGTCCGATTTCGGGGATCTGGGGCCTGCTTCGGGGGGGCTGTGGAAATGCGGACGAATTTCTTATCCTGACTGCCCAAAACAAGGGGCACTAGCCTTTCTGATAATACAGGGTGTCTGCGGACGGCCTTTTCAATCCAGTTCGCAAGCTCTTCGAGGGGGACGCCATGACGCTGTACGAGTTCGGGCGAGGCTTTTTCCAGAATCCCTTTCAGAACCAGGGACTCCTGCTTGTTAAGCGGGTTATTCTCAAAGTACTTTTTCATCTCAGCGTTTTCAAGCCGCATCACCTTCGCGTAAAGATCCTCGGCTCCGAGATTGGAAATTCTCGGCACCACCACAAGATAAGGTATTTCGCGGTCTTTGAGATACTGCGTCATGCCCTCGGAATGAAACCCGCCAGTCACAAGAACGATGACTCCGGGACCGGCGCCGGCGGAATTAGCCCGCTGACCCTGAAGGTTTTTGTAATGGCTCAGAGCATTCTCGAGCATTTCCTGATCACGCAATTTCGCGCCCTGGTAAAAATCGGCGGCGCGATCATAAAAATCCTGAATAGCTTCCGCATTTTTTTGAATATCCCGTCCGAACCCTTCAAGTTCTCGGTCCTTCGAGATCAGCGAGAAAAGTCTCTTGGAAAGATCCGGAAAATTTTGACTCTCCGCCTGAGATTGAATAGCTCCATGCTCATCACGGGTTATTTCCAGATGAAGTTTCTTGCGGAAGAGCAAGAAATCCGCATGGAGGCGGGTGAACGCTTTTTCGGAATCTTTCACGGCAAGCTTGCCGACGACAGCGTTCTTCAGAAGTTCGAGCTCCGCTACGAATTCGGCAGAAGAAATTTCCTGGCTCAGAATCCGGTAGGACGCCCATTGAACTAAATGAGGATAATCGCGGATCTGGATTTGCGAGGCTCCAGGTTCGCGGTAGACTTCTTCGGCAATTTGCCGGAAAGAAACTCCCGTTTCACCTTTTTCGTAAAACATGGCGCCGAATTTTTTTGAAACATCTTCCGGTATGCCCTGCTTCTGGAAATCCTTCTCCAAAGCTTTCCAGTCCATGCGGGCAAGTTCCGCATCCAGGAGGGGTTCAATTTCTCGAACATAGGCAAACCGCGTCAGATTTGGAAAGCGCAGCTGCTCGATGCGGTCCGAGAGATCAATGCCAAGAGTCTGACGCGCCAGCCTGAGTATCGATAGCGCAAGGACCTCCGTTCTCTCCGAGTCCCTGAGAAAATCCCGCAGCTGAGGATTGAGAATACGCGATTGAGCAATCGACAGCAGACTTTCAAACGGCTTCAGAAGGCTGTCAATTTCTTCGCGTTTAAACATGAGCTGTCTAAACTCGCTGAGATTGTTCCGATAGGACTCGGGGTTTTCGGCTCCCCAAAAAATCAGCTCGGGCAAACGCTTTGAACTCGGGTTTTTTCTCTCTTTATACTGCTCCCATTGATAGAGGTCGCTTCCCGTCAGCTCGCCCTTGAGTTTCAGATCCTCGACAAAAACCTCATTCACAGCGGGGAACTCCGGAAACAATTCAAGGTATTCCGGATGCATTGAGCCCACAGAGCCTTCTAAGGCCACGACCACTGGCCCCGGCACACCGTTTTCAGCGGCGGACTTACGGACCCAACCGAGAATGTCCCGGATGCGCTCTTGGGCCTCGACGTTTGCGTGCGCATCCTGAATGTGGATCACGACAGGGTTTTGACTCACCGAGGGATCGGATTTTTGCGCAGCTTCGGCAGGGATAAACGTCTCTTGCAGGCTTCCCAACTCTGAGGGGATTGCCCGCAGCGATTCTGCGATGTCGGCGGCATTCAGCCCCCGTATTTCAGGAACACTTGACAGACCCGGGCCGGTCAACAGAACGTCGGGGGCAGAAAGAACCGCTTGCTGCGGTATCAAGACCGCAAGCGTCATCACAGCCGCTATTTTTTGGGCTCTTTTATAGAACATACAAGCGGTCACGCACACTCCTCGAGAGTGTCGCCTCCCCCTTAAGAGAATCGAGATTAAATGATATTAAAACCTTTAAGTAACGAAAGGTTAGTTTATTAAAAATACTTTGTCAAACCTTCAGAATCGTATTTGTTCAAAGTTTAGTCTTGTCGAGCCCGCCAATCAAATGGATGGCAAGCAACAACACTCAAATTTTAGCTAGTGTGCCAATTTAACACACTTTGAACCCCTGACCAAAAGTCCGGAAATGTAAAAAAAATTTGCAGCGACCGGCAGGCCTCTCCGCGATCGAGGTTTGTGATCATTCTCACAGCAAAAAAAAGTCATGCCCCTTACCCTGTGCCCAACCTAAGGAGAGTCCATCATGAAAACTCTTGTCACGGGCGGTGCGGGCTTCATCGGTTCTCATTTGTGCGAGGAGTTACTTCGGCGGGGCAGGTCAGTCACGGTCATTGATGACTGCTCCACGGGGCGTGAAGATAATTTGAGAGAAATCAGGAAAGATCCTCATTTTCGTTTTGTTCAGGGCACGATCATGGACAGAGATTTGATGGCGCGGCTCATTCGCTATCATGACATTGTTTATCACCTTGCCGCTGCGGTCGGAGTGAAATATGTTCTCCACGACCCGATCAGTGCCATGACGACGAACACGCATGGGACGGAAATCCTACTGGAGCTGGCATCCCGTTTTAAGAAGAGCGTTCTTCTTGCATCGACCTCAGAAATTTACGGCAAGCATTCCAGCGATAAAATCAAGGAAGACGACGGTTCCGTTTTCGGACCCACCCACGTTCTGCGCTGGAATTACGCCGTCTCCAAGGCGCTGGATGAAATCATGGCTGCCGCTTACGCTCAGCGCAAACATCTCAAAGTCATCACGATCCGTTTTTTTAACGTCGTGGGTCCCCGTCAATCCTCTCATTACGGGATGGTCATTCCGCGCCTCGTCGAGAAAGCGCTTAACGGTATGCCCTTGACGGTTTTCGGCGACGGCAAGCAAATCCGGACTTTCCTTCATGTTCAGGATGCCGTTCGGGCCGTAGCCGATCTGAGTGAGAAACCTTCGCTCTATGGCCAAGTCTTCAACATCGGGGGCGATGAGCCCGTGACCATCAATCAGCTCGCTCACAGAATCCGCGAGCTTTCGCCGTCCAAGCCCCGGATTCAGCATCTGGGCTACGGCAAATTCTACGGCGATCACTTTGAGGACATCCCCTGCAGGATTCCCGATGTCTCTCGCCTGCAAAAAGCGATCGGGTTCAAACCGGAATATGATCTGGATCAGATTCTTCGATCCGTCATAGCCTCCTTCGAACCCTCTTTCGCGGAGGAAGCACTGGCATGAAAAAACTGCTCATCCCTGCAGCCGTTCTTACATTTTTGACGCTGTCCGTGTCGCTGACTTTCGCCGAAAAAACCGAAATCGAAAAACAGCTCAGGACTTCGCGTCCCTACATCGACTCGCAGGATGGCCGCGTCTATGCGGATGCATCTGCGGAATACAGCCCGGTGAGGATTGCCGGACGCGATCTTCACTGGGAGGAGTACAGCACCCGCTTGATGAAACGCGTCGGACGTCACCTGCCGTACACGGAGTTCCGGCTTTATGAGCGCGACCGGCGCAGAGACGAGTCGATTACGGCGGGGTCTTACTTCATTTTTGACAACCGGAATATCCAGCCTGAAATAGGTTTCGGTATCGACACCGATTACATGTACAGGTTCCAAACCGGAATCCGTTATGAGGAGCGCATCAAAGGTTCCCTTTATGCGAAGCTCGGAGAAACTTATTTCCACTATGAATCGGGCGACGTTCTGTCGAATTCGCTCGGCATGATTTACTACCGCGGGAACCATTCGCTGAGCGCGGATTACCTTCTTTCGATTACTGAAAGCCGCCGGGATGCTCACTCGGCGATCGTGCGCGGAAATTTTGCTCTGCCGTTTAACTTCGATCTCCGTCTGGGTATCGCTGCAGGCGAGCGGCTCTTCGACGTGGACAAGCTGGATGCGTCTAAACAAGGCGGCTGGCTTTTCTTCACCGGAATCGACTACAGGCTGACAGACCGCATCAAAATAGGTTTTGATTACTCTTACGGTGAAGAAAATCAGCCCAAATTTCTTAAACAAGGTTTCAACGGACACGTGTCCGTGAGGTTTTGATATGACAGCTTTCGGTTTCGATCATCTTTGGACAGTGAACGCAGTTCTCGGAGCCCTCTGGCTCCTCACCGCGGTTTCCATGATTGCACTTAACGCTTGGTCCCATTTTCTCGAATCAAGAGCGGGAAGGGGCGGTGTTTTTCGTCCTCTCAACGGCGGTCTTGAGGACGCTGAACCCTTTGAGCTGAAGAGAAAATTCTTCAAATCCTGGAACCGCTGGCAAAAAATCGAAGCTCTGACAGCGCTTGCCCACCGAGCTCCGGAGCAAGCCTCTGAACTCATCGGGATTGCCCTCAAGTCCAAAATTGAAGATGTGCGCTATTTTGCGCTTGTTGCGGCAGGCATTGCCAAAACACCTGAATGCGCGGAACTCTTGGTCAAGTCGCTTGACCTGGGGGACATCCATGGGATGAGAATCGCTTCCCTGCTTGAAAACTTTCCGGAATCGGCGATGCCCGCGATGGAAGGGGGGCTGGATCATGTAAATCCCAGAGTCCGCGCCTGGATCATCCGCGTCTTAACGCAGCGCAAACAAACCCCGTTCAACCCATCCATCCTTCAAAAGGCCGATGACCTTCATCCGGCTGTTCGCGCCGCAGTTTTTGAATATCTGGGAGAGCACCGCATGGCGGAAAATCTCATCGCTCAGGGGCTCTACGACAAGGTCTGGTTTGTCCGGGCTGAAGCCTGCCGCGCGCTTGGCAGGATGCATCCGGAAAGACATGCGGCGCAATTTATCCGCCTGATGATTCATGACCCTTCGACCCTCGTCAAAACCGTGGCGGAAAAAAATCTGCTTAAAAACATAGATGCGGCCATGCCCGCTATCCGGGAATGTCTGGAAAACGGCCCCCGGCTTTCGCAGCGCATCTGCGTTCAAGCCCTTGTGGAGTCCGGCGAAACCGCGAACATACTCCTGAACAATCTTTCCCGAGATCCGAAAGTCCGCGCGGAAGCATCCTCCGTTCTGAGGGCTTTACTAAAAACAAATATTTTCTTCGGACTTAATCACCAGCTAGAACGGTTTGCTCCCGAGATCAGGGAGCAGCTCGTCGCGATCATCACCAACATGGAACCTTCAATCGCACCTCAATTGACACTCCAAGGGAAGGGCCAATAATGGACGCAAAATTCGTCTTCAATCAGCTGTTCTGGTTTTACCTTTCTTATTTCTTGATCGTCATCGCCTATTACTTCATTTTCGGCATCATCGGCCTCATTGAAGCCGGACGCAGAATGCATGAGGATCAAATTGAAGATTACGAATCCCTGAACCATTCCCATTTTACGCTTCCGGTTTCGATTCTAGTACCCGCTCACAACGAGGAGTCTTGCATCCGCAACACCATGCTCTCAATTTTAGGTCTGAATTACCGCAACTATGAAGTCATCGTGATCGACGATGACTCAACCGATAAGACTTTTGACGTCCTCCAGGGCATGCTGGATCTGGAGGCCGAAGACATCCCCTACCGGGATCACTTTAAATCAGGCACAATCAAAGGTCTCTACCGTTCAAAGCGCTACGAACACATCCGGGTCATCCGAAAATTCTCCCGCGGACACAAAGCGGGCGCCCTGAATGCGGGCCTTAATCTCGCCAAACACCGGTACGTCTGCGTCATCGACAGCGACACCCTCCTGGAACCCAACGCTTTGCTCCAAGTCATGACGCATGCCGAGAAAGCACCGGAGCGCGTCATCGGCGTCAGCAGCTTCTTCGGTATCAGCAACGGGTTCACCGTTCAGGACGGCAAGGTCATCAAACGCCGCTGGCGGGCAAATTTGCTGGGCGACTTTCAGCAGTTGGAGTACATACGTTCGTTTATCGGGACACGCATCGGCTGGAGCCGGCTTAATTCGCTTCCTATCCTGAGCGGCGCTTTTGCGGTTTGGGAAAAAAGATTTCTTCTGCACATCGGGGGTTTCAGCGGTCAGTATTCGTCAGAGGACATGGAGATCACTTTTCACGCCCAGAAAGATTCTCGCCGCGGCGGGAAAGCTAAGTATGAAATTCTTTTCTTGCCCTACGTAGCGGGCTGGACACTCGGGCCGGAGACCATCAAAAGTCTGATGACGCAACGAAACCGCTGGCAGAGAGTTGCGACAGAAGCCATGGCGCACTATGCGCCCATGTTCCTGAACCCGCGCTACGGCACCTTCGGCATGGTCACGCTGCCTTACTTTCTTTTCTATGAAGTCCTCGGCGCGGTCATCGAAATCTCAAGCGTGATCGTTACAACCTTGGGGTTTCTGACAGGCCTCATGAACGTCGGGCAGTATGCTTCATTTTTGCTTTTTTTAGTTCTTTTCCAGAGCCTGACGACGATGATTCCTTTGTGGGTGTTTAATTACCGTCAGAAACTCTTTGACACGGGCGGCCTGCTTTACATGATCACGCTTTCATTTTTTGAAATGCTGACCTACCGATGGATCACGACAGCCGCACGAGTTCAGGGCCTTTATGATTTTTGCCGCGGCAACCACGCGTTTACCCGCATGGAAAGGCCCGCACAGAACTCCCGCGGGAATTCCGATCACACCTCGCCGCTAAAAGATGAGGAAACCGAAGCGGCCGTGCGGTGAGAGTCATATCAGCGCCCAAACCCCTTCGAACTCCCGGTTAGACTTCACCGGCTTTTTTTGCAGAGCCCCCCCTCTCGAAGGCCTCGTCACCGGCAGTCATGCTCTTAAGGCTGGTATTCTCGTAATTTGGGATTTTATGCTCAATCAAAGTCAATC
>VFQY01000089.1 GCA_018883425.1 Candidatus Omnitrophota bacterium | reverse complement strand
GCGGAGGGTATGTGGGTTTAACGACCGGTGCTAATCTCGCCGATCTTGGCCACAATGTAACGGTTGTAGACATACCGCAGCGTCAGCGGGCCATGGATGATCTCAACTCCGAAGCTACCCAGGTCCCCATTCATGAGCCTGGGCTGCGGGATCTTATTATCAAAGGAAAGACGGCGGAGAGAATACGATTCGAGGCTGAACCTTCGAAATACACCGCGGCCGTCGAAGCAGCCTCTGTGGTTTATCTGGCTGTCGGGACACCTCAGCAGGACAACGGAGCTCAGGATCCTGCCTACATCAACGGAGCCGTTCGCCAGATCGGAGCCATTATTAAGAAGCAGAAAATTAACCAGGGAGTGTCTGCCGCTTTCAAGACAATTGTGATTAAATCCACTGTGACGCCCCAGGTTTTTGAGGACGCGGCCCGAATTCTTCTTGAAGAGTTTGGCCTGACAGCGGGATTTGATTATGCGCTGGTCAGCAACCCGGAGTTTCTGCGTGAGGGACAGGCGATTAAGGATATCACCAGCGATCTTGATCGAACGGTGCTGGGGTTTTACTCGGCCATGAGTGCGGAAGGCAGACAGCGCGCAGAGAGGGACTTGCTCGAACTGTGGTATCCCTTGATGCACCGTAAACCGCATACCGTTCTGCTGACGGATACGGCGACGGCGACGCTGATCAAATATGCTGCCAATGCCTTTTTGGCGGTTTCGATTACATCGGCCAACGTTATGGCTCAAGACATTTCTCTTGAGAATGAAGCATATTTCGAGGACATCCGGAAGCTTCTTCTACAAGACGGCCGTATCGGGCCCAATGCATTTCTTTATCCCGGATGCGGTTACGGCGGATCCTGTTTTCCTAAGGACGTTCGAGCGGCCAATTACATTTCAGATGTGCAGGCGGGACATCCTCTTCTTATGATCGTATTCGCAGATCAAATGAACCAATACTTCAAAACGGCGGATATACGCAACCTGATGGAACAGCTTCGGGGTCGAGAAGTCATAGGTGATAAAGTGCTGCTTCGTAACAAGGTCGTCTCCCTGCTTGGCATGGCCTTTAAGCCGGATACCGACGATATGCGTGAATCCCCCAGCGCGCACATTCTTTATGAATTGCTGAAGTTGAATGCCGGTCAAGTTCGGATCGACGATCCGATCTTTCGCATCCCTGACGCTCCTCCTCGGGAAGCGATCCTTGCCAACTATGCGGGAGAGCTTTACAAGCACTTCAGCCATGATGAGGAATTTTTGAAAGAGTATGAGATTTTCCTCCAAACGAACTATTTCAAAGACCCTGAAACGGGAAAAAAACTTTTTTCGCGTCTTCGCATGGCGCCGCAGTTCCGCAGACAACTAGCGGACCAAATGAGCCCCTCCCAATCCCAATACAAGGTCGATGAAGCAGCTTTTGACGAGACCTACTCCCTCTATTTCGATCCGGGCTCCCGGGCGAATCCGTGGGATGATAGGACCCTCAAGCAGGAGGTGAGAGAGCCGCTCATTCGCGCGTTTAACGAACTTTTAGAGACAAGACGAGCAGATATGTCGGCGATTCGCGAATTCTATTTCCGAGAAGTCTATTTTAAGCGGAGGTATCTAGAGACGCAGCGCGTCGTTTTTGTTTCATTGGCGCAAGATGCCCTCCAGTTTTCACAACCAGGCCGCGGTGAGACGAGGACCGCTGACGCTGTCATTGTGGTGACCGACTGGAGAGAATATAAAGAGCTCGATTTGACGATTCTTCCTGCAGTTGTGATCGACACGCGTAACGCTTTTAGGCAGAGGGCGCCTGAAATCCCCGAGATCACAACTCTGGTAGTCCCCGGCCGCAGTCCATTCAGCAAGAGATCTGAACTGCGCCGCTCGGCCGATCCTCCGGTGCATCCGTGGAATTCATCGAAAGGTCCTTTGACCGATACACTTGCTTTTAGAGAATTAGTTAGGAATCTTTTGGAAACGATCGTTGACTCAGGGTCTGCGGCTTCTGATCTGCGTCTGTCTCAGTGGGCAGCTGTCGAACGGATCGCGACTTTCTTCCCGTTATCCTTGCTGAACAGCCAAGACGCGCCGATTGTCTCGTTCTTGCTTGGGCGGCTGCTCGGGGAGAGTTCCGCGGCTGAGACGCAAGTGCCCGAGGCTGTTCGGGCTGCCCGCGAGGCACTGGGTCCCTATGCCTGGCTGCTGGAGGGCGGTAAAACGCCGGCCCGCGTTCTTGTACCCATGGGGCGCGGTCAGCTTCAGGAAGATCTTCTACGGGTCGCCTTGGTTCTCCTGGCGGCGGATCCTCAGCTGCGTTTCGTTTTTCTGTTAGAGGGTAACGCGGAGGCGGCCCGCCGTGAATCTTCAGCGGCTACAGAGGCGGCTGCGGATTTAAAATTGGGCTCTCAAGCCGGGCAGCGCATGTCGTTGGTCGCCTATGAGGGCGTTAAGGCCCTGGTCCGCCTGATCAAACAGCATTGGGCGGAAGCTAAAGAAGTGCAATCAGCGGTCCTCTCGCAAGATCTCGCCCTGCTTCAGAGTATGGGATATATCCCACAAATGGGCCGGATTCATAATGATTCGGTCCCGGGTCCTGCGGCGATTATGGTGACGGCGGCGCTTTTGAGGCAGCTCCAGGATGCTTATGACCCGCAGGCTCTCAGCGGTCTTCTTCAGCGCAATAATGTCCGTGTGAATGACCTTGTCGATCGGGTGCAGAGCATGATCAATGTTCTCCGTCATCTGGCGACGCAGGCCTAAGATTTTTTTGTGCGCGTGATCCG
The DNA here is from genome assembly GCA_018883425.1 of Candidatus Omnitrophota bacterium. GTDB lineage: Bacteria > Omnitrophota > Omnitrophia > Omnitrophales > Aquincolibacteriaceae > ZLKRG04. The sequence goes on along the minus strand of VFQY01000089.1, from coordinate 6,170 downwards.
CTGAAATTCCTGAAGAATGCGCGTTCATTGATGAAGCCGGGATGTGTTGAGAAGTTTGGGGTGCCCGGATTAGATCTGGGGCTGAAGAGCCTCACATTTTTTTATTGTTTGAAGGGTTCTCTGTTAATGCGAAGAGTTCGAATGAATCACGAATGTCTAAAGTTCCATGTCCGCAAATGGACCGCTTGCCTTCTCCTGGGTGTCTTTGCACTCACAGATTCGCCGGGGGTGGGCTGTGCCCAAACACCCCCTTCGGCTCTTACTGCAGCGCAGACGCCGGCGGCTGGGGCGAGAAATATCAGACCATTACCGGATTGGATAAGGCTTCTTCCTGCGGATCAAGGCAAGGCTGAGTTAGTTCGTTATGAGGGCGCAGAAGGTCCGTTCGTTGTTTTGATTCAGGATGCGCACGCGAACACGGACGCTCAAAGAAACATCGCCGGCATGCTGGAGCATTTGGCTCGCATCCAAAAAGAAGCGGGGGGAAAACTTTTTGTCGCCGTCGAATCCGCCCAGGGCTCTCTTCACCCCGAGTACCTCGACTTTGTTCCCGAATTTAAAGAGGCCGGTCAAGCCGTTGCCGAAAGCCTTTTGGACAAGGGAGAACTGTCAGGAGCGGAATTTTTTGCATGGAACCGATATGCGCGCGGGGACTGGCGGCGCGGGGACGTCAGGATTGAAGGCGTTGAAAACACTGAACTCTTCCGACAAAACCTAGCGGGTTACCGTGCCTTGCTGCGAGAGCGCCCTAATTTTTCAAGCGTACTTGAAAAATCTGAAAGCACTCTTGCAAGCGAACTGACGAAAATTAAAAATCCTGATCTCAATCGGTTTTACCGGGAGAGGTCCAGGCGCAAAAACGGACACTACGGATTGCGCCGAAAAGATGCCGCTCACGGGGATCTCGGAGTTTACGCCCGCTATCTTCAGGAGCAGAGTTTAAAAGTCCTCGAAATCAATCTGCTCGATCCTTTCGAACAGCTTCGTTTTCCCAACTATGCCAGAATGTTGAGACTCCAGAATACCCAGGTCGATTTTTCCGCCCCGGGGCTCGAGGCCTCCTGGAATAAACTGGCTGCTTCTTTGCCGCGCGAGGAATGGTCGGGGGCCATGAGAGCTCTGGGTTACGATTACGGAATTATCGGGAGCGGGAAAGACGCCTCGCGCGCTCATCAGGCTGTGTTCACGCCAAGGTTTCTCGCTGAACAGCTCGAGCTTGCGGTCCCGCAAGGCGCTCCCTCCTGGAAGGACGACCTGGCGGTACGCAACGCCGTCCGGGTGATGATTCTGCAGTCTGAAATCGATGCGGCTCAATTGTTTGAGGAGATGAGCCGGCTTGAAAACGCCATTCTCCTGAAGCTGGCGGCCGGTCCGGAGGAAAAGGAATGGGTGAGGCGCACTGAAGCCTTTGAGCTGTTAAAAAGACTGCTCTACCTTGAAATGACCCGCGGTGACCTGGACGCCATGAAGAAAGCGCAGCCTGATTTTGCTGAAATGCTGCGCGCCCTTCTTTCCAGGGAAGATGCGGACCGCCTGCTTTATCTGACCTACCGGGCGATTGACTTTTACCGGCAGGCCCGGCTGCGTGACGAGACGCTGATCGAAAATGCCCTGGCCTTGGCCGACTCTGAAGCCGCAAATCCCGATTCAGCGCGGCCGATTCTCGCCGTCGTCAGCGGAGGATTTCATGCCGAGGGCATGATCGAAATTCTCCGGCGCCGGCAAAATGACATCGTCCTGGTGACACCGCGTCTATCCGAGATGGATCAGGGACAGAAATACGAGCGGGTGATGTCCGGAGCCAATGCCGCCGTGGATGTTTATTTTGAGAACGGATCCCCCTTTTCGACCAAGCAGGAATCACTTCTTTTTCGGGAATTGATCGAAACAGCCCTGCCCCGGCTGAATGCATCCGCGGAAAAGACTGATTCAGTGCCCGCTTTCGAGCAAATCATCCGCAACCATCCCGTCCTTGAAGCGACTGCCGCTGCGGCTTTCACGCGCTCTGCATCAGCACTGCCCCTGCGATCAGAGAAAAAAGACATCCCCGAAGATCCTCGCCAGTCGTCGATCTTTGACGCGCTCGTCACGTCGGCAAGAAATTTTTATACAGATGCGTCGAAACCCGCCGGGGCCGAGCGGTCTCTTTCCCGGTCTGAATTACGCGCCTCAGTGGTAAACGGTAGTGTCGAATATAACATTCGAATGGCCGGTGTGCCGCCCGGGATACTCAATACGGCTACCGGAGAACTCGTTTTTTGGGAGCCTCGTCAGAGGAAGATGAATACTTTGCTCACTCGGCCCTATGATGATGTGTCGACGATACTAAATAAAATTGCGAATGAGAGCAAAACCTTGGATCACATATGGCAAAAAGTTATGGGCCGGGTTGGTGAGGAGCCACGGTACTCCGCAGCCAGTGACATTGTTGATGGATGGGTGAGAATAGCTTTTCGGGACATCGAAGAAAAACATTATAAAGCGGAAACAGCCCTCGAAATGATTGTAAAAGAGGCCGAAGCTGAATCGAATACTGAGGATGTTCTGCCGGAAGCAGCTCTGACTACCGCCGTGGAAATGATTAAGACATTGATTATTCCGGCGCTAGAGAATCGAGAAGAATTAACGCAATCAGAAGTTCTTATCGAGGATGAACTCAGACGTAGTTTTATAAAAAGGGAGAGGGATCAGCTGATGGTGAGAGTTTTCGAGTTTGTTCTGAGGCTGCCCTATGGTCTTCACATTAACCCGGAAGACTATGACGGATCGGCGGAACGCGAAGAGGCTTTGAGGCTCATCGAGAATGAGCGCCAAATCGCATCCGCACGAAGACTGATGCTTTTTACGGAGTCGCTTCCCGGAATACTCAGGGATATCGATCAAGGAAAGCGCTCGAGATTCGCTATCAACAAAGCTATTGAAAACAAGATTGAGCCAAACCTCATGGCACTGCAGAGGGAAATCAGTAATGAGAGCAAGCCAGACCGAGCATTGCTGCTGCAACGGTTAATCAAGATTTTAGAAGAACAGCGCTCTCTCCTTGAAGGTATCCGGGATGAGCTTGATACGGATGATTTTCTCTACGATGTTACCGAACTGCCCGCTGCCCAGGCCGAGAAGAAGCGTGTCGAGATTGACAGATTTCAGTCCGTTCTGAATGAGGTTTCGAGATTTTACGGCGGCAGTCTTCCGGCTGACTTGACGGGGTTCGTTAACGATTTTCGAAGCTTTGTGACATATGAAGTGCAGGAGCGTGGCCGCACCGTCGATTACGCGGCAGCAAAATTTTTCTCGGTTAAGTCGGAGAAAGTCCAACATAATCTTCCGGATGTGAAGATAGACTTCTTGATGCGGTTTTTTAACACAAGTCAGTATGGAATCGTTGGTAAAAGCGGCGATAAGAATCTTTTCGTGTTCGCCAAGATGATCCGTCACGAAGCTGACTTCGCAGAGCTCATGATGAGCAATCGCGCAAGAGGACGGATTGTTGGAATAGCGACGCTTAAACAATTCGCACCGATGGATGCGCCTGGGCGTGTCCCGCATTGGTTCATTTTTTCGAGAGATCAGGGGATTTTGCCCTTTGAGGCGGTTGATTTCGAATACGCGTCATGGGATCTGGGCGAACTCAAAGAAGGTCAAGTTGTCCTGGCTGACGGCCGCAGCGGAAAAATCATCGTCAACCCGAAAGCGGATGTTCTGAGTGACTTTAGCCAACGAGGTCTCGTCTATCAATACCTGGATAGCTATTTCAGAGAGAGGGTATCTCAAACCGCTTCCTTCCGGGGCAATGCGTTTGAATTCTGGGCAGACGAGTCGCGGTTTCAATACTTGGGGCGCAATCAGGACAGGCCCAGGTTCAGAGACTTGGGAGCACAGGGCATTGGACTCCTCAGATTAGAGCAGTTGATGGGTGAAATGGATCGGTCGGGAATTGAATTCGACGAAATGCGTTTGAGCGCAGCCGTCGAAGAAATTTTGCTGGCAATTTCGAATGCGCAGACACCGCTAACAATCCGTCTTTACGATGTTCAAGGCGACAAGAGGCCAAAGTTTTTTGTTCAAGGCAAAACGGAAGAACAAATTCAAAAGATTCTTACCACTCATGCCAACGTGCGTTTCTACCTTGATGAAAGCGAGGCCTATCAGGAGCAGCGGCAATTCGGGAAGATGCAAATTAAAGCGATCTATCGCGCGCATCTCAATATGCCCAGGAATAATCTCAGGATATTACTTCCAAATATCTTGGAAGCGGGGGAAGTGTCTGCCGTCAATAAACTCTTTGCAGAGGCTCGCGAGGAACTCTTGGTCGAGCTCGCCGAGGAGCAAGCCAAGACGAGTGTTTTGGACTATCTTGTAAAGCAAGGCTGGACTGACCGAGATGCCGTGCTCAACGTTCAGGACAAGGCAAAGGCTTGGGACAAATTTCTGGAAGATCTCATAAGGACCGCGGGCGAGACGCATCGGGCTCAGATTCAGGATTTTGCTAGAAATATAAGGAGTGAGTCTGAGACGCTTATAAAACCCGCTGTTAGAGCGGCTTTGGATAAAATCCAAACAGGGTACATGTTCGAAGAGGTTTCAGCCGTTCGCGAACGGGGTTCTATTATGCAAGCTGTCAATCAGCAGCACTCGGGAGGTGAGGGCCGCCCGTTTTTTGGCGTGGGTACGAACGATCTTCAAAAATCGATTCTCGAAACTACGGGCGGAAGAAACGCGGATATCGACAAGTTACACCCTCGCCTAGTGGGAGCAATTGCAGATCTCGCTCGGGATGCAAATGCCCTTGGCCTGCACATGACCATCGAAGGCCAGTGGGGCGGGTCGCCGCGTATGCTTTTTGCAGCATTAGCGCTAGAGCGCGATCATAATCTAAAAGTCCAGCTTGTCGCGCCTACCGATAAGATACCGGAACTTTTGGAAATGGTCCGAGTGACAACGGATGATGATTTAGACTTCCAGTTCGAGCTGGGTGAGCGGTATGGCAAGGCGTCGATGAGCAGCATGATCGACAGAATTCTTCGGGGGGACATACCCGATCTTGATGCGATGAATCTGCTTGCTGTGCAGCTCCAAGAGCGAATCGAAGCGAGAATTGTTGCGAGCCAAGAATTCCAGGAATTCAGGCAGAGAGAGGAGTTGCGGATAGCTTTGACGCGCTCCGAGCTGCGGGATTTGGGGTCTGGGGTGCTGACGACGACGGCGGAGTTTCGAAATAGTTTTTTTCTCCATGAGAATCCCGATCAGCCGGGAAGTCTCCAACCCCGGGTGATTACCGTTGCCACGGTGGCGGGGGGGATTTACTCAGCCTCCGAATTGGAGCAATCCCCGATCGTCGGGCAACTCATGCGTGATGCCGGTAACCCTCAGGGGCTTGCAGTTCGAGACGAGGCGCTTGGCGCGTTTTTGGGCAGTCTCCCCGGGCTTGAACAGGTGTCCTTGATGCCTGCAAGAGCTGGTTTTTCAGCGGAAGTCCACGTTCAGCTGAAGGCGCTGCCTAACGCAGAGCTGCTCCTGCCCGTTCTTGCCGTTGCTGCGGCTGTGAATGGGTCGCTCCGCTTGAATGTGGAGGCCTTTAATAGCGCAGAGGCGGAGCTTTTTGAGGAGGCATTGCTGACCTTGGCGGCATCGAAACAGATACGTTTAAAAGCGCGACAAATCCGGGTTCTTGGAAATGCCCAAACTGAAGTCTTTGCGAGCTTTTCTCGGGGGAGAGCTGCAGATCGCCCGCCCACGGCGCTCATCGCCAGTCCCGCTCTTTTTTCAAGCGTCCGCATGCAGGCGGGGCAATATCTCTTCAGCCTCGATGAGAGCGCCGTCTCCAATCCAGAGCTCTTTGCATCGATCCTGATCAGTGTTTTACAGGCGATGGCCCTTGGCAAACAGCCCAAGGATTACCTTGCGGTTCACGATCCGAAACTTTTGGATCCTGAGCGCTTTGAGGGGCTGGTTCAGGCCGTTTCGAATTACCTGAGTGCACAGAGAAAACTCCAGATTTCTGCTTAAAGAGCCCCCAAAAATGCTGTTTGCTTTGCTCGGCAGGATCGGTATAATGTTCTCTCTTTCTCGGCCTATTAGACCCCTTCAGTTTTGTCCCCATCGTCTAGCTCGGCCTAGGACACCAGATTTTCATTCTGGCGACCGGGGTTCGAATCCCCGTGGGGACGCCA
>VFQY01000150.1 GCA_018883425.1 Candidatus Omnitrophota bacterium | reverse complement strand
GGTCTGAAGGACTGTATTTGTTCAAGGGGGCGTCCCATCGAAAATTGGCCCCGGAGCGCAGAGGTATCCAAGGCATCAATTGTCGGATCCGACGCTTCCCAAAAAATCTGAGTTCCTGTTGAATCGAAAGCCCGGTTAAGGCGTCTTTCGCGTTCGGAAACAGTTTTGCCCGAGGCGTCAAGGAGCTTAAACCATTCATAACCGATCGGCGAAGAGCTTCCATTTTCATGATGGTATTCTCGGATGCGGACGAGGTTGGATTTTCTGACGAGTGCCGGCAGGCCGATTCCCAAAAAGCTGTCCATTCCGGCTGGAGGGCTGACAGGACGTCCTTCCCGAGCGGAGTCCGCCAGGGATTTCCTCTGGCCAGTTGCCTGATTGACAAATCCGGGGCCGTTATCCAAAAAAATCATTTGGATGACGTTACGGCCGAGAAAATTAATTCTTGGACGTATCAGCATAATGCCCCACTCGTGCTGTCTTGCCACAGTACCCCGATGCTGCCTCAAATTGTCCGCCGCGTGATGGACGGCATGGCTCAGCCGATCCCTTAAATCGGAGGGGAGTTTTTTTGACCAATGATTCTCGTGTGACTGCATTGAGGTGAACGAGCGCAAGAGATCGTCTTTGTTGCCGGCGTAGATATCAAATCCCGATTCCAAAAGCCGCTGGATCTCCGGCGTGGAATGCGAAACCTTGCGCACATCCCTCCAGAGCGCATCAACGAAGTCTTGAGTTTGCGGTTCCAGCCACTCGTCCGCACTCAAAGTTTGCCTTTCGGCTGGATTGATGGAAGAGCGCGAGGTTCGTCCCGCCGGATCGGCAGCTTCGCGGAAACGAATCGAAAAAGTAACACTGGGTTCCCGCTCATGACCCGACGTTTCGTAGCGCATGGGTCTCTTGGGATCGATCCTAGTCATGAGCTGCCAGACCAATCTTAGACTGGGTCCCAAACCGCCTGTCAAATCCGATGAGCCGAAGCCGATCGCGCTCAGCGCATGTTCAGCCCGAAGGTCTAGACCTTTTACTCGAAACAGCAGTTCGTCAGCAGTCAGAGCATCAACCTCGGGTCCGCTCATCAGTCGATAGGGCATAGGCTCATCGAACATGGCAGGAGCGGCGATGTAGGTGTAAGGCCATGAGTTGTAGTTGCCGGACGAATGGATTAAGCGCCAAACGCCGGTTTCTTTTGCCTGTTGACGGAATGCATCGATATCAAGCGTGCCCGGGTTCGTCATAAACAATTCTACCTCGCCTCCTTTTTCTACCGCTGACACACGCACGGGCGGCAAATCATTTTCTCCCGATATTTTCTGGTGAAAGCGCCTTCCATTCAAGGCGTTCTCGAGCATTGCCCTGATCGCTAGCGAGTTATCGGACCTATTTTCAATGCGAAGATCGGACGGTATGTTTCTGATGACTTCATGGGGCCCAAGATGAGGAGGTGTTATTTTACGGACCAACTCGTCGAGCAGGATACTGCTTCTAAGCTCCGAGCGCGGCGAAGAACCGCGGCGGCCATCCGGGGGGGGCTCGGCTGTGTCATGCTGAGGGCTGGAAGAGGATGCTGCGGCCTGTAATTTTCTCTGCAGACGCCGGATTAAGTCCTTATTCAGATCCAGGGTGATAATGATTTGCATGCCTGGGTTCGAGTTCAGGATCTTCTCAAGAGCAGCCTTGCTTTTGGGGTAGGGCTTCTGCTGCGCAAGAAGCAGGTTTTCGCGGATTTCTTGTTCGAGTTTAGAGTTAGGTCCAAGCTCGGGTACTAAATCTTGAACCCGCAAAGTGATAATTTTTCCGCCGAGTGATAGGAGCTGCCAATGCCAACCTTGGGCTCGCCCCTTTTCCCCTATGTACGTTTTGGCTTGGACGCTGTGGTTTTCAAGTCCCCAATTCAGGCGTTCCAGCAAAAGCCGCATGCCCAGACCCCGACCACGGTCCTTTTCCCGAACTGCTGAGGCCGCGAGACCTAGCAGTTGTTCGTTCGGATCTGAAAATGCCAGCGCATAACCCGCAATCTTTCCCCGATCATCCCGAGCAACGAAAAGAGCCTTTTGTGGCGGTATTTTT
>VFQY01000088.1 GCA_018883425.1 Candidatus Omnitrophota bacterium | reverse complement strand
GCTCCTGAAGCAGTTCGGTTATCAAAGCGTGATCTATGGTCACTTGGGTGAAGGCTGCGTCCATGCCCGCATCGACTTTGATCTGGCCTCGGAGCAGGGCATCCTGAATTACCGCCGCTTCGTCGAAAGCGCCGCAGATCTCGTTCTGCGCTTCGGCGGTTCTCTTTCGGGGGAACATGGCGATGGTCAAGCCCGGGCGGAATTGCTCGAACGTATGTTCGGCGCGGAATTGATCCGGGCCTTCGCGGAATTCAAAGACCTCTGGGACCCTCAAAACCTCATGAACCCGGGCAAAATCGTGCGCCCCAGAAAACTGGATGACGATCTCCGGCTGGGAAAAAACTTCAGCTCAGACGGGTCGAGTTTGGCGCAAGCCAGTCTGAATTGCGTCGGCTTGGGCAAATGCCGCAGAACCGAGGAATCGACCATGTGCCCGAGTTTTATGGCCACGCGCGACGAGCGTCACTCGACTCGGGGCCGTGCCAGAATGCTCTTCGAGATGACCTCCAACAAAGGCCTTCTCAAAGGCTGGGATGATCCGGCTGTCAAGGCCTCGCTGGATCTTTGCCTGAGCTGCAAAGCCTGCAAGACAGAATGCCCGGCGGGCGTGGACATGGCCGCCTATAAAGCCGAATTCCTTGAGCGCTATTACCGGGGCAAAGTCCGTCCCCTCGCGATGATGCTGCTGGAAAAACTCGACCTGGCCGCGAGGGCGGCCGGCCTGGCTCCGAATCTCGTCAATTTCCTGATGGGGATACCCTGGATTGAACGCACTTTTAAACGCGCGGCCGGACTGGCGGCCGATAAAAGTCTGCCGGCATTTGCCCCGACAACTTTCCGCGCCTGGCACCGTAAGGCTTTCCCGTCTCCGGCTCAACAGAAAACGGTTCTGATCTGGCCGGACACTTTCACAAATTATTTCAATCCGCAAATCGGTCAGGCCGCCTGCCGAGTTCTTCGGGAACTCGGCTTTGACGTCAAGCTGCCTCCTGAGGGTTTATGCTGCGGCCGCCCGCTCTATGAAAGCGGCCGAATCGACGCGGCTCGGTTCAAGATGAGTCAAATCTTAGACGCTCTCCAAGACGCCCTGCGGTCCGGGGTTCCTCTTGTCGGCCTTGAACCTGCCTGCCTGAGTATCTTTCGGGACGAACTGCCCAAACTGCTGCCTTCAGACCAGCGTGCCCGTCAGCTGGCACAACAAACCTTTTCCTTTGCGGAATTTCTCGACCGATTCGCAGATCCTCAGAGGCTGCCCCTGATTCCGGAGAATTTCCTCTACCACGGACACTGTCATCAGAAGGCTCTCTGGGGCCAGGATGCCGAAAAAAATCTTTTCCGCAAGATGGGAATGCGCTGTGAAATTCTTGATGCCGGCTGCTGCGGCATGGCGGGTGCTTTTGGATTTATGAGAGAAAATCAGGAGGTCTCAAAGGCTTGCGCTGAAAGGGTCTTGGCTCCGGCTGTCCGAGGCCGCGCACCCGGCACCCGGATTCTCACGGATGGTTTCAGCTGCCGGGAGCAGGTTCGGTTCATGACTTCCGTCCAGGCGCTTCACCTTGCACAAGTGATTGATGAGGCTTTTAGAAAACGCTCCCCCATCATCTCTGAAGCTGGGGCCTCTTCCTGAAAGAGCGTTTTATTCAGGCCGGCCGAATAGATAGCCTTGCCCGAACTGGACATCAAGGTCCCGCAGCACCTCAAGGTCCTCAAAGCTCTCAATGCCCTCGGCAACCATTTGACAGCCGAGCGACTCCGTCACCTTCATGAGCCTCTTGAGGGAACGCCTTCGAAGTTCGTCATTTCGAATGCCGGACACGCATTTCTTGTCGATTTTGACTAAGTCCGGTTCCAGAAGGATCAGACTTTCCAGGCAGCTGCGCCCGAACCCCACATCGTCGATAGCGATCTGAACGCCCGCACGCCGCAGCGCCTCCACAGGAGTCTTGAGGTAAGAGGGCTCCCCGATGATCTGCTGCTCGCTGATCTCGAGGCAATAACGGCGCCGCCCCGCAATAGCCATGGTCTCAATCAGGGATTCCGTCGGCGTGTCCATCAGCGTCGAAGGAAAAATATTCAGATGCCTGCAGATCTCATCAGCCAGATCCGCTCCGGCGCGCACGCAGGTTTTGAAGCAGTGGTAATCCACCAGGGTCAAAATGTTGGCTTCCATTGAAACTCGAAAAAAATGGTCGGGCGTTTCAAAACCGGAAACCATAGACCGGCTGAGAAACTCATAGCCTATGGACTTCTTTTCACGCAGATCAAAAATCGGCTGTTTCAGAGCAAGAAACCGGTCTTCTCGCTGAAGCGTTGCCCTGACATCCTCCAAAGTCGGCGAACTCATATCCTTCACCTCATGAGATTCGTAGGCAACCTTATTCTTACCTTCGAGTTTACTGGACTTCAGCAGAAGGCGGTTCTTGGCAAGAAGCTGATCCAAGGACGGCGTTTCGCGTGAGACATTCAAAAGCCCGAGGCTGGCCGTCACGCGCACCGCTTCGCCTGAATTCACAGAGACAGGCGACTGCCCTATCGCAAGTCTGACTTTTTCGGCTACCCACATACCTTCGGCAAACCGGGTTTGCGGAAGAAGAACGGCAAATTCGTCCCCGGCAATCCTGGCCACGTAATCACAGACACGAAGCGTCTCACGGAGTCTGGAAGAGATTTCCTGAAGGATGACATCGCCGGCAGCATGTCCCATCGCATCGTTGATTTGCTTGAAATTATCGAGGTTGACCATAAGAACCAACAGCCCCGTATCGTCGCGCTTCAGAAATTCAATCTCGCGGGCCAGAGCCTGCTGCAGGCCCCGGCGGTTTAGGGTATCCGTCAGAGGATCGACCATCCCCAGCTTCTCAAGCCTGCGGTTGACGACGCTCAGCTCCTGAGTCACCGCTGCCAGATGCCCTTTGATTTCTTTGCGCTCGATAGCATGGCTTAAGGTCGGCAGGAGGAACGGCGCTCCCACATCGTCCATCACAAAAATTTCATCGGCGGGCGGCGGTGAAAACTCCGAAAGAGCGCTGAGCCCCTTCTCCTGAACAAGGCAAATCACAGCGGCATCAGGAGCCACGGCACGAAATCTCTCGAGGAGTTCATAACCGTGGGGGTCCGAGCCGTCGAAATCAAGCAGGATACCCTGCATTTCTCTCGAGGACAAAAAAGCAGAGGTCGCCATAGCGGGCGAAATGGATTGAATCTGAAAAGAGGATCCTGAGTCTTGTCTGAAAAGGCTGGACAAACGGTCGCGGAGTAATTGACTTTCAGTCACGCACAGGATTTTCCGCCGTGCAGGGGTCATTTATCATCCTTGGGGAGCTAGGATTAAATGCGGCTAAAGTATAGCAGAGACCCGGCTCAAAAAAAGCGTAATGTTAAAAAAAGGCGATCGAATTTTTGGGTTTAAGGGGCGTGCTTAAGACACTTCGGGGGAATACATGGTGGGGAGTGAAGGATTCGAACCTTCGAAGGCATAAGCCAACAGATTTACAGTCTGTCCCCTTTGGCCGCTTGGGTAACTCCCCCCGATGAGATGAATGGGTGGTCTTTTAGAATTTTCAAAGCATCAACTTGGCGCTTGCACGACAGGCCCGCGCGTGTCCAATCTTCAGGCCTCTTGGCTCTTCACTCAGTCTCGTGAGCTGGCGGAGGCCGGTATCCTTTTGATCCCGGCATTCCGCTCGGCCTTGATGGCCTCGCTTCAGGCGCTTGCACGACAGGCCCGCGCGTGTTCAATCTTCAGGCCTCTTGGCTCTTCACTCAGTCTCGTGAGCTGGCGGAGGGATTTGAACCCCCGACCGGCTGTTTACAAAACAGCTGCTCTACCCCTGAGCTACGCCAGCACAGACGATGTGAGCAAGACAACTGCTCTTGCGGCCAAGCCCTGTCGCGATTCGATTAATTTCGCCCGCCGCCCCCGTGGGGCGCCAGCACAGACGATGTGAGCAAGACAACTGCTCTTGCGGCCAGCCCTGCTCTTCACTGTATCGATAGGGCCAGGCCCTTAAAACTTCTCGGCTTCCGTTCTTTCTCAAAAAATCAAGAGGATCAAAACGTGAACTTTAGGCCGCTCTTTGATTCAGAGCGGGCGCATTCTACCGAAAATGCCTGCAAAAATAAAGGACAGAAATTCAAACTTTAGGCGGGCACCGCACCAGACGGCATCCTTTTTCATCGGCCACAAGGACTGCATACTGGGCGAAACGGGCTCCGAAACGGAGGGCTTCTTCTTCATTCATGTTCTCAACTGTAAAACTTTCTTCCGCGTGCTCGTCTAAAGAGCCCATCGACGGATAGAAATGATACCCGGCTCGAGTAAGCTCTTTTTTGAGCTGACGATTTCGAGATTGATTCGCGGCTTTGCCGAGCAGACGATTCATCGGGTTCCACGCGGTGATGATCGAAAATTTCCGCCCTTTGAGACTTTTCAAACGCTCTGCACTTTTCAGGCTAAAAAAAATTGGACGCCCGTTCTTCGAGCGGACGGAATACGTCGTCCGGGTATAAAGATCCAGTAAACCGGGATCAAATTCCTCGGCGCGGGCTTCTGCTTGATGCTCAGCTTTGCGGGAAGAACTGCCTCGGACGGCCCTCGAGCCCGCACGGCCTGAAAGAGCGCGCTCTTTTAAAGACATTGCCCATCACTCTTTATTTTTAGAAAACGGGATTTTGACGTTCTCTCTCAAAGATCCGGCCAACTCTTTTGATTTCTCACCCATGAGTCCGGTGGTCTTGACCAAGGTCTGCTCCACCCTGCTGACTGCCTGAACACCTTTTTCCGCTAGGGCCTTAGCGGGAACGCTCCCCGTCTGAAAAAGATCTTCCGGCAGGAAATCTTTTTTCCATTCTGTCAGACCCGAGATGGCGGTAGTCCTTAGGGTGCGTGCAAGAATGATTTTTACCAACATTTCCGGATCCGAAATGTTTTCATGCTTCTCATGAATGTTGAGATCAAAGATTTTCACGACCGGATCCTGCATCAAGGAATAATCCTTAAACACCAGCTTCTCAATTCTCAGATCCAGGGCATCAATCCTAAGCGGCTGAGGAGGAACCGAGGCTTGACCGGTTTCGGCTTTTTGAGGAGCCTCTTCCTTTGCGCCTTGAGCTGTCTTGAAGGCGTCCAAGTTAAGCTTACCGCTTCGATTGCGGATAATCGACAGCTCTTTAAGATGAAACTGGATGTTTTCCAAATGAAGCTTCCCCTTGAGGAGATCTCCAAAGCTGTAATCCATAAGAACATGCGGTATGTCGGCGAGAACACGGTCCTGGAAATCAGCCGGATTCTCAAGGCGCAAACCGGCCAGTTCGACGCGGCTTTTTGTAAAACTCAAATCGACCTTTGCCAGATCAACATCCAGACCCGTGATCTGCTTGGTTCCGATTGTGAGCGCTGCTTTGACCGCTTCATTTTTAAAAACAATCACCAAAACAGCCGCTGCGAGGACAGCCCAGAGTAAACGCTTGAAGAGTTTCACAGAAACAATCCTTTCTCTGATTTCGCTGAATAAAAAATTTCACGGCTTCAGTTTAACCTAAGCTCAGGAGAGTTTTCAATGACGCGCTTGAGGACTCACCGTTTCGACCTCCGCGGGGACCGCTGCGATTGAGACCTCAATCTTTCCATCGCGCGCATCGACCCGGATAGCGGAACGGTCCGGAATCTTGTCGGAAATCAAGAGACGGGCGATGGGCGTTTCCACCTCTTTTTGAAGATACCTCTTCAAGGGACGCGCGCCGTACACCGGGTCATAACCGGCCTGCGCGATAAAATCCCGGGCAGAATCCGTGATGTCAATTTTAATGCCCCTCTCAGCGAGACGCCTGCTCATGCCGGAGACCAGGAGGCCGATGATTTTTTTAATTTCATCTCTCTTCAGGGGTTTAAAAAGAACAATCTCATCAAGGCGGTTCAGAAACTCGGGCCGGAAATGAGCTCTTAACGCCGCAAACACCCGGCTTCGCGCGGCTTCGTCGATCGCGCCGTCTTCACGAACGCCTTCGAGAAGGTGCGGCGACCCAATGTTGCTGGTGAGAATCACCGCTGTGTTTTTAAAATCGACGGTCCTGCCCTGCGCATCCGTGAGGCGCCCGTCATCAAGCAGTTGAAGCAGCACATTAAAGACCTCTGCATGAGCTTTTTCAATTTCATCGAACAGAACGACACAGTAGGGCTTTCTCCGCACGGCTTCCGTGAGCTGTCCCCCCTCCTCGTAGCCGACATAGCCGGGAGGCGCTCCGATGAGCCTCGCGACAGAATGCTTTTCCATATACTCACTCATGTCAATCCGGACAAGGTTGGTCTCCGCATCAAAAAGAGCATGCGCGAGCGTCTTGGCCAGCTCGGTTTTACCAACGCCCGTAGGCCCGAGAAACAGAAACGATCCGATAGGTCTTTGGGGATCTTTGATCCCGGCCCGAGCGCGGACCACGGCATCGGCAACGGCCTGCACGGCCTCGTCCTGACCGATCACACGCTGGTGGAGAATCGCGTCAAGATGAAGGAGCTTTTCTTTTTCGCCCTCCATCAGCCGCGTGACCGGTATGCCGGTCCAACGAGCCACTACCTCGGCAATTTCTTCCTCTGTCACTTCCTCCCGCAGAAGCCGTCCGGGGCGCATCTGTTCTTCAGCTTCCTTGAGCCGTTTCTCCAGCGAAGGCAATCGCCCATGCCGAAGCTCAGCAGCCTTGTTGAGATCGTAATCTCTCTCTGCCTTCTCGATTTCCAGCCGGTTTTTTTCGATCTCTTCGCGGAGACCGCGGACCTTCTGAATTTCTTTCTTTTCGTTTTCCCACTGAAGTCTGAGAGTCTTCATTTTTTCCTGAAGAACGGAAAGCTCCTTGCGAAGGTCCCCCAGGCGTTCAATGCTTGCCCGGTCAGTCTCCTTGGTCAGTGCGGTTTCTTCGATCTGCAGCTGCATGACACGGCGGGAAACTTCATCGAGACCCGAGGGCAGTGAATCCATCTCAGTCCGGATCATAGCGCACGCTTCGTCCACGAGATCAATCGCCTTGTCGGGAAGGAAGCGGTCAGAAATGTAACGGTGAGAAAGGACGGCGCTTGCCACTAAAGCATTGTCCTGGATCCGCACTCCGTGATGAAGCTCGAAGCGCTCCTTGAGACCGCGCAGAATCGATATCGAGCTTTCAACGCTAGGGGGATCCACTAAAACCGGCTGGAATCGCCTCTCCAAGGCTGCATCTTTTTCGATGTATTTGCGGTACTCATCCAGTGTCGTCGCACCAATGCAGTGAAGTTCTCCGCGAGCGAGCATGGGTTTGAGCATGTTGCCGGCGTCCATGGCGCCGTCGGTTTTGCCGGCACCCACCAGCGTGTGCAGTTCATCGATAAAAAGAAGAATCCGGCCGTCGCTTTTTTTGATTTCCTGAAGAACGGCTTTCAACCGCTCCTCAAATTCTCCCCTGTATTTCGCCCCGGCAATCAGAGAGCCAAGGTCGAGCGAGAAAACCAGCTTCTCTTTGAGCCCCTCGGGGACGTCGCCCCGAACAATCCTCTGTGCCAACCCCTCGACAATCGCTGTCTTACCCACTCCGGGCTCTCCTATGAGCACAGGATTATTTTTTGTTTTGCGGGAAAGAATCCGTATCACACGCCTTATTTCATCATCCCGCCCAATCACGGGGTCAAGCTTGCCCTTTCGAGCCTCGGCGACAAGCTCCCGCCCATATTTTTCAAGAGCCTCATAACTCGATTCGGGATCCGCACTCGTCACCCGTTGATGCCCTCGGATTTTAGTCAGCGCAGCCAGAATCTTTTCTCGGGTCAGCCCGAAGGACTGGCAAAGCCTTCCGGCGGCTGTCGACGAGGACTCGTCGGAGAACGCCAGCGCCAAATGCTCGACGGATACATACTCATCACGCATGGCTTCCGCCTCTTTCGAGGCTTGAAGGATAAGCTTCTGCAGACGCGCAGTCATGTAGACCTTCCCGGCCTCCATTCCCGGACCGGACACCCGAGGCCTGCGCGCAAGCTCTTTTTCCAGGGGCGCTACGAACGAGGCCGGATCCAGGTCGAGTTTCTGAAGCAGTCTGGGAAAAAGCCCGTCTTCCTGCTCAGTCAACGCAGAAAGAAGATGCTCGCCATCGACTTCGGCATGACCGAACTCAAGAGCTTTTTTTTGGGCGGCAACGACCGCCTCTTGGGATTTTAAGGTCAGTTTATTGAGATCCATGAAGCCCTCCTTGTTCCTTCGGGGTTATCCGGGGAGAATCTTTCAAGGACCGTGCCATGGATGCTTATTTTTTTATGGAGGGAAAAGAAGAAAATTAACTGCGGGTGGGTCAAATGTAGTCACTTGCTTGGGTGCGCCAGAGCACAACCGTACATCTCGTGCGGCTGCATCCGAACTATTGCGCTTGGGACACCGAGGGAGGCAGAGAGGCTGGGGGCAGCGCGGGTAACTCGTGCTTGAGAGCCGTCAATTTCTCATCAATTCTTTTGCGTACACTCGCCAGTTCCAATTTTGCGTGACGCAGGTGTCTTGAAAAGAGGTCTTTGAGCCCCTCAACATGCTCGCGTTCAGCTTCGGTCAAATCAAAAAATGATACGCAGACGAGAAAACGCTGATTATATTTCTCCAGACGCTTGTAGCCCTGATCTGCTTTCTTGTAGCGGTCTTCAACCTTACGGAGATCCATTTCCGAGGGTTTTCCCTGACTCACCGTGCTGAGCGCCTCCTGTGTATGACCCGCAATTTCCTGGGCCTGGAAAATAAGCCGCCCCGAAAGCGCCTTGAGCCAGGAGGAAAGGCGCCGCGACACAAAAACTTCCTTGTAGCGGGCCAGAATCACATCACTGCTCTCGAGGCGGCCTGAGGCAACCTCGAACTCAAGATTGGAGAGGCCGTTGACGGCGGACTCTTTAAGCGAGCGCCCCACAAAAAAAAGGAAACAGCCGAGTCCGATCAAAAAAACACCCGCGATGCGGAACTGCTCGAAGAACACAGTTGACCCCAGGCTCACCGACTCGGCATATCCAAGGC
>VFQY01000149.1 GCA_018883425.1 Candidatus Omnitrophota bacterium | reverse complement strand
ATCTTCAACAGCCACTTCCTCGATGTTCATTCCGCCCGCCTCGGAAACAATCAGACAGGGCTTGGCGAGACTGCGGTCGAGGACGACGCTGGCGTAATATTCCTTCACGATTTCCTCGGTCACTTCTACGAGGACCTTATCCACAGGCTTTCCTTCGGGCCCTGTTTGATGGGTGACAAGCTGGGTACCCAGCATGGCCGCGGCACGGTCCCTGACTTCCTCAGGCGACTTCGCAACTTTCACGCCGCCGGCCTTCCCGCGTGCACCG
This sequence comes from Candidatus Omnitrophota bacterium, assembly GCA_018883425.1. Classification (GTDB taxonomy): domain Bacteria; phylum Omnitrophota; class Omnitrophia; order Omnitrophales; family Aquincolibacteriaceae; genus ZLKRG04. Next base: position 1,820 of record VFQY01000149.1, on the reverse strand, counting down.
GCATGGACTTGCGCTTTCACGATAAAAAATTTTCCGTCCCTGACGTGCCGGCGGGCTTCATCGAGGGCTTCGTCCGGATGAGATGCCGTAAATCTCTCGTGGCCCGGAATGCCATAGCGGCTGAAAATTTCTTTGGCCTGATATTCATGAATATTCATTTAGCGTTTCCCGATCGGCGTGTAATGCTGATTCATCGGCCCTGTGTAATCCGCAGAGGGACGAATCAGCCGGTTATCTTTCTGCTGTTCAATCACATGAGCGGTCCAGCCCGCAATCCGGCTCGCCGCAAAAATAGTCGTGAAGAAGTCGATAGGAAAACCCAGGACATACAGGACGGAGGCAGAAAAGAAATCGACATTGCAGGGAATCTGTTTTTTTTCCAGCATCACTTTTTCGACACGGTTAGAAATTTCCATCCAGCGGGTGTTGCCGGCGCGCTCGCAGAGTTTCCGGGCAATCTCACGGAAAGCCTCCGCGCGCGGATCTGCCAATTTGTAGATGCGGTGTCCGAACCCCATGACTTTTTTCTTCTGATCCAGAAGGCCGCCGACATATGTTTCAGCGCGTGCAGGGTCCCCAATGTCGAGGATCATTTCCATGGCCCGCTGGTTCGCCGATCCATGCAGATCGCCTTTCAGTGTTCCCACGGCGGACGTCACAGCCGAGTAAATATCCGACTGGGTGCCCGTCGTAACCCGGGCCGCAAACGTTGAGGCGTTCAAACCGTGATCGGCAAGAAGAATCAGGTAGGCGTCCAGAGCCCTGACCATTTCTCTTTCAGGAGTTCGCCCGTGCATCATCCGCAGGAAATCCTCGGCATGCGCTAAATCCGGATCGGCCGGGATCGGCTCCAAGCCCTGACGGATCCTGAAAAAAGCCGCGATGACCGATGCGAATTGCGCCGTCAAAGCAAAGGCTTTAGGCCAGCTTGTCTCCGGATGATAGCCGTCTCCGTCAGGATCATAAATCCCCATCACCGACGAGAGCGTCCGCAGCATCGCCATCGGGTGACTTGTCTTGGGAAGGTTGCGTATGTGCTGAATTAATTCAGGGCGGAGGGGCCGGTGCTTTCCAAGTTCAGCGCGAAAAGAATCCAGTTCGTTCTGTTTGGGCAGTCTGCCGTTCCAAAGCAGATAGACGACTTCCTCAAAAGAAGAACTCTCGCTTTCGATGAATTCGCGGACGGGAATGCCGCGGTAATAAAGCTGACTGCCCGGGCCGTCCACGTGGCTGAGAGAGGTCTGGGCGGCAATGACGCCTTCAAGACCCTTGGCAACCTTGGGCGCTTCTTTTGCTTCGGAGGGAGTCGGAATCGGCTGTGACATAGACGGGTATTATACTCAAACGCTTCCGGCACGCATCAATAAAAAGTATCGCGATCCGGGGGCGCGGTCAAATTTTTACGGGCGGGAATTCGAGCCTGCCGAATTTTCCGGCGCGGTGATCGCGGGCATAGCGCACATAGCGGGCGGCCCACTCCTTAAGGCCTTTCATCTCAGCGCGCGTCAGTGCGCGGATCAGCTTGGCCGGCCGGCCGAAATAAAGACCGCCGGATTTCAGCTTCTGACCGTGCGTGACAAGACTTCCGGCGCCCAGAAGAACTCCGTCGCCGATCACGGCTCCGTCAAGAACGATGGACCCCATCCCGATGAGCGTCCGGTTTCCGATCCGGCAGGCGTGAAGGAGAACCTGATGCCCGACAACAGTATCATCACCGACAATGCAGGCGCTGTTTTTTTCGACATGGAGAACCGACAGGTCCTGAATGTTCGAGCGTTTGCCGATCACGATGCGGTTGATGTCGCCGCGCAGGACACAGC
>VFQY01000148.1 GCA_018883425.1 Candidatus Omnitrophota bacterium | reverse complement strand
GCGCCGTAGCCCCCCCCCAGAACCGACAAAGCGAGAAAAGCTTTCGGCAGGGAGAACCTCATTAAGGCCCAAATCACCGCGAGTCCGAAACAAGCCAGAAGGGCCGCGCAAAGCCGGGCGTCGGCGCGCCGCAGGAAGCGGCCTTCGATGAGATTCGCAAGAACCTGCGCCCTGACCATCACTCCAGGCTGATTCGCGTCAAAGGGCGTCGAATAGGTGTCGCCCAAGGAAAGGGCCGTTCGGCCCACCAGCACAATACGGTCCTTCAGAGCCCTTGCCAGTTTTCTTTCCTCTTCAGGCGCGAGCAGGCTGTCCCGATTGAGCGCCTGAATGAAAGACGCGGTCTGAAGAGGCGCTTTGGGATGACCGTAATAATCGATCCAGATTTCCCCTTCCTCCGTCAGGGGGATCGTGCGTTTTGGCAGACCCTGTTTTTCTAAAATCAGCGCGTTCCGCGTCACGCGCACATCACGGGGTTCCATTCCGAAATGCTTGAGGATCAGCATCAGTTCGAGCGAGGGATAGACCTTCCCCTGAAAAAGTCCGATGAGCCGCATTCTCTGTGTGACGCCGCGAAAATCGCGCGAAATACTAGAAAAACCCAGCGAGCTGGATTCGCTGAGGCGGACAAAGGGCAGCGACACCTTGTCGAACTTTTCCAGTTGAGCGGGAAGCTCTCCTGAAACCGGCAGCGCAAAACTCCGAAGGCGTTTTTCCTTTTCAGCATTGCGCTCGTGGCGCGAAAGATAACCTTTTTCAAAAAAATAGCCCAGCACCAGACGGCCCTGAGTCTCACCCGCACGATAAACCAGCGCATGATCTCCGGACTCATCCTTGGGGTTTTCAGACTCAAAAAAAACATCAAAGCCGATCGCCGAAGGCCGCGCATCGGGCCGCTCGAGAGAATAGAGAAATTCGGCATGGCGTCCGCCGGACCAGGGCCACGCACCTGACCGGGGATGGTCAAGGCTGGCTTCGTCAATCTTGATGAGCGTGATGCCGGGAGGAAAAGGCCTCTCGCCGCGCAGGCGAAACCGGAGGTCGAGCGCGAACATTTCCAGAGGATCTAAGGCCCGGCTCAAACTCAGCCAAACACAGACCGCCAGAAGAGCGGCGGCAAGCAGGCGCTCGCGTCCGGTCCAGGGCCGCATACGGCCCCCGGCCGGAACAGACTCAGGTTTCACGAGTCCGGGCGCACGGAACGCATCGGCCCAGCCCGAGTTCAGTCTTAAGACTCATGCACCGCTCCTTCCCGCATCATTTTGAGGCCGCTCAGGCCCATGCATCAGCGCCGTCAGGGCTTCGTCCGCCGCGCCGATTCACGCTCAAAGGGCTTGAGCACGCGGAACAGACACACGGGCGTGTCCACGATACGGATGTAACCCTCCGACTCCCAAGCTTTGAGCGCTTTGAGAAACCCCGGATCTAAAATATCGGCTCCCTGCCCCATGACGGTAAACACGTCACGGGGATGCCAATCGGCCGCGCCCGATTCGAAATGCTTGTTGATCACTTTCTGCAGATCCTGAAGCCCCTGGCCGAGGGTCTTTTCGACCCCGATCCTGCGCCGAGCCTTGCTCAGCTGACGCATCGTTCTCTTGTAGTCATTTTTCATGAGAGTTCTCTCCCGCGCAAACAGCCGTTGGATTAGGTTGAGCAAAAACGCTGTCTGTCCCAGCGGCCCCTTGGATCAAGATGCGCCGCCCTTGCTGCGTCATGATCCACTCGAGGCGGTTCCACACTTTGAGGAAGACCTCGGGACGGAATTTTGAATGCGGCAGAAAACCTTTTTCCGTCCAGACCCAGTGGCCCTGCCCCGCGAGCAGCCGATGCAGAATCTCCGCACCCGCCGCGGAGCGTTTGTCCATCTTGAGGGCCGACTCGAGCGCCTCTTCGAGGGTAACGCTCTCCTCGGAAAAACGCAATCCCTTCAGAAAATTCAGAATCCTCGTGGTCACAAAAAGCGTGAAGATGTCCTCCCTCTGAAACTCGCCGGTTTCGACCGCCATCGCCGTCAAACGGGAGAGAAAGATATCGCGCTCCGAAGGCGGCGGAAAATGGGCCGCGATCGGGGAATTCGGCGTCAGGTAAAAC
>VFQY01000147.1 GCA_018883425.1 Candidatus Omnitrophota bacterium | reverse complement strand
TGTGACGGCATCCGAGATTATTTTCTTCTGGGTTTCACGCATGGTCATGGCCGGCTTGGAGTTCATGGGAGAGGTCCCTTTCAGCCGAATCTACATTCACGGCACGGTGCGCGACGCGAAGGGTCTGAAAATGTCCAAATCGCTGGGCAATTCGATCGATCCGATGGAAGTGATCCGTGAAATGGGAGCAGATGCCCTGCGCTACAGCATGATCATGCTGTCCTCCCAGGATGTTTATCTTTCCCGTGAAAAGTTTGAGGTGGGGCGTAACTTTACCAACAAACTCTGGAATGCCGCCCGTTTTGTCATGATGCAGCTCGAGGGATTCACCGGCGGATCCTGCCGGCTTGATGCGGATCCGAAAACGCTGCCTCTGGCAAGCCGATGGATTCTCTCGGTGCTCGAAGCGCGCACCCGTGAAGCGGAAAAATACCTGTCGGAGTTTGGGCTCGCGCAGGCTTCAGAAATTCTGTATCACTTCACGTGGAACGATTTTTGCGATTGGTACATCGAGCTTGCGAAGCCTGCTCTGGCCGCGCCGGAAGGCGAAGAGAAGGAAAAGACGCGAAAAGTTCTTTTTTATGTCCTCGAAAAAATATGCCGGCTTCTTCACCCGTTCGCGCCCTTTGTCACCGAAGAGATTTGGCTGAACCTGAAAGCCTGCGCCCATGAGGGCGGGACCTGGCCTGAGTCGCTGATGCTTGCCTCGTGGCCCTCGGCTGAAACCCGCCATTGCCAGGATGACACAGCTGAGAAGAGTTTGGAAATTCTGCAGCGCGCCGTTTCCGGAATCCGGGACTTGCGCGCCAATTTGAATATTCCGCCTTCTGAAAAACTGCAGGCCGTTTTTCTCTGCCGCGAAACGTTCGCCGCCGAGGTTCTGGATGCTGCCCGGGCGGAAGTTCTCCGGCTGGCGAGGCTCGAGCATTTTGAAATCAGAACGGATTTTGAAAAGAGCAAATCCTATGTCGGTAATTCGTATCCTGATTTCGACGCGTTTCTGCGCGTCGAAGGCGTTGTGGATATGGAGAAAGAGCGCGATCGCCTCCAGAAGAAAAAGGCCGAGAAAGAGCGCTACATTCAGAGCTTAGAAAAGAAAATGGCTAATGAAAGTTTTGTCAAAAATGCTCCCGCCGACGTGGTGGACGCGGAGCGCGAAAAACTTGACGAGGCTCGGCGTGTTCTGGCGGCCTATCAAGAACAGCTCGCTCTTTTTTGCTGAATCCTGCCCCGATGATCCTTGCAACACTCTGCTACGTGAAGCGCGGCTCCAAGACCCTTATGCTGCAGCGCGGTAAAAAAGCCGGCGATATTCATCAAGGTAAATGGAACGGTCTGGGAGGAAAGCTGATTCCGGGCGAGACCCCCGAGGCCTGTGTTATCCGGGAAGTCCGCGAGGAATCCGGTCTTGAAATCAAGCGTCCGAAACTGCACGGCTTCCTGACCTTTCCGGGCTTCAACGGGGGCTCGGATTGGTATGCCTTCGTTTTTTCGGCCGAAGAGTTCGAGGGCGAACCTGCGGCTGAGTGCGATGAAGGCCGGCTCGAGTGGATCGATGATGCGAAATTGCTGGACCTGCCTCTTTGGGAAGGGGATCGGTTCTTTCTGAAATGGATGAAGGAAGACCGGATTTTTTCCGCCTGTTTTGTCTACCGGGATAACCGCCTGGTGAGTCATAGCGCTGTTTTTTATCCCCCCAGTCTGTAAGCGCCGGACCTGAGTTTTTTATGCCAAGCCTGGACAGGGTGCCTCTCAAGGCCTGATATACTTGGATCAGGAGGCTCTAACGATGGCGCTGCCTGCCCAGAGATTCATATCCCCGGAGCGCGTGCTCCGTGAAATCTACCCCCGAACCGCGGCGGATCTCGGGATGTCCGAAAAACGGCGCGATGAACTCATCGCCGCGGCGATCTTTGCCTCTTTCCGCAATCACGAGTTCGGGACGCATCTGCTGTTCCGTCCGGATTACCGGGAGATCTGCGAGGAAGACGATGCCCGCGGCATTGATGTGACGCTCGAAGACGCGGGGGGACGCAGGAAACATCTGCAGATCAAAGGCGTGTACATTCAGCGCTCGATTGAACGGCGCCGCCACCATGCTGTCAAGGGAAC
>VFQY01000087.1 GCA_018883425.1 Candidatus Omnitrophota bacterium | reverse complement strand
TTTTTGGACACCCTTGTCCTTCTGGCTGAAGACGACCAGCACGTTACCAATTGTATAGACGTTTGCGCGGGCAAGGTCTTCGGTTGTAATACGGTCATTCTTGGTGTCCAGACCACGCCGCCCAAGCATAACTCGCAGGATCTCGATAGCCTTGTCCTCCATACTTATCTTGTTTGCCAGAGAGAAAGCGGTTCGTTTTTTCGTGATCACTAAACAATGAAACTGTGGCTTCTCTTTCTCGTGGCCCTGCTGTTGCTGGGCGTCGTAACCCTGAAGATAACGGAGAGATTCCAGCCGGAGTTTCTAGACCGCACGCAGATCGCCAAGATGATCAACATGTTTGCACAAATCCGCGCGGCAGGGGGAAGGGTGTTTATTCTAGGTGTTGGGGGGAGTGCGGCAAATGCTTCGCATGCGGTGAATGATTTTAGAAAGATTTGCGGAATCGAAGCCTATGCTCCCTCGGACAATGTCAGCGAACTTACGGCGCGGGTGAATGATGAAGGTTGGGACGATGCTTACGCGCGCTGGCTCGCTGTCAGCCGGCTGTCCAACAAAGACTCCATCCTGGTGTTTTCAGTGGGCGGGGGGAATCTCGAGAGGAAGATCAGTGTGAATCTGATTCACGCTATGCGTTTTGCGAAGGAGCAGGGAGCTAAGATCCTCGGGATCGTTGGACGTGACGGCGGTTATACGGCGAAAACCGCAGATGTGTGCGTGATTATTCCGTCTGTCGATGAATCCTCTGTAACGCCTCATTGCGAGTCTTATCAGGCGGTTTTATGGCACTTAATTATCTCTCACCCGAAACTTCAGCGGCAAACCATGAAATGGGAGTCCGTCAGGTAAAAGGAGACGCTCGATGTCAGTCAAACAGCAGGGTCATGAAGGTATCTTTCTGGACACGGGAAAGCTCGATGAAATCAAGAGGTTTCACGCCATGGGCATCATCCGGGGCGTCACGACAAACCCCAGCATACTGCTCAGAGATGGGACGGCTGACGGCATGGACGCCATACGCCGGAGCTCGATTGAGATTGCGAAGCTCATCGCTCCGATGCCGCTCTCCGTTGAGGTTACTCGAAACGATCCCGAAATCATGATGAAGCAGGCTCTCGAATTCTCTGGATGGGCCGAGAATATCAATGTAAAAATCACCATTCACGGTCCGCAAGGAGAATTAGACAATTTAAGAGTGGTGCATGAACTCGAGCATCGCCATAACGTCAGGATTAATGTCACGGCCATGATGAGCGCTCAGCAGTGTCTTGCGGCCGCGATGGCAGGTGCGTCGTATGTCTCCCTTTTCGGGGGGCGTGTCAACAACATGGGGTATGACTCGCGGCAGGAGGTGCGGCGAACAAGGAATCTGCTTGATCAGCTGCGCCTGCCATCCCGAATTATCGTCGGGTCATGCAGAGAGGTTTTGAATATCGTCGAGTGGTTTGAGTCGGGTGCGCACATTGTGACAGCCCCGCCGGCCCTGATCGAGGGGATGATTGTGCATCCTTATACGAAGGAGACTGTCGAGATGTTCCTTCGGGATGGGCGGACAATCGATAAGACTAGCGGTTTTTAATTGCCTTCTTCCGGGTGAAAAACAGCGATTCGATTGAAAAAATAAACGCCAGCCCCATGGAGTGCGACATGATTCGAAGAAGTGCTGTTTCGATCTGAAACTTGAGGTCGAATCGAGTGACGTGAAGAATGACGAAGTAGCCGAACCAGACAAGAATTGCCAAAGTCAAATAAACCCACCTGTAAGAGCCGTAGCCTCGGCGGCCGCAGAACAGCGCCGCGAAGAGAACCAGGAACCAGAGACCGTTCCACTGGGCGTGATTCGAAGCGAAAAGCCCAAAGACAAAAGTGATGAGCTGCGTTTTCTGGAAATTCCCGAATAAGAGCGTTCCATAGTCCGCAAGGGATCTGCCGGAGCCGAGAAATTGACCGCCCGTCGTTCCCAAGAATTTTTTGATCAGGAAAACGGCTGCGAGGGGGATGATAACGGCTAAAACCAGAGGCAGAATTCGATTCTTTAAAACGGCTAAAGGGTCTTTGAAGGGGGCTGATGCGGCCCCAACGCAAAGGCAAAGCCAGATGAGAAACAACAGACCCTCGTCTTTGGTCCAAAGTGCTAAGCCCGCAAAGATGCCGGCCGAGAATAAGAGGCGGCTGTCCTGCTTGCGCAATCCTAGAACTGTGAACATTCCCGCAGCTGTCATGAAAAAGGCCAGCGGGATATCCGCATAAAGGGTCGTTGACCAGAAGCGCCACATAGGGATGCTCATGAAGAAAGCTCCCGCAATCAGGGCAACCCGCGCGGAAGTGTGCACCCAAAGGTACCAGAGGATGAGTCCCGCCAAGCTTAAAGCGAACCCAAGGGATACAAGAATGGGGCCGATGAGTGATTCCCGGTTAACCAGGAACCACGATCCGGCATATGCGCCCGGCATCATGAGGGGGTAATCAGGGTGAGACCATTCACCCGGCAGGGAAGAGAACATGCCTTGCCATGCCGCGGGATCCCGAAAATAAAAGCGAGCCTTGAGAAGCCAAAAATATCGGGCATCCCATCCGCCTAGCGGATTCGAGGCTGTTTGTGCTGCGAAGTACGCAAGGTAGCTCCATGTGACGAACGCGAAAAAAATCAAGGCTAAGAGCGTGATCCATGAAACTTTGCTCAGAGAGGAAGGGAATCTGATCCTGGCCTCTGTGACGAGCCGAATCATCAGTTGACGGGGAGACGGCCACGTTTCGCCGGAGACGTCCTTTGCTGAGCCGCAGGGGAAGATGCTGACCGCAAGAGCGGCTGTCGAGAGCAGGTAAAGGCAGAGGGCCAATTCAGCGCCTTTGGATTGAGCCGTGACAAAAGAAAAGAAAATAAGGCAGGAATAGAGCGCGAAGCCTAAGGGAAGGGACAGTGCGGCGCTAAGACCTAAGGACTGAGGGATGTTTCTTCCCTGAACGATGGCACGTGCAGCGAGGAATCCTGGAATCATGAAGCCGGCGAGGATGCCAAGACTGATCATCATTTTTTCAGCGCGATCGCGCGGCCGCGGCCGTCCGAGTGAGTAATCTGATAACCCATTTCTCCCGCTCGCTTCTTTGCGGATGCATCAGAAGAACAATCGATAATTGCCATCGCCTCCCTGCTCTTTTGCGTCAAAATCAGCGGAGCCAGATAGTTTTGCAGCATCAGCATGCGTTCTGGCGGAAGTTTCTGCGGATCATAGGCCTGATCCTGAATAAATGTCGCTGTGTGTGCGTCATTCAGCTTGGGCTTGAGGGCCCCCCAGTCATGGCCGGGATGAAAAAAATCCGGATTCTCACCGTGCATGAGCATCGATAGCCCCAGCGGCCGTTTGGATGCCACCGGAAAGACTGCCGGAATCGTCGCGGAGATGAGGGCTCCCAAAATCAAGTAAGACGCACTATTTCTGATGTCCATGAGAAGGGTGTTTGTTCCTGATTGAGATGATTTACTGCTGGCGTAGGCAATCACGCCATTCTTAATTACGGTCCATTAAAGCGAAAAATTAAGTTTAAAAGCGGGTTGCGTTTGATTACAATACCGGCACAGTTGACGCGACTTAAAAATCTTTCTTAACCTGGAGGGTCTATCAATGAAATATCAGGTTCTCGCCGTTGCCTTGATGGCCGCTTTGTCACTCGGCTTTTCTTTCGGCTCAAAAAAAGAGGAAAAGAACGATCAAGCAGATCAGGTGAGGACGGCCGCGTCTGCGGCGGTTGACTCCTCGGTTGATTCAGCAAAGCGCAAAGCTTCCGGATATGAAACGTCGGCAGCACCGCGCAAAGCCGCTAAGCTGAACCCTTCGGCGCCCTCGGGTGAAAATTTTCCAACGGAATTGGTGAGCCAGCTTGCCACAGGCGATGAGGCATCTCGCAAGGCCCGCATGGAAAGCTTGAAGCGCTTGAGCAAGGCGCTAGGTCAAATGAATAAGAACGGCCAGCCGACTGCCGCAAAAAGCAGCGAAAAGAGCGCCTCTAAGAAGAGCCAAGCGGCGCGATAAACTGACAGGCCGATGGTTTTTTTATTCTAACCAGCTCACCCTTGAACTTCATGAAAAAACTTTCAATTATTATTCCCGCGTACAATGAGGCTCCGACTATTCGGGAAATTCTCCGGCGGGTGATGGCGGTGAGCTTCCCCCTTGAGTCCGAGGTGGTCATTGTAGACGATCATAGCCAGGACGGGACACGCGAAATCACGGAATCGATGTGTTCAGAGTTTCCTGGAAGGACGATACGGGTGCTGCGGAACGAAAAAAACCGCGGTAAAGGGCTCAGTATCCAACGGGGTCTCGAAGTAGCTACAGGGGATGTGGCCGTTGTTCAGGATGCTGATTTCGAATACGACCCCGCAGAGATACCGAAGCTGCTTAAGCCCATTTTGGAGGGTGATTTCGATGCTGTCTACGGAAGCCGCTTTCTGGGCGTTGCCAGACCCTCCGGAATGGCGCTCCCTAATTTCATCGCCAACAAGTTTCTGACCTGGTTGACGAATTTACTCTACGGCTGCAGGCTGACCGATATGGAAACCTGTTACAAGGTCGTGCGTATGGATGCTTTAAGGGCGATCAAGCTCAATGCGGATCGTTTTGACTTTGAGCCTGAAATCACGACCAAGCTGGTCAAGCGCAGGTTACGTCTTCTCGAAATGCCGATCTCTTACTCCGGAAGGACCTCGGGAGAGGGTAAGAAGATCAAAGCACGGGATTTTTTTATAGCGGTTAAGGTTTTGTTCAGAAACCTTAGGTTGCCCTCGTAAATCTACGACTTACCCCTCATTAATACCCCCCTCCATCCGAAAAAAAAATCAAAAAATGGATCTCATTTGTAATTCCGTCAAAACGTGTGCTAATGTTTGCTATATATTATTATAACTAGAGTTTCTAAAGATGCTTTTTTTCTTAAATCAGCTATTGAATTCGGAGGTTTCTAGAAGTAGATTCTTAGTATGTCAAAAAAGTTAATTATTCTTTTCGAAGACTTTTTAATTTATTATCCAAAGCGAGAAATACAAAATCTTCCCATCCCAGATCAAGGAAGGACGCAGATATGAGTTATCTAAAAGTACTTCGCAAGGCCCTCTGTCTTGTTCTCGCCATGATTGTTCCTAGCTATGGTTTTCCTACAGCGACATTTGCCAATGAAACTGTATCCCTGAACGCAGGTGAGGACTATGTCCCGGAGCGGTCTGCCACGGTCGTGGAGGGGGGGGCGCCGGCCTCTGAGGCGCGCGACAAAAGTACGTACTCTGGATCGAGTGTTGATTTCATGCAGGGGGTAAATACTCCTCTGAACAAAGTTGTCACCCAATATTCATCTGAAACCGCAGACAGCGAAGTTACGAAAAGCGAGGCAAGATACGCCTCGCTGGAATACGTCGCTGCCCTGCATGCAAGCAGTGGCGCGATGGCTACGCTTGTCGACGGACAATACAGTGCGAAGGGACTGGCTGCGACTTTGAGAGACGCTGAAGGTAATGGGTTTGCAGAAGAAGCGTTTGTCATTTGGGCACACAGGCGGCCCGGTGTGGATTATGTTCAGAATGCTTATTTTTCTTCGGATCCAAACGACCGCTACGCGGGTGCCCGCGTTCTCGTTTCGGATTCGGTGAAAAATCTTTTCAGCGCTGAAGATGTGTTTTCCATGGCGACTCTCCATAGCCAGCCGTCTTCATCGGAAGCATCAAGTGATGACCTTGCAGCTTTCGCTGAAAGTGATTTAAATTTCATTTATAACAAGGCTGACGGAAGAATTTCTCAATACCGTAAAGACGGTACGTTCCTTGGATATGTGGATTTCGATTTCGTAGCGATGGTGTTTAATTCCCTCCAGGATTCACGCAGCGGTGCCATAGATCCGACCCAGGAGAAATTGATTCGTAACCTCGTGGCGGCCGCTTTTAGTGAGGCGCTTGAAAGAACAGAAGTTCTCTTTGCTGAAATTCCCGTGATTGACGGGACGGCGCCGGGCGCGGCGCCGAGCACGGTGGCGAATCTTCCTTCCGCTTTTGTGTATGGAAATTACATCACCAAGCATTCGACGGATCCGGGCGTGAAATACGTTTACGATGTGAAGCTTGCTTCCGCAACCGAAGCAGTTATGAAACTCGAAAACCTTTCCGGAACGCTTAAGATCGGAAACAAGTTTACGTTCTGGCTCCGCGCGGAGCAGAACATCGACGCGATTACGTATCCGTTGATTGTCCGCGCGCGTCTCACGGACAAGAACGGCCGCATCGTTGAAGCCGATCTTAAGGTGATGGGGACGAAGCGGGCGTTTACGGTCGATCTAGCCTCCGTGAATGGTTCATTCGATATCAACAACGTTCAGAAGATTGAATTGGTTCAATCCAAGACGATTTCCGGAACGAATCAGCGCGCGAATATTTATCTCGAACTCGGCGGAATGAAAGATGACGCGCCCGATCTCAATGGAGCTCCGGTTTCGGATCCGAAGCCTTCAGTGCAGGGATCTCCGGATTTTTCAGTCGCGGGAACAGCGATTACGCCGCAAAACTACACAGGTGGTCTCAGCTACGTTTATGACGTGCGCGCAAGTCAGTTCAATGAAGCCATCGCGACGGTCGGCAGCGCGAATGGGACTTTTTCCGTCACCGCTCCCTTTAAAATCCGCCTGAGGGCAGAAGATGCGCCTCGCGCCGGTGAAACGATTCCTCCGTTGGTTTACCCTGTCCGCTCCTTTGTGAAGTTCACGGACAAAGACGGGCGCGTGGTCAGTGTGAATGTTAATTTGACCGGCAATTTTCAGGATTACTTGATTGACCTTCTAGCGTTGAACGCTCAGTTCGACGCGGCTCATGTGAAAAAGATGGAGATCTTCCACGACGGCAGTTTTGCTGCTTCGGGAGGTAAGAACCGCCGCGCCAAAATTACCGCGGATATTGACGGGCTTTCAAAAGATGTCGCTGTCATTACCGGTTCCGTGATTACGGAACCCCAGCCTTCGACGATTCTCAATCAGCCCTCGATTACTCGTTTGGGCCAGTACAGCTCCGAGCAGGCTCTTTCCGAGGATCCGGCGAACGCCAAGAAAGAAGGTTTCAGCTATCAGTATGATCTGCGCCACAACAGCACCGATCAGCCAGTCACTCGTCTCAGCAACCCGGAAGGTTTGATCGGGACACCCAACTCGGTTACCTTATGGATGCGCGCCCTCAAGGCAGTTTCGGGCGATTCACCCAATCTGACTTATCCTTCGCGAATCATGGTGCGGTTCACCGACTTCAACGGTAAGTCCGCTGTCGCTCTCGTCGATTTAACTCAGGATCTCCGGTCGTACACGTTCAATTTGGCGAGTCTCAACAGCCAGCTTGATCCGTCCCGATTGAAGCATATCGAGTTTGTTCAGGATCGTTCTGTTTCCAATAATTGGCGTGCCAAGGTTGACATTAAGGTCAACGGTCTCCTCAAGGATTCTACCTCTGTTAACGGGCATGCGATTACGGCGCCTTCTCCGAGCATGCTCGGTAACAATCCTGTTTCCTCAGTTTCCGGCAGCTTCATTAGCGAGGGCTCCTATGACGGCGGCGTAAGCTACCGATATGACGTCCGCCATGCGCCGACGCATGAGGCGATTATGAAAATCGAAAAGGTGAATGGAGCGATGCCGTTGACCTCAGGAAATCTGACACTCTTTATGCGTGCTGAAGCCATCGGAGCCGCCCTTCAGCCCCCAGTCAAAGTGCTTTTGCGTCTCACGGATGACGGCGGCCGTCTAGCCGCAACGACCCTTAACCTTACGGGGACGATGGAGCAGTTCGATATCAACCTGCTTTCTTTGAATCCCTCCTTTAATTGGAGCGCGGTTAAGAAATTCGAACTTATCCAGAACAACGGTCTTTCCGGTGTGAACGGGCAGGCCAAGATTTATTTGAGGGTGAACGGGCTCGGGCAAAAGCTTGGGTATTCCTTGAACCAGAACATTCCTAGAAACGAAACCACGCTTGTCATCACGGATCGGCTCACTAATCAAGTGATTCGCCAGGAAGTTTATAAGGGGCTCTATAGCACAGTCGAATCGCTCGACCCTTCGAAGCTTTTCCGCAAGATTTATTTCAAGAGCGCGACGGAGCAGGTGATTCATGATATCGTCGCGGGTGAGGTGATCCGCGCGACTGTGCAGAAAGATCTTGGAAACAAGGGGATCCTAACGGGAACGCCGGTCAATCTTGACGGGACGCCGAAACCGGAAACACGCTACACCCTTCAGAAGGATTTGGGCGACGGGCGCACGATTGTGAGCAGCCCGGTGGATGCCAACGGGGACTACACTGCGGATACCCGCCACACGGTTCAGAAGGATCTGGGCGGCGGCAAAACCCTTATCGGTACGCCCGTAACTTCGGCCGGAGCGGCGACGGCGGATACGAAGTGGTCGGTTCAGAAGGATCTGGGCGGCGGTAAAACCCTGGTCGGCGCGCCGGTGAATTCGGATGGTACGGCCAACGCGGACACGAAGTGGACGATTCAGAAGGATCTGGGCGACGGCAAGACGCTTGTGGGGACGCCTGTGAACTCGGATGGTACGACGAACGCGGATACGCGCTGGTCGATTCAGAAAGATTTGGGTGAGCAGGGCTCCCTGGTCGGCGCACCTGTTAATTCGGATGGGACGTTGAACGCGGATACGAGGTGGACAATTCAGAAAGACATTGGCGGCGGCAAGACGCTTGTGGGGACGCCTGTGAATTCGGATGGCACGACGAACGCGGACACGCGCTGGTCCATCCAGAAGGATCTGGGCGACGGCAAAACTCTGGTCGGGACGCCGGTGAACTCGGATGGCACGACGAATGCTGACACCCGCTGGACGATTCAGAAAGACCTGGGTGATGGTAAGACCCTTGTGGGAACGCCTGTGAATTCGGACGGCACGACGAACGCGGATACGCGCTGGACGATTCAGAAGGATCTTGGCGACGGTAAGACCCTTGTGGGAACACCTGTGGATACGGACGGCACGACGAACGCGGACACGAAGTGGTCGATTCAGAAGGATCTTGGAGGCAGTAAAACCCTTGTGGGAACGCCTGTGAATTCGGACGGCACGACGAACGCGGATACGCGCTGGACGATTCAGCAGGACCTGGGCGGCGGCAAGACGCTGGTCGGGACGCCTGTAAATTCGGACGGCTCAACGAACGCGGATACGAAGTGGACGATTCAGCAGGATCTGGGCGGCGGTAAGACGCTTGTCGGAACTCCTGTAAATTCGGATGGGACGACGAATGCGGATACGCGCTGGACGATCCAGAAGGATCTTGGCGACGGTAAAACGCTTGTCGGAACACCGGTGAATGCG
>VFQY01000146.1 GCA_018883425.1 Candidatus Omnitrophota bacterium | reverse complement strand
GCCTGGAGCAGGGCGAGGAAGTTGGGCGTAATGTTGGCGGGCGTGCGTGCGATCGCCGACACGTTGTAGGGCTCGGCCCCCTCGCGCTTGATCTTGTGCCAGGCCTCGTCGACGGCGGGCACGCCGCTGGACGTGAGCTGGCCGCCGACCCAGTCGGTGGGCTCGATCAAGGCCACGCGGGCCCCGTCGGCCGCGGCGGAAAGCGCCGCGGCAAAGGCGGCCGTCGAGCCGCCGGCAATCACGACTTCATCCTGGCCCGTCAAAATCTTCTCAGCGGCACTCGTGACGGATTCGAAACCCGAGGCGCAGTTGCGGTTCACGGTGTAGGCTTTCTTGTCTTTCGGAACGCCCGCATAAAGACTGATGACACGGGCAACATTCGCAGCGTCGATGGGCTGTCCCACACAGCCGATGATCACTTCGTCAATAAGGCGGGGGTCGATTTCTGTTCTTTGCAGGAGCTCCGTGACGCACATCGCTCCGAGTTTCTGCGCCGGGATTGCATCAAAGAGGGTCCAAGCCTTGATGAAAGGCGTTCTGACTCCGTCGACAACAGCAATTTTTTTCATGTCCATCCTTCCGTCTTGAGATCCGTGAAATCGTGGACCTTTTATATCGGCCGATTTGCACAAAGACTAAAAGAAAACAGGGCCGATCAGGAGGGCGCCTGCGTCAGATAAGCGACGACGTCTTTGAGCTCCTGCACCGTCATCACGGATGAAAAATCCTTCATGGGAGATAGGGCCAGGTCTTCGGCTGAGCCCTTTCCGAAGCCCGGGGCAATCGAGTGAGACGGAGCCATCACCGCGGCGGCATAGAACTCCGGCGTGTAATCAGGCTGAGGAATTCCGGCCTCCAGACGAAGAGCCTTCATCTGCTCTTCAGCCAGAGAAAGCGGACGCTGGGCGTTCGGAGCAAGGTCAGGTCCCCTCGTTTCAGCCGCTGAAAAGGGAGACTTCATGGAAGCATCGTGCTGGACCTGATGACATGCAAAACACTGGTACTTGAGAAAGACTTCGCGGCCCGCGGCCCGATCTCCGAGGGGAAACTCTGCCTCTTTTCCGGTATCGGCTGCCTGAAGAGCGCCGCTCAGGGAGACAAAAAGGAAAAGCATCACGGCCCCGCACCCCAAAAAACGCTTCATAAAAAACTCCTTTCTCAAACCTCGAGACGTTTTAGAAAAAACCCCAAAGCCTCGTTGAAGGCTTCTGGACTTTCAAGATTTACGAGGTGTCCGGCGCCCTGGAGACGGGTCAGGACCGAACCGGGTATCGCCCTCTGCATGGTTTCGCTTTCTTCCCAAGGGATAAAAAGATCCTCATCGCCGGCCGCAACCATCACAGGAACTCGCATGGACGATAAAAGCGGACTCGAATCCCGGCGCTCAGCCATGGCCTTAAGAGCATCCGTCACGCCGCCTGCCTCATTACGCAAAATCATTTCCCGAACCCAAACTTCCGTTTCAGGATGGGTCTTGCGCGTCGTGATTCCCAGCAAATTGGGGATCATGGCCTGGATCAAAGACTCGAGCCCAGCCTCTTGAATCAAGGCCGAGGTCTTCATCCTCTTCACTTTGGCTTCTTCTGTATCGGCCGCGGCCCTCGTTGAGAAGAGTCCCAGCCCCCGAACCCGTTCAGGAAACTGCCTCGCGAATTCAAACGCCGCATAGCCCCCCATGGAAAGGCCGCCGATGAAAACAGGCTCCCTTATCCCCAATTGATCGAGCAGTTCGGCAACAGCCTGGGCCATGGCGGGAACAGAGGGAGTTTTTTGCCGCGGAGATCGGCCAAAACCTGGGAGGTCCGGGAGGACAAGGCGGGCATGGCGCGCCAAGGCTTGGATTTGAGGACGCCACATCTCACCCGAAAGCGGAAATGCGTGCAGCAGAACGGCGGCTGGACCCCGTCCCGCTTCTTCGTAGGCAAGCATGCGTGTCTCCTTCAAAGAAAATAGGGCTGCCTGAATACCGCCCCTCTCAGGCGGATGTTGCGCTATTCGCCACGAGGTAAAGCATCCCATCCTCGACCTTGTAAATCATCGGCGCGATCAGAATCTTGGGATAATGACGGCGCAATCTTTCGGCTTCACTCGCGACAAAATCGATTTCGTGACCAATTTCAAAAAAAGGCGCGAATTCCTGGAAATGTTTTTCGGCTCGCTCCGCGCTCCATCCCGCACCCTCCATC
>VFQY01000086.1 GCA_018883425.1 Candidatus Omnitrophota bacterium | reverse complement strand
CATCCAGACGGACCTTGAGGGGCTCAGCGCGGGAATCCTCAAAGGCTTTGAAGGATCCCTCTTTTCCATGCGGCGTTTCGGAACCGAAGGAATTGCGGCGCTGTTTCCGCTTTGGTTTCTGAAAGATATTCCTAACATGCCCGCGTGTCACGTCTCGATTGCCCATGGATTCCGCGGACCGAGTAATACGCTTGTGTCGTCGGCGGCTGCGGGTTTGCAGGCGGTCGGCGAAGCCGCCCGAGTCATCGAAAGAGGCGATGCGTCGGTCATGCTGGCGGGCGGAACCGATTCAGCGCTCAATCCCCTCGGACTTTCACGGCTTGAGATGCTCGGACTGCTGGGGCGGACGCAGGAGGTTCGGGCACCCTTCTCAGGAGTCGGGCCCGGTTTATGTCCCGCAGAAGGCTCAGCCCTTCTGGTTCTCGAAGAGCTTGAACATGCGCGCGCCCGCGGGGCCAGGATCTATGCCGAAGTTGCCGGTTATGGTTCGGCCTCGGAGGACGCTCCGTCGTGCGCTTCTGCAGCACGCGCGAGATCCATGAGGCGGGCGCTTGCGGACGCGTCTTGCGCATCTGACGAACTGAGTGCCGTGTTCGCGTGCGGTTCTTCAATCCCTGAGCAGGATGCTGCCGAGGCTGAGGCTCTTCAATCGGTTGTCGCCGGCCACGTGGCAGTGACGGCCAGTAAAAGTCTGACCGGGCATCTTTTAGCGGCAGCCGGAGCGGCAGACGCCCTCTGGGCTTGCGCGGCTCTCTTCACGCGTTTTGTGCCGTCCGCGCCGGGTCTGAGAAACCCCCATCCGATTCTGAATCTGTGCCGTTCTTTCCAGCTGCCCGAACGGGGGAGCTCGATTCTTGTGAACGCATCCAGTTTGAGTGCCCAGCATGCCACAGCAGTTTTCCGGCAGTACCAAAACGGTGTCCTTTGAGGCGAGACTGCGACTGATGAAAAAGAGAAGAGTTGTGATTACGGGCATGGGAGCGGTGACGCCGCTTGGGCTTTCGGTGCCGGAGACATGGGAAGCTTTGAAAGCTGGTAAATCCGGCATCGGACCCATCACGGTTTTTGAAGCTGAGGGTTTTCCTGCCGGCATTGCCGGAGAAGTTCGGGGATTCTCGCCGGAGGTTTTTTCGGCGGGAGATCCTGAACTCTTGGAAGCTTCCCGAGGAACTCTTTTCGCTGTGCAGGCCGTACGCGAGGCCATGGGGCAAGCCGGACTTGCGGGAGATGCGGACCTGGAGCGTCTCGGCCTTTGTTTCGGGACCGGAGACAGCGGAAATTTCTTTCCCGGGTTTTGTTCTGCGATCAAGCATGCGGCGGATCGCGCGGACGGCAAAATGAATTTCACGGGGTATCTTGAGGGAGCTTCAAAATTCTTGACGGCAACGAGCGAACTTGAATTGCAGCCTTACCGGACACTCGCGCATTTAGCGAGGGTTTTTTCGGCAGGGGGACCTGTCTCGAACCCTATGACGGCGTGCGCGGCCTCTTCGCAGGCCATGGGAGAGGCTTTTGAAATGATACGGCGCGGTGATGCTGATGCCGTGATCTCCGGAGGGTCTCACGCGATGGTCTATCCTCTCGCGGTCACAGGATTCTCTCAGCTGACGGCCCTGTCGCGGCGCAACCATGAGCCCGAAAGAGCATCGCGCCCTTTCGATAAAAACCGGGATGGATTTGTGATTGCGGAAGGGGCCGGTGCTGTGATTCTCGAGTCTGAAGAACACGCGCGCGCCCGCGGAGCCGCGATTCTCGGAGAGCTTTGCGGCTATGGTTCAACGGCTGACGCCTACCGCATGACGGACATGGACCCCGAGGGGAAAGGCGCCTGCCGAGCCGTCGAAGCGGCCATGCGCAAAGCGGAACTTTCGGCTCGGGATATTGATTACATCAACGCCCATGGAACCTCGACGCAGGTCAATGACGCGATCGAAACACTTGTCATCAAGAAAGTTCTGCGAGAGAATGCTCCCGGTGTACCGGTGAGTTCGATCAAATCCATGCTCGGGCATATGATCGCCGCTGCAGGAGCGGTGGAACTGATCACCTGCCTGCTGACCCTGCGCGAGGGCGTCATCCCTCCCACCATCAATTATCAGGAGCCTGATCCCGCTTGTGATCTGGATTATGTCCCGAATCAGGCAAGGTTTCAGAAGGTCCGGGCGGCACTCTCCAACTCGTTCGGTTTCGGAGGTCAAAATATATGTTTAGCGGTGAGGCGTTATGAGTGAAAAACAAACTTACTTTCTCACGGGTGTGACCGGAACACTCGGTAAAGAGCTGGTTCGTGAACTCTTGATCACGGCCCCTCACGAACTGTATGTGCTCATTCGCGGGCAAAAGAATCTCTCGGCCCGGGAGCGGCTGCGCAAAATCCTCGCGGCTTCCGGTATCGAGCATTTTTTTGAGAAACGCATCTGGGCGCTCGAGGGCGATATCACTCGGCCCGGGCTTGGTATTTCGTCTGAGGAAATGGACCTGTTACGGGCCAAGACGGACCGCTTCATGCATGTCGCTGCGCTGACCGCGCTGAACGGGAGCCGCGAGGAATGCTTCTCGATCAATCTCGGCGGAACCCGCGAAGCACTTTCTGTCGGATGGGATTTTCTGAAAAAAGGAAAAATGAAGCGGTTCTTTTACTTCAGCACGGCCTACGCCGCGGGCAGCCGCCAGACCTACCGTTCCCTGGAAAGCGGTTTGCCGGAGAGTCCGGCGCATGCCAATTTTTATGAGTCAAGCAAGTATGAAGCGGAAAAGTCCGTCCGCCAAGCGATTGCGGAAGGTTTTCCGGCGACGATTTTCCGGCCTAGCATCGTGGTGGGGCACTCGCAAACGGGAGCGACGTCCGAATTCAATGTGATCTATCCCTTCCTCAAACTTTTTGCCCATCGTATTCTTACCAAGCTGCCCTCGCGGCTTGAAAACTCCTTTAACATCGTTCCGATTGATTTCGTCATCAAAGCGGCTCTTGCGATTGCACAACGAGACGACTCGCTGGGCCGGGGCTATCATTTGGTCACCCAGGAACCGCCCACGATCGGCATGCTTCTGGATGTCGCCCGACAGGAATATCCGCAGATTCCCGAAGTTGAGCTCATTGATCCCGATCGATTCGAACCGTCTGCTTTGCCGCCTCAGGAGAAGTTTGTCTACGATATGCTTACGCCTTACCTTGGTTATTTGAATGATCATCTGACGTTTGATACGTCGGACGCTCAGGAAGCGCTGCGGGGAACGGGCGTAGATTTTCCGCGGACCGACCGGGGTTTCTTGAAGCGCCTGCTGGCCTATGCAGTGGATGCAGGATATCTGCTGGTTTCTTAACGCCAGCGTGTCTGACTTTTCATGACGGCCATTCTTGCGGCATCGGCCAAGACGCCGGCCACGAAGAGCGCCGCGATAGGGTGAAGCCAGGCGAATTTTTTTTCAGCGCCGATGAGCTCGTAAACCTTCCACGATGAAAGCATCGCCAATGCGGCAGCTGCGCCGCCCCAAAGAACGGCGGGTAGAGGCAAATCCCGTCCGAGAGAGACGGATAACGCAGCGAAGCCGAGCCATAAAAAAGGAAGCACTGAGAAGATCACCAGAGCCGCCGATTTGAAGGCCAGATCAAGAGCCCTGCTTTTGAAGGCATGCAGGTAAATTCTCCTCCAGCCCTGCCAAACCCTTGCGGGCGAGTCGTACATCCGCGTTCCGAAAATTTCCGTGCCGATACCCACGGCGCAAGGAAGCCCAGACTCTTTGATCTTCGCTGCCAGCGCAAAATCCTCCAGAAATTTTCCCCGAACAGCGCTGTGACCGCCCGCAAATTCATAGGCTCTGCGGTGCATCAGCAGGTATTGTCCGTTTCCGAAAGCGATCGGACTCCGGGGATCGTTGGCCTTGTAAATGGGAAACCAAAGGCCCATGAGCGACATCGCCAAGGGCTGCACGAGTTTTTCCCAGAAGCCGTGCGCAAGACAACGGGGAAGAAGGGTCAAGAGAATCAGCCCTCTTTCATGGATCAGATTCAATGCCGCGCTGAGGGCGCCTTGTTCATGCAAGGTGTCGGCATCCGTAAAAAGGAACCAGTCTCCGGAAGCCCAGGGGACGCCGCAGGCCAGAGCATGATTCTTACCGGTCCATCCCGCGGGCGCGGGGGGCGCATTGACGTAGCGAAGACGATGCTTCCTTCCTTCGGAGCCGTCAGCCGCTTCGGCCCCCAGAGCGAGAAGGATCTCCAGCGTTTTATCGGTTGAATTGTCGTTGATGACGATGATCTCGAAGTCCGGGTAGTCTTGGCAGAGAAGGCTCTCGAGGCACGAGCGGATATTCTTCTCTTCGTTCTTTGCGGGTACAAGAATCGAGACTTTGCCCGCCTGAGGAATCTCCTCAGGCGTTCTCGGCCAGGGAGCGAAACGGAGCGTTTTCAGCGCTCGGGCCGTACGCAAGGACCACACGCCTAAAGTCACAGCAAAAAGGACTGTGAGGGGATTGTCGAGCTCCATGGGGAGAGGATACTTCAAGGCCCGTCTTTCGTGAAACTATTTTTGGTCAGCCCGGGCTGACACCTCCTCGTTTTTTTGTTAAACTCGGGCGTTATGGTGCGCCTTTTCCGAAAGTTTGCCGAATTGATTCTCGCCCTGCGATGGCCGGTTCTGCTGGTCCTGGCTCTCCTGACCTTGATCCACACCCTAAAACTGACCGGACTTAAGATCGATCCCACGGTCGACATGATGCTCGCAAAATCCAGCCCGGAATACCTGGACTATAAAGCCTACCGAAAAAAATACGGCAGTGACGAAGTAATTCTCGCCGCGATGGCCGCGCCCCGGGGCATTTTTGAAGAGGGAACGCTAGGCGCTCTTGAGCGCGTGACTCGGGCTGTTCAGGCAATGCCGCAGGTGGAAAGCGTTCTTAGCCTGGCGTCAGTTTCAGACTTGCGGCACAAATTTTTCGGCGTCAAGCTCGTTCCCGCCTTGGAGGGGATCGCGCAAGGAGATCGTTCCGCGGAGGAGGCAGAAGCTGAGATTGTCGCCAATGACCTTTACCGCAACACCCTGATCTCTCCGGATGCAAAAACGGCGAACCTTGTGATCCGGGTCAAACAGGGCAGAGAGAGAGAGAACGGGGAGCTCCTCGAAGCCCTGCAAAAGCTCTTCAAGGGGGAAGAAAAAAACGGGGTGCGCTTTTACATGGCGGGTGCGCCGGTGGAACAGTATGAGTTCGTCCGTCTGATCCGTGACGACCAGTTCCGGTTCGTTCCGATGATAACCCTGTTTCTCATCGCGGCCACGTTTCTGATCTACCGCAGTTTGCCCTGTGTGGCGCTTTCGATAGGGACCGTCTTCATGACGCTGGCCTGGACGTTCGGAACACTTGCATTCACCGGCGAAGACTTGAACCTTGTGACCTCGCTTCTCGCGCCCGTCCTCATGATTATCACGGTGGTCAACTCGATTCATTACATGAATCTTTTTTTCGACGTCCGGGAACATCAGCCCAGTCTTTCAAAGGCTGTGGTGCTGACGATGGAACAGTTGGGCACGCCGTGCCTGTTGACACACCTGACGACGCTTCTGGGCTTTTTATCGCTTTCCTTGACGAGTATTCCAGCGATCCGGAGTTTCGGGCTGTTCGCGGCTCTGGGAACTTTTTACTCGTTCGTACTGGCGCTCGTGCTGACCCCCGTGTTTCTCTTGATCTTGCCGTTTAAAAAATCAGAACGTCTGCCCGGAGCTCTGGCTCATTTTTTCAACAGAATGCTCGTTTCTTTCCTTGAAAAGCTGGAGCATCGGTGGAAGACGGTTATTCTTGCTGCGGTGATTGCTGCTGCGGCGTGTTCCGCCTGGGGGCTTCGGCTGATCCAGGTTGACACGAATATCGTCAAGCAGATGAAACCCGATACTCCGCTGGCCATTGCGACGCGCTACATCGACGAGCACATCATGGGGGTCTACACGCTGGGATTTGTCCTGACAACCCGGGAAGGACGCACGGTGGACGACCCTGAGCTGCTGAAGCGCATCGACGGCTTCCGCGCTTATCTGGAATCGATGCCCGAGATCACCGGAGTGAACAGCATCACGACCCTCATCAAGCGCATTCACGCTGTACGCAAGCAGGATCCCGCCCAAAACGTTATTCCTGAGGCCGAGGAGCTCAGGCACTACTTCAAAGGCATTCAGGAATCGGGAGGGCGCGAAGCCGCAGCCTTGATCTCTCAAGATCTCCGGGAAGTACGGCTCGAGGCCCAGATGAAGGCTGTCGGCACCCAAGAGGGAGCCGATGTTGAAAAAAGAGCCCGGGAGTACGCCCGTGAAAATCTGGAATCTCATTTCGAGATTTTAATCACGGGCAACGTCGTTTTATTAGGACGCATGGCGGAAAATCTCGTGAATTCGCAAATGCGCAGTTTCGGCTTTGCTTTTCTGTCGATCTTTATCGTCATTGCCCTCATCTTTCGCTCGCTTCATCTCGGGCTCTTGGCTGCGATTCCCAATCTTCTGCCCATCCTGATGGTCTACGGTCTTATGGGCTACCTGGGCATCGAGCTTTCGACCTCGACGGCCATGATCTCCAGTATCGTTCTGGGGCTTGTGGTCGATTCCTCGATCCATTTTCTTCATCGATTCCGCTTAGAATTCGAGAGGCGGGGGCATTATCTCCAGGCACTGCACCACACGTATCGTCATACGGGGCAATCTCTTGTGATTTCTGCGCTGATTTTGGCATCCGGTTTTTCCACGAGCGTGTTCGCAGGTTTCAGACCGACCGTTCAGTTCGGTGTGTTGACCGGTTTGACGATTTTTCTCTCCATGATCTGTACCCTCGTCGCGCTTCCGGTTTGGGTCGTGATGACGCGCCCTTTTGGAAGGTCCAAGCTCTTCCGCCGCGGGGCTCAATCCCCGGGCCCGATTCGTTGACAGCGTCCCGGCGCGGGTCTATAATCCACCCCTCGGATTTTTTTCTTAAGTCATTAAAAATAAAGGATCTAGGCATCATGGAAAAAACCTTAACCCCTTACGGGGGCCGTTACCTGCCCAAAGAGGACCTCACCTCGGTTATCCAAAGTTTTCAGGAGGGAAAAAAAGTCCGCTCAGCCGGGCGTCTCATGGCCAAGCGCATTATGGGTAAAAGCACATTTTTCGACCTCAAGGACGAAAGTGCGCGGATGCAGCTGTACGTCAAAAAAGATACCGTAGGCGAGTCTCTTTACGATGAGATCACGGCCCTCTCGATCGGGGATATTGTCGGGATCGAAGGGGAGCTCTTTACCTCAAAGGCCGGCGAAAAAACCATCCGGGTCGAAAGCCTCAAACTGCTGTCCAAAATCGTCCGCACGCTTCCTGAAAAATGGCATGGTCTGAAAGATGTCGAGACCCGATACCGGCAGCGCTACGTGGATTTGATCGTCAACGACGAAGTCCGGGGCGTTTTTAAGGCCCGCAGCCGTATCACTCGCGAAATACGCCGGTTTCTCGATGAGCGCGGGTTCATGGAGGTTGAAACCCCCATGATGCAGGCCATCCCCGGAGGTGCGCGCGCGAAGCCATTTGTGACCCATCACAACTCCCTGGGCATCGACTTATTTCTGCGCGTAGCCCCGGAGCTCTACCTGAAAAGGCTTCTCGTGGGCGGTTTCGAAAAAGTTTATGAGATCAACCGCAACTTCCGCAACGAGGGGATCTCGATCCGCCATAACCCGGAATTCACCATGCTGGAGCTCTATCAGGCCTTTGCGGACTATGAGGACATGATGAATATCACAGAAGAGCTGATCTCCGGTTTGGTATTCGCTCTTCATGGAACCTATGAAATTCCCTATGGGGACCGGGTTATTAATTATGCCCGCCCTTGGAAGAGGGTTCGTTTTTACGACGCTCTCCTGGAAAAGACGGGCATTGATTTCAAAAACTGCGATGTGCGCAAGGCCGCGCGCGGGCTGCACGTCGCTTTTTCGGACAAGGATGAAGAGATCGATGTGCTCAACGAGGTTTTCGGGGAGAAGGTCGAGGCTTCGCTCTGGGACCCCACTTTTGTGATCGATTACCCGACGGTGATGACGCCTCTTGCCAAGGCTCGCGATGATGATCCGTCTCTGGTCTACCGTTTTGAGCTCTTTTGCGCCCGTATGGAAATTGCCAACGCCTTTTCCGAGCTGAATGATCCGCACATCCAGCGGGAACGCCTGGAGTCTCAGCGGCAGATGATCGGCGAGCACAAGGAGATCGACGAGGATTTTCTGACGGCGCTGGAATACGCGATGCCCTCAGCCGGCGGCCTGGGTATCGGCATCGACCGTCTCGTCATGCTTCTCACGAATCAGAATTCGATCCGGGATGTCATTTTGTTTCCCCAGCTGAAGCCAGAAGCCGGCGAGAGAAAAAAAACGGACGCGGAAGTTTGATCTGGGTTTTTAAAACGGATGGAAATAACGGATGGGTTTTGAACTTTATATAGCCTTGAAGCACCTTCGGGCGCGCCGTCAGACGGGTTTCATTTCACTGATTACGGTGATCTCCGTTTTGGGCGTGGCCGTCGGCGTAATGGCCTTGATCGTGGTTTTGGCGGTGATGAGCGGATTTGACCGGGAACTGAAATCTAAAATCGTCAATGTTCAGCCGCATCTCAGGATCGAAAAAATCGGCGGGGTCGAATCGCCGGAGATCGAAATTTCGAAAATTCAGGATCGAGGGATTGAGGGGCTGAAGACGATTTCTGCCTACGTCGAGGGGCAGGGCATTCTGCGCTCTGATGTCGAGGCAACCGGGGTTCTGGTGAAGGGCCTCGACACGCTTCGCGAGGATTTGTCGATTTACGAGCGGCACATGATTCACGGTGATCTGGATCTCCGGGCCGCCACAGTATCTTCTGTCAGGCGCAAGCGCCTTTTCTTCAAAGAGCGCGTCGAGAAGAAATTAGGCGGCATAGTCCTCGGGGAGACGCTTGCCGGTCTCCTTCAGGTTAGAGTGGGGGATCAGGTCGATCTGATCTCACCGTTTAAGTCAGGTGCGAAAAACGGGCTTTCGATGCGTGCGGAGAGCCGCGCCTTTGCTGTGCGCGGGATTTTCCGGGTCGGGATGAATGATTTTGATTCGGCTCTCGTGCTGATTAGTCTGCCCGAAGCCCAAACGGTCTACCGGCTGGGAAGCCGGGCGAGCGGGCTAAGCCTGAGGTTTGAGGACGTGGATGACGCTCAAAAGTGGAAATACTTCCTGCAGAGTTATTTCTCGCCCGAGTACTACCTGCGTTCCTGGTACGATATGAATCATAATTTTTTCCAAGCTCTGAAGGTCGAGAAGTCCGTGATGACGATTCTGCTGGCGCTGATCGTGCTGGTCGCAGCTTTTAACATCGTGTCAACGCTCATCATGATCGTCATGGAAAAAACCAAGGATATCGGCATTCTGCGGGCACTTGGGGCGACGCGTTCAAGTATCCGCAGCATCTTCATGATCGAGGGGTTTTCGGTCGGGATGATCGGTGTTGTGCTCGGGGCAGCCTCGGGCCTTTATTTGGCCTTTAACCTCAATCAGGTCTCTGATTTTCTGAAGGAGACGACCGGGCTTGAGGTGTTTCCCAGCGATATTTACTTCTTCGACAAGATCCCGGCGCAGGTACACGGCCCTGACGTTGCCCTGATC
>VFQY01000085.1 GCA_018883425.1 Candidatus Omnitrophota bacterium | reverse complement strand
AGACAGCAAAGAGGAAAAGAAACGGAATGAGACTGAAAACCAGCTCTTTTAAACGCAGCACTTTCACAAGACTCATGGGGGGCGCCTTTTGACACCAAACCGTTGCGGCTGTTTTTGGGAATGTATTTTACGGTCCAGAGGTTTTTTTTCAACCGCGTCTTCAGCGGAGAAACCAGGCATCCCCTTTGCCAAAGTGCCGCGCTCGAATCTAGCGCTCGGACAGCACCTGCGATTTTGCCCTGTCCCCCCTGGGGACTGTCCCTGAATTGCTGAATTGGTTACGTTGACAAGACGGGGGGTTTGGTCTATTTTGAGCCCTCCATGAAACTTCCTTTTCACGAACACCCCATTCATGCCCTTCTCAAAGAACGCATCCTGATCCTTGACGGTGCGATGGGCACCATGATTCAGCGCTGCGGTCTGGATGAAGCCGCGTACCGGGGTGATCTGTTCCGTCATCACCCAGGGGACCTCAAGGGCAACAACGACCTTCTGTCGCTCACCCAACCCGCCATCATCGAGGATATCCATCGGCAGTACCTGGACGCGGGCGCCGACATTATCGAAACAAACACCTTTAACTCCAACGCCGTCAGCATGGCGGATTATCATATGGAGGATAAGGTTTACGATCTGAATCTTGCATCGGCACGGATTGCCCGCAGGGCGGCCGATGCATTCAAGAAGCTGACGCCGGACAAGCCCCGCTTTGTCGCCGGTGCGATAGGTCCAACGACCCGCACCGCATCGCTTTCACCGGACGTGAAAGATCCCGGCTACAGGGCTGTGACGTTTGACCAGCTTGTGGCGGCCTACACCGAGCAAATTCGGGGCCTGACAGACGGCGGCGCGGATCTGTTCCTCGTCGAAACTATTTTTGACACGCTGAACGCCAAGGCAGCGCTTTATGCTATTGACGCCTACGGCGCCGAGAAAGGCGTCCGTCTTCCGGTCATGATTTCCGGGACAATCACGGATCAAAGCGGCCGGACCTTGTCGGGCCAGACGGCTGAAGCCTTCTGGATTTCCGTGAAACATGCTCGCCCGCTGACGATTGGTTTCAACTGCGCGCTCGGTGCTGCTGAGATGCGCCCCTACATCGCGGAGCTTTCCGAAATCTGTCCGTCCTACATCTGCGCTTACCCGAACGCCGGCCTGCCGAATGCTTTCGGCGAATACGATCAAACGCCGGAAAGCATGACCTCTCTGGTCCGCGAATTTGCCGAGAAAGGCTTTGTCAATATCCTGGGAGGATGCTGCGGCACCACGCCAAGCCATATCCGCGCGATTGCGCACGCTGTAGAGGGCGTAAAGCCCCGGGTGATCAGCCCCGTGCCGGTGCGCACCATGTTCAGCGGCCTTGAGCCGCTCGTCCTGAGGGAGGAAACGAATTTCATCAACATCGGGGAAAGAACCAACGTCACAGGCTCGAAAAAATTTGCCAAATTAGTCCTGGAGGGCAATTTCGACGAGGCGCTTTCCATCGCGCGTCAGCAGGTTGAGGCCGGCGCTCAGATCATCGATGTGAACATGGATGAGGCGATGCTGGATTCCGAGCAGGCCATGACGCGCTTTCTCAATCTTATCGCCGCCGAACCGGATATTTCACGCGTTCCGATCATGATCGATTCTTCAAAATGGAGTGTCATCGAGGCCGGTTTGAAGTGCGTGCAGGGCAAGTCGATCGTCAACTCCATCAGCATGAAAGAAGGGGAGGCCGCTTTCAAGGAGCAGGCAACTAAGGTGCTGCGCTACGGCGCCGCCGCCGTCATCATGGCCTTCGACGAAAAGGGGCAGGCCGATACCGCCGCCCGCAAAATCGAAATCTGCAAACGCGCCTACCGTATCCTGACGGAGGAGGTGGGCTTTCCGCCGGAAGATATTATTTTTGACCCGAATATTTTCGCTGTGGCGACCGGCATTGAAGAGCATAACAACTACGCGGTTGATTTTATCGAAGCCGTGCGCGAGATCAAAGCCGTCCTGCCCCATTGCCGTGTGAGCGGCGGCGTGAGCAACGTCTCGTTTTCTTTCCGCGGTAACGATCCGGTCCGTGAGGCTATGCATTCGGCTTTTCTCTACAACGCCATCCGCGCCGGGCTGGACATGGGGATCGTTAACGCGGGCATGATCGCGGTCTATGACGAGATCCCGAAAGATCTGCTGGTCCTGATCGAGGATGTCCTGCTGAACCGCCGAAGCGATGCCACGGAAAGGCTCGTCACTTTCGCAGAAACCTTCAAGGCCGGCGGCAAAAAAGCCGCGGAAGATCTTGCCTGGCGGCGCGAACCCGTTGAAAAACGTCTGGCGCACGCCCTGATCAAGGGCATCGTTGATTTTATCGATGCGGATGTCGAGGAAGCGCGTCTGAAATCAGCACGCCCCCTGGACGTGATCGAAGGCCCCTTGATGGACGGGATGAATATCGTCGGCGACCTTTTCGGCGAGGGCAAGATGTTCCTGCCGCAGGTTGTCAAAAGCGCGCGTGTGATGAAAAAAGCCGTCGCCTACCTGACCCCCTTTATCGAAAAAGAAAAAGCCGGGAGCGCGAGCCGCAGCGCGGGTCGCATCGTGATGGCCACGGTCAAGGGCGACGTACACGACATCGGTAAGAACATCGTCGGCGTCGTGCTGGGATGCAATAATTTCGAGATCATTGACCTGGGCGTCATGGTGCACTGCGACCAGATTCTCAAAACGGCCCGGGAAAAGAACGCCGATATGATCGGCCTGAGCGGGCTCATCACGCCGTCGCTTCATGAAATGGTGCATGTGGCCGAGGAGATGGACCGCCTGGGCTTTGAAATCCCGCTCCTCATCGGCGGCGCGACGACCTCGGTTAATCATACCGCTGTCAAAATCGCCCCGGCCTACCGTCATGCGGCCGTCTACGTCAAGGACGCTTCGCGCAGTGTCGGGGTATGCCGGAACCTGATGGACCCTGCTCAAAAAACCGTTTTCATAAAGAAAACGTCCGAGGATTATGAACGTCTTCGCGCCGAGCATGCCGGCAAGGCGGCGTCGCGCAAATACCTGCCGCTTGAAGAGGCCCGCAAGAGGGCCTTGCGGCCGGATTGGTCCAAGACGCCGATTGTGAAACCTTCCTTTCTCGGCGTCAAGGCTCTCAGAGATTTTGATCTCGCCGAACTCCGCCGCTCGATCGATTGGTCGCCTTTTTTTCTGGCCTGGGAACTCAAGGGCAAATATCCCGAAATCCTCAAGCATCCGCGGTTCGGCGAAGAGGCTTCCAAGCTTTTCCGCGAAGCTAACCGCATGCTCGATGAAATCGTGGAAAAAAAATTACTGAGGGCGCACGGGGTGCTCGGATTCTTTCCGGCCAACCGCGTCGGCGATGACATCGAACTTTACACGGATGAATCAAGAACGAAGGTGCTCACAGTGATGCATTCTTTGCGTCAGCAGGTGGATCTGCCCGGAGGAAAACCCTGTCTGGCCCAAGCCGACTTTGTGGCGCCGAAAGAGTCGGGTCTTGCCGATTATATCGGGGCTTTCGCCGTGACGGGAGGCGCCGGGGCCGAAGAGCTCGCCCAACGCTTCGAGCGCGAGCATGATGATTTCAAAAGCATTCTGGTCAAAGCGCTCGCCGACCGCCTTGCCGAGGCTTTTGCCGAACGTCTGCATGAACTCGTCAGAAAGCAATTCTGGGGCTATGCGCCCGATGAAAATCTCTCGGACGAAGAAATCATCCGCGGCTCTTACCGCGGCATCCGCCCTGCGCCGGGATATCCGGCCTGTCCCGACCACACGGAAAAACCGCCGCTTTTTAAACTGCTGGATGCCGAGAAAAACACCGGCATCTCCCTGACGGAAAGCTGCGCGATGAGCCCTGCCGCTTCGGTTTGCGGTCTTTATTTCGCTCACCCCGAGTCGCGCTACTTCGCGCTGGACATGATTCAGGAAGATCAGGCTGCCGATTACGCCCGGCGCAAGGGCGTGAGTCTTTCCGTGATGGAAAAATGGCTCGCGCCGAATCTAGGCTACACGCCCCCCAAACGCTCTGACTGAGCCTGCCTTCGCAAGGCCCTCAGGCTCCTTTGTCTCCGGGCACGTAGCTTTCCAGCTCAGCCTTGATCTTGCCGAGCACCGGAACCGCTGTTTCCATGCGGAGCGGAATCCGGCGTTCATCGAGACTCATCCAGCCCTTGATCTTTCCTTTTCTAAAAAAGATCCCGGGAAAGGGAATATCCGGAAAGGCTTCAACGGCCTGAAAAAGCCCGATCCCCTCAATTTCCAGACTCCGGGTTTTTCCCAGATCGACGGCAAGATCCCAGACCCGCCCGTCGGCAAAGACCGGAAGCGTGACGCGTTGTCCGGGGCGGACCGTAAGCGTCCGAAAAAAATAGCCGCAGGACAGCTGGTCATGCACACCCTCGGGCACAGATGTTTCTTTTCTGACGCCGCCTCTGCGCCCGATTTGCCGGACGACTTTTTGGCTCCGGTCGAAAATCTGCAGCTCATAGGCGCGCGCGCGCCCCTCGCGGAGATTTTTTTCATAGCGAAGGGGCCTGAGATCGGCAGCGTCGACCCAGACGGTGTGTTCATCGCGGACTTTATAGATCCAGTCGATGACGGGATGCGAGCGCACGCGCACTTCTATCCGGTAGGCCTCACGCCCATCGTACTTGCCGAGCGCTTCGACCCGGGCTTGGGCCGTGCCGACCCGCAGGCCGAGATAAGTCAGAGCATAGGTCAATTCCTCCCCTGGAAAAAAACGCTTGAGCGGCGACGGAACCGCGGGAAAGACTGCAGGCTCGGCGCTTGCGGACGGATACGTCAGGGCGCTCAAGACGGCGAAGGAAAGAACACACACGAAGGGGCGCATAGGCGGTATTCTATCGCGGAACCCCGCTGGCGGGTCAAGCACGGCGCTTGAGCGGACGCTGGATGGGTCGGATTACTGCTGCTGTTGCTGCTGAAAAAGAGACACGGCCGGTGCATCCTGAGGCGCCAACGTGACGGAAAAACGCATCTGAGACTGCACTTGCCCGCCTCGGAAACGCCCTTGGACGGGTGCTGTATGACGCGCCGACGGGGCGGCCATCAGAGCCACGTGGCGGTCGGCAGCAGCCGTGCCGTTCATCGGATCGAAACCCCGCCACCCTCCGCCTTCCAGGTAAACCTCCACCCATCCGTGCAGTTCATGGCGGTAACGCTGGGCCTCTTCACTGCCGCAGTACCCGCTGACAAAGCGGGCGGCAAGCCCCTGCTCGGCACAGCAGGCTATAAAGAGCATCGCAAGATCCCGGCAAGCTCCGGACCTTGTGCTGAGCGTTTTCATCGGGGGCCAGGCAGGTCCGTCCTGGCGCCTGATTTTGCGGAAAGATCGGCTGATCGTCTGCGCAAGCTTTGTCAGAAAAACCAGCGTGTCGCCCCCCGCCTCCCGGGCGACCCCGGCCGAAAAAACCCGGATATCCGTCGGGTGATGCCGCTTGCGGCGGAAGGTCCTCAGCAGTCCCCCGGCGGAGGGTGTGTAGCGCGCAGGCAGCGAGCAGCTTCCCGGGTACGCAAGGTAATCGAAGGGATTTGTCCGCAGCGTTTCGGCCAGCGAAACGGCCTGCACATGAAGGTAATGCGTGAGCCCTTGAAACCAGACCCGGATCTCGGGATTACCGGCCGTATCGAGATTGTGGGACACAAGCACCGGCTGAGGATCGATCACAAGATCGAAGGCCATCAGGCGCTGGGCCGCGTCACTCCGGGGTTTGAGATACAGAAGGTGCGGCTCAAGATAAACGGGCGCTGAAAATTCGTAGGTCAAACTGTGCTGGATCTTATAAATCACGGCCCGTAAAGCTCCTCGACGGCGCAGGCAGTTTCGCGAGAATTTTTTCCATCCATTCCGTCTGCAGTTTCGGAACAGCCTCGCGCAGAAGCTGCTGCCAGAGGCGTGAAACCTCAGCCAGGTCCTGTTTTTCATAGCGCTGTGTAATGATTTCATACGTGTCGCGCCGGTAGGCCACGACGTCGATCGGGTAATCGACGTCAACGGCGCAGGTGATGGTCGCGTTGAAGGCCAGAAATCCCACTCTGAGGGCAAAGGCCAGATCCGAGTCAAATTGCAGCGTGCGGTCGAGAATCGGTTTACCGTAACCCGATTCTCCGATGATGTAATACGGGGTCGCGTCGCTGACCTCAACCCAGTTGCCCTGCGGGTAAATCATGTAAAGTTTGTGTTCCGTATCGTCCTCGAGCTGACCGCCGACGAGCGCATGAAGATTGAACGGCAGGCCGCTTTCAGCAAGGGCTTCCTTATCTTCGCGCGCGACTTGGCGGACCTGCTGGGCAAAGGCGTTGACGGCCTGGTAGAGGCGGCTGAAGACTTCCGTCTCCCGCGTGACATTTTCAAAATACGTCAGGGCCTTGTCGCGGACCGAGCGCAGACCCGAGGTCATGAGAAACATGGAGTGATTGCCGTGCTGATGGATGCTGACCTTGCGCGCGGTAATACGCTCTGTTCCCGACGTGACGCGCGTGTCGGCGATTCCCACCAGTCCGTCCTGCACCTTCATCCCCAAACAAAAAGTCATCGCTCTTCTCCTTTAGGCGGTCATCTGATAACCCGCCGGTACACGGGCAAAAAATGTCTGCATGATACTGCTGCTGGCTTCCATCAGCTTGATCTGAAGCTGGTTCAGGTATTCGTGAAGGCCGCCGGTGATGATCTCGGAAGCCTGGTGGCTGGCGAGTTCCACGCGGAGACGGCCGAGAATTTTTTCGGGCGTCGTAAAAAATTTGTCCATGGGGGCCCCTGTGACGGCGTGAAGCGATTCTTCCGCTTCGGCGACGCAGGACAGAACCGCCCGGGGGAAATCCGGATTCAGCAGTAAAAAATCCACCACGTGCGCGTGATAAACCTGATGCCAGTGCTTGCGGTACATCTCAAGAGCGCTGGCCGATTTGAGAAGGGCGCACCATTGGATGCTGTCAAAGGGTGTCCCGACGTATTCCGGCGACGGGAGCAGCATGAAATACTTCACATCAAGAATGCGCGAGGTTTTATCCGCCCTCTCAATGAGAGAACCCATGCGGCCGAAGTGCCAGGCCTCATTGCGCGACATGGCGCTGTCGGCGATCCCGTTGAAAAGCTGGCACTGGCGGCGGATGCGGCTGTAGAACTCGTAGTTGGAGCGCATGAGACCGCGGTCGGCGGCCGCCCGGCGGACGAAAAGATACGCCATGTTGATTTCCTGCCACATCTCGGAAGTAATGATTTCACGTACGGTGCGCGCGTTTTCCCGGGCTTTCATCAGACACTGCAGGATTGAGTTCGGGTTGGCTGAATCAAACGTCAGAAATTCGATGACGCTTTTTTCATCGGCCTCGTCATAGGAGGCCCAGAAAGGTTCTTCGTCGCCCGAGGTCTGAACCAGCGGCATCCACTGCGTGAGGCGGTCATGGGGCACGTCCAGACTCAGGTTGAGATTGACGTCGATGAAACGCGCGATGTTTTCCGCACGTTCGCGGTAACGCTGCATCCAGTAAATCGATTCTGCGACGCGGCTCAGCATGTTCAGGGCCTCCGTGTGACGACCCAGGTATCCTTGCTGCCTCCGCCCTGGGAAGAATTGACAACAAGCGAGCCCTTTTTCAGAGCCACGCGCGTCAGGCCGCCCGGCATCACAAAGATATCGCGTCCGTAAAGAATGTAAGGCCGCAGATCCACATGCCGGCCCTCGAATCGTCCGTCAATCATCGTCGGCACCCGCGACAGCGACAGCGTGGGCTGCGCCAGGAAGTTCCGCGGATTTTTCAGAATTTTCTTTTTGAACTCGGCGCGCTCGGCGGCCGTCGAGGCGGGGCCGATCAGCATGCCGTAGCCCCCGGCCTCGTTGGCGGATTTCACGACGAGCTTTTCCATATTCTCGATCACATGAGCGCGCTCCCTCTCATCACAGCACAGGTAGGTCGGCACATTCGCAATGACGGCATCCTCGCCCAGATAGTAACGGATCATATCGGGAACGAACTTGTAGACCACTTTATCGTCGGCAATGCCGGTTCCCGGAGCGTTGGCCAGAGCAACGCGTCCTGCGCGGTAAACATCCATCAAGCCCGGGACGCCGAGCATGGAATCTTTTCGGAAGACGCGGGGATCGAGAAAGGTGTCGTCGATACGCCGGTAAATCACATCGACGCGCTTCAGGCCCCGGGTCGTTCTCATCAGCACAAAACCATCCTGGACGACGAGATCGCTGCCCTCCACCAGCTGGACCCCCATCTGCTGGGCCAGGAAGGAATGTTCAAAATAGGCGGAATTGTAGACACCGGGCGTCAGCACCGCGATACTGCAGGTCCGGTCCTGATTCGGCGAAATACACTGCAGCATTTCGAGCAGTTTGGCGGCATAGTCGTCGACCGGCAGCACGCGGCCGTTTTCAAAAACTTCCGGGAAGGTTCTTTTCATAACGCGCCGGTTCTCGATCACGTAAGAAACACCGGACGGACAGCGCAGGTTATCTTCCAGAACGTAAACGCAGCCGTCCTTGTCGCGCACCAGGTCTGTCCCGGTGACATGACACCAGATGCCCTGGGGAGGATTCAGCCCCATGCAGTCAGGCAGATAAGACTTACCCGAAAGAACGATCTCGGAGGGAATCACCTTGTCTTTGAGGATGCGCTGTTCATGGTAGATGTCATCGATGAAAAGATTGAGCGCGTAGATTCTTTGTTTGAGGCCGCGCTCCAGCGTCCGCCACTCACGCTCCTCGAGAATTCGGGGGATGATGTCGAAGGGAAAAATCCGTTCCGTTCCGCCCTCGCTGGCCACCGTGAAGGTGATCCCCATGTTTAAAAAGGACAGCTCGGCGGCTTTCTGCTTCGCGGCCAATTCCTCGCCGGACATACTTTGAAGTTTCTCGATGAGTACACGCGCCGCAGGACGGGGCTCTCCGTCTTCGCTGAAAAACTCATCGTAGAACGGCCCGACCTCGTAGCCCTCTACTCCCTTTTTTTCACTCAGATTCATAGATTCTCCTTCGGCGCTGCGCGCAGGCAGACCGAACCCGCTGTCAGCCTTGCAGAATCCGTGCCATATCGTCAGTCCGGATCGAAAAGGGATCTTCCCTAGAGAAGGAATGGGGGGGGAATAAAAAAAGGGCGCTGCTCAAAATCAGCTGGAGACAAATTTGTCGCCTTGCGCGCGGGACTCAAATGCGGGGGGTCGGCGCCCGACGCGCCCCCCCCCCGCTTCGTGTCAGGTATCAGCTCTTAGAGCGCCTGGACGGCGTCTGCTTCGATTTCGATGAGCATCTCAGGCGAGATGAGTTGACTGACTTCCACCATGGCCGTCGCCGGGCGGATGTCTTTAAAAAACTCTCCATGGGCCTTACCAATCTTCTCCCACTCGGCAATGTCGGTGCAGTAGATGCGGGTTCGGACAACATCCTTCATCGAGAGCCCGATACCCTGGAGCGCGGTCTCGATATTCTTGAGCGCCTGCAGTGTCTGGGCATACGCATCGCCCGTCACCTTGCCGTCGGAACCCGAGCCCGTCGTGCCTGAAACGTAGACATGAGGCCCAACCTTAACGAGGCGGGAGTAGCCGATGATGGGTTCCCACTTGGAACCGGTAGAAACATTTTTTCTTTCCATAAACCTTCCTTTTTTGTGATGGCCAGCCTTTGACCTGCGCGGGATTATAC
>VFQY01000084.1 GCA_018883425.1 Candidatus Omnitrophota bacterium | reverse complement strand
GGCGAGAACGACGTCCGCCTCGACGGTCGGATTGCCGCGGGAATCAAGAATTTCACGAGCCGTAATTTTGACGATTTTGGAAGAAGCCATTTTTTTTCCTTTCGATTCGATTGAGGTCGGTGAAAATGTCGCGAAATTATAGGGAAATCACGTTTCTTTGTCTACGGCGAGTCCGGGCGGCTGGCGAAATTTCCGGCCGGCGGAAGACGTCAGGCCCGCGGCGGAATCCGGACCTGACCGGCCGCGAGGAGCTGCAGCGCGCGCGGGTAGAGTTCGTATTCGGCCGCGTGTACGCGCGTCTCCAGGGTTTCAAGCGTATCCTCAGGCAGTCTCGGCACGCTCTGCTGCAGGATGATCGGACCGGTGTCAACGCCCGTATCCACGAAGTGCACGGTGACGCCGGTGACGGCGGCTCCGGCTTCATAGGCATCGCGGATTCCGTGGGCGCCTGGAAAAGCGGGCAGCAGGGACGGGTGGATGTTGAGGATGCGGCCCCAGAAACGCCGCACAAAGTCTGCGCTCAAAATCCGCATGTAGCCGGCCAGCACGATAAAATCGGCTTCAGCGGATTCGATGCGCTTTGTCAGCGCGTCTTCGAATTCGGCTTTGGAGGCGAAATCCTTGCGGTCGATCAGGGCCGCGGGCACGCCGAGTCTCCGGGCGCGGTCCAGCACGCCGGCGCCGGGCTTGTCGCACAGCAGGACAGATGCTTGGGCCTGAAGACGGCCGGAGTGAATTTCACGCACGATGTTTTCAAAGTTGGTGCCCGAGCCGGACGCCATGAAGGCGAGCTTTTTAATGGCCATCGGGTTCCTCCGTGAAGAGTTTTTTGCGGCCCGCGCCCGACACGACAAGGACGATTTCGCCGAGCGCTTTTTTCTTTTCGAATTTGGCGATGAGGCTCGAGAGCGGACCCCGCGCGATCTCTTCGAATTTTTTGGTCAGCTCGCGCGCGACGGCGGCCTCGCGGTCCCCCCAGACTTCCAGCATGCCGGTAAGCGTCTGGACCAGACGGAAAGGCGATTCATAAAAAATCAGCGTTTCTTCATAGCCGGCCGTCCGCTCGAATTCCTTGCGACGGGCCGCCGTCTTCTGAGGCGGAAATCCGAGAAAGACAAAGGCGTCGGTGGCAAGGCCGCTTGCGGCAAGGGCCGTGACGGCAGCCTGCGCGCCGGGCAGCACTTCGAAAGGAAGACCGCGGCGTCTTGCCTCGGCCATCAGTTCAAAGCCGGGGTCGGAAATGAGCGGCATGCCGGCATCCGAGACAAGCGCGATCCGGGCTCCCTCGCTGAGGCGCTTGATAATTTCCAGCATGCGGGCCTCGGAGCTGTGTTCATGGAGACTGATAAGGGGTTTGGAGATTTCAAAATGCCGAAGGAGGTTTCCCGTGCGGCGCGTGTCTTCGCAGATCACAAGGTCGGCCGCTTTCAGCGTGTCGAGAGCGCGCAGGGTGATATCGCCAAGATTACCGATCGGGGTTGGAACAACTGAAAGCATGGCGGCCTTCTGACGCGGTTTACTTGTTGCGTTCCAGAACGTAATCGAGCAAACGCTCCAGGCTGCGGCGGGCGGGCGTCTCCTCGAAAATAGCGAGTTCGTGCCTGGCGGATTCGCTGAATTCCCGGGCGCGTTTGACGGCGTAATCTAAGGATCCCTCTTGGCGCAGGAGTTCACGCACGGCCTGCACGTTGGCGGGGCTGAATTCCTGACGGTACCGGTTCATGAGCGCTTCCCGCTTGGCGGGGCCCGCTGACGAAAAAAAGTGAATGAAGGGAAGCGTCAGCACGCCGGCCATGCAGTCCGCGCCCAGGGTTTTTCCAAAATCGCTTTCGGTGCCCGTGAGGTCCAGCAGGTCG
This sequence comes from Candidatus Omnitrophota bacterium, assembly GCA_018883425.1. Classification (GTDB taxonomy): domain Bacteria; phylum Omnitrophota; class Omnitrophia; order Omnitrophales; family Aquincolibacteriaceae; genus ZLKRG04. The sequence goes on along the minus strand of VFQY01000084.1, from coordinate 7,942 downwards.
TCGACAACTTGAAAGGCTCGGCCGAAATTAAGGCCGAAGCGGAGCAGAGCATTTTTTTCATGCTCACCGGCCCCAGCAAGAATCGCTCCGCCCGCGAGCGCGCAGGCAAGAAGCGAGGCTGTCTTTTTGTCGATGATGTCCAGATACACGGCTTCGGTCAGATCGAAATTGTGCCGTTCCCGGAGTTCACGGATTTCGCCGTCGCAGACTTCCCCGGCCGTCTTGAGGAAAAGGCCGAGCAGTTCCTGACTGCCTATTTCGAAAATGGCTTTGATCGCCTGATCATGAAAATAATCCCCCGCCAGGACGGCCACCTTGGGCGTCCACTTCAGATGGACGGCCTGAAGGTTTCTGCGGATGAGGGCGTCATCGATAATGTCGTCGTGAATAAGTGTGGCGCTGTGAAAAATCTCAAGAGCGGCGCCCAGGCGCACGGCCCGTTTCTCCAGAGCCGTGTCGGCCGTTTTCAGCGCGGCGCCGAGCAGGGTCAATGCGGGACGCAGTTGTTTGCCTTTGACCGAGAAGAAATACCGGACAACTTCCTGCGTCAGCTCGTTGGCGTGCGAGAGGATGTCGACCATGGAGCCGCTGACACTCTCCAGGGATCTTTCAACGGGCGCGTAGATTTCTTCGAGGGTTACAGTTGAGTTCATAAGGGCCGACATTATAACAGAATCACTTTAAAAAAAATGATGAATTTACGGGCCTGGATGCCGTCTTATTCACGTTTGACACGGCGCCCTGCGCCCCTTAGGCTATTCTTAGTGAATCCCCTTATGGCTGATAGAAAATTACGGACCTCGCTAGGAATTCTGTTCTTCATGGGATGGCTGGCTCTGCCCGCCTGGGCGGGCATCATCAACGCGGGCAACGATGCCGTGCAGATTGAATTCAAAAAAAGAGACGGCCTTTCACAGAGCGCGACGCTCTTTCCCGGACAATCGATGGAAACCCCTTCCGGCACGGAATCCGTCCGAGTCGTGCCTCGGGGCATGGGCGCGCGCGGCGACGAAATCATCCTGATCCGGGTGCTGGAAAATTCTGGCAAGGAAACCCAGCTGACGAAATATGGGGAACGCTGCGACCTGGGGGCGTCAGAGGCAGAGGAAGCGCCCGTGCGGCTCAAGGAAGGCAGTCTGACCAACAGCGGCAACATCGCGCTGGATGTTCTTTGGCGGCAAAAAAACGGCCTGTCGATTAAGAAAACGATTTATCCCAACCAGGCGCTGACTCTGCCGAGAAATATTTATGAGGTCGAGGTTTTGCCCCAGGTCCGGCTGCGGGGTGACGAAATCGTGCGGCTTGATGCCGTTATGCCGGACGGCTCGGCGTCCACGATAACCTCGCCGGGAGGAAGCGCGAGAGCCTTGGCGGAAAGCTTGGACGCTTACGACGCTCTTTAAAACCGGGCGCTCAGAGGCGCCTGAGAATTCTGCGCGCGCCTTCGAGAAAAATTTCCGGTTCGGGCAGGAGACTGATGACGGCCTGGGGCGGGCCTTCCAAATCGAAAAGGTAGCCCGGGTGAACAAGCACATGCTCGGCCCCGAGCAAGTGAAGAGCCCAGTCTTCATCACTTCTTGAATCCGGCAGATCTGCCGCGGCATACCAGCCCCCCTGCGGGCGCTCTTTGATGAATCGGCCCGCTTCCGGAAGTTTCATGAACGCCTCGAAGTTGTTCTGGACCCGCCTTAATATTTCTCCTGAAACGGCCTCGGCATTTTCCAGCCAAAAAGGCAGGGCATGCTGGGCCGGCGTATTCACCGACAGGTACGCATCGGCAATAATTTCAAGCCGGCGCAGAGCTTCGCGTTTTTCTTTTTCGGGTCCGCTGACCGCAATCCAGCCGATTTTCATCTGCGGGAGCCCCAAAATTTTCGAGACTCCGCTCATGGTAAAGGTCAGGGTCTCTGAGCCCGCGGCAAAAGAGACGCCTCTGAGATCCGGGTTCCAGGCATAGTCAAAAAAAACCTCGTCGGCGAGAAGCGCCAGGGAGCGCTCGCGGCAGAAGCGCACGATTTTTTCACGGTCCCCGGGGCTGATGAAATGTCCGGTAGGGTTGTTGGGATTCACGAGCATGAGAGCGCGCGCTTTAACCGAGGCCGCGCGTTTCAGCGCCGCCAGGTCAAGGGACCAGCCGTCCGGTTTTAAAGAAAACGGGGTGACGCTCACATCATTCAGGGCGCCGAGATATTCCAGAAGAGGGTAGCCGGGCTTGGCAACAAGAATGCGCGCGTCGGGATCGGCAAGAAGACGGAAAAGAAAATGATAGGCCTCGCTGGTGCTGGCCGTCAGAACAATCTGGCTCGGATCGACCGAAGCGCCTCGGCGGGCATAATAGCGGCTGACCGCTTCACGCGCTGCTAAGGCGCCGCGGGGCGACGGATCGTAGAGCAGATTTTCAGAAGAGGCCAGCGGGCTGAGCCAATCCTGACGCAAGTAGCCGAAGCCGCAGCGCGTCGGATTGGACTCTGTGAGATCGAGAACCGGATGCCCGGCTTTTTTGAGAGCCGCGAGCTTGCGGCTGAGCGGATTCTCATCCGCGGGCCAGGCGGTGCGTTTAGAAAAGACAGCTTCCTCGCGGGCTTTCAAGGACGAAGGCCTCCCCCGCGTTTCTTCCGGGCGAACTCGGCCGTTTCGATCAGTTCCCGGATTTTAGCGGTCACTTCGGCGGGGTCGATCGGTTTGGTCATGAATCCGTGGATTTCCCATTCACTGAAAAATTTTTTCATGCTCCGCTTGGCCGTCAAAATCAAAATCGGAATGTGCTGGGAGCCGTCCGTCTGTTTGTGAAGTTTGTGCACAAGGTCATAGCCGGTAAGGCGCGGCAGAAGAACATCGATCAGAACCAGATCGGGCTTTTCGCGCACAGCGGTTTCAAACGCTTCCTGCCCGTCGCGCGCCGTGAGGATCACAAAACCCTCGGCCGTGAGCCGGTTGGCAATAAACTTGCGAAAGACGGCGTCGTCGTCTGCAATCAGAATCCGGCGCTTCGTTTTTTGAGGCGCCGCCGGAGGATTTTTTTTTATCTCGGGAGCGGGCGGAATCGCGGGCTCGGCGGGCTTTTCAGCCGGAGCGGCCGCGGACTGAGTCAGGCGGCATCGGGGACAAAGCCCGGCTTTCTGTTCTCCGGGATCCAGCATGCAGCCGCATTGAATGCAGGCAAGGATTCGCCTCATGACGCCCCCTCAGACCGCGCCTGTATTTTGGGCTCCGCACCGGAGCCGCCCGGTTTTTGATAAAGGGCGGCGGCCCAGCTTTTCCCGCGGTGCTTTTTTTTGAGGATCAGGCCGCGGGGTTTGAAATCCCGCAGAAAACCCGGGAAGTTTTTGAGTGAAATCCCCGACACGAGCAAATGTCCCCCGGGAGCTGTGCCCTGCCCGAGGATGGCTTGGCACTCGGTCAGCGTTTTGGAAATCAGATTGGCCGCGACGACGTCGAAGCGGCCCGGAAGGGCTTGGCGCGTCAGATCGGACCGGGTCATCCTGCCGCGGATTTTGTTCAGGCGTAAATTCAGCCTGGCCGTTTTGACGGATCCCGGATCCAGATCCGCTCCGGCGATGGTGCGTGCTCCGAGGAAGGCGGCCGCCGCCGACAAAACTCCGGTGCCGCAGCCCGCGTCGAAAAAAGTCTTGAAGCGGCCCTCGAGCGTTTCCATCAGCTCGGCCATGAGGCGGGTCGTTTCATGGGTGCCCGAGCCGAAGGCCGACTGAGGATCCAGCAGGATGACGCGTCTTTTACCGCGGTAGCTGCCGCGGTGCCAAAGCGGAACCACAGCAAATTTTTTTCCCAGCGGCGTGATGCGGAAATGCCGCTTCCATTTGTGGAGCCAGTCGTCTTCGCCGAGCGGACGCGTCATCAAGGACCAGCTTTTCAGAGGCTGTTTTGAAAATGCTTTTTCGGCCGCAAGAACGCGCTTTTTGAGGGACGTAAACACCGAAACCTTGAGGAAGGTTTTCTGTTCTGTCTGAGTGATATCGCGGGCTTCGAATCCGAGACGGTAAAAAAAATCCTCGGCCCCGCCAGCCGAGGGGCCGCCCGGCAGACGTCGCCGCAGAGCAATCTCGGTGATGTCACGCGCCATGAGCGGAGCCTTCAGAGAAGGTTTCCCGCAGGGCATCCCGGAAAATCCTGACCGCGGTCTTAAGCTGCGGCGCGCTGTGCGCCGTCGAAACAAAATTGGCTTCGAACTGAGAGGGTGCGAGGTAAACGCCCCGCTTCAGGCAGGCGTGAAAGTAGCGCGCGTAGGCCCGCGTGTCCGAACTCTTGGCGTCCGCGTAATCGCGGACGGGCCGGGGCGTAAAGAAAAGCGTGAACATGGAATCTTCAGAGTTGAGCGTGACCGGGAATTTTTCGCGCGCGAGCATCGCCCGGAAGTCCGACAAAAAATGTTCTGCGAGACGATCTAAAAGTTTGCGCTTTTTTCTGTCTTTCAATTCGCACATGACCCAGAGACCGGCCGTCATTGCAAGAGGATTGCCCGAAAGCGTTCCGGCCTGATAAACAGGCCCGGCCGGCGCGAGTTGATCCATGATGTCACGGCGTCCGCCGAAAGCGGCAGCCGGCAGACCGCCGCCGAGAATTTTTCCAAGACAGGTCAGGTCCGGCGTCACGCCGTACTTTTTCTGAGCGCCACCGGGGCTGACGCGGAAGCCTGAGATGACCTCGTCAAAAATCAGCAGGGATCCTGTGCGGCGGGTCACCTGACGCGCGGTCTGTAAATAATCAGGATCCGGCGGCACAACCCCCATGTTGGCGGGCACGGGTTCCAGAATCAGGGCGGCAATGGATCGGCCCTCTTTTTGAAAGAGCGCCTTGAGCGCGCGGCTGTCGTTGAAGGGAACCGTGAGCGTCAAACGGGCGAGAGCCTTGGGTATGCCGGCAGAGTCAGGAAGACCGAAAGTCGCGCCTCCCGATCCGGCCTTGACCAGCATGCTGTCTACGTGGCCGTGATAGCCTCCGTCAATTTTGACGATTTTGTCGCGGCCCGTAAAGCCCCGGGCGAGGCGAAGCGCGCTCATCACGGCTTCGGTCCCCGAGGAGGTCATGCGGATTTTTTCCATCGAGGGGAAAAAGGAGCGGACGGCTTCGGCCATCATGACCTCGGCCCGCGTCGCCGCTCCGAAACTCGTGCCGGACGAGGCGCCGTAGGCGAGCGCGCTCAGCAGGCCGCGCGGGGCGTGCCCAAAAATCATCGGACCCCAGGACGCGCAGAAATCCAGGTAGCGGCGCCCGTCTTCGTCCCAGAGAAAAGCACCCGAGGCTTTCTTGACGAAAACCGGCGTGCCGCCGACGCTCTTGAAGGCGCGGACAGGTGAATTCACACCGGAGGGAATACTTTTCTGGGCTCGTTTGTAAAGACTTCGGCTTTGCATGAACAACTCTCGGTTTTGTTATGGGGCGATGCGCCGCTTCGGGCGGCTCGGTTTGCTGCGGCTCGGGGGGAAAACCAGGGCGCTCGGCCGGCTCAGTTTCTATCCGCCTTCGGCTTCTTCGTATTGCTGTTTCAGTCTTTCCACCACACTGGGATCCGCCAGAGTCGTCGTATCTCCGAGGGCTTTGCCCTCGGCAATATCGCGAAGGAGGCGGCGCATAATTTTGCCCGAACGCGTCTTGGGCAGATCCGCGGAAAAAAGAATGTCCTCGGGTCTGGCCAGAGCGCCGATTTTTTTGACAACGTGCTGTTTGAGTTCCTGAACCAGTTCCGCCGAGGGCCGCTTGCCCTCTTTCAGCGTTACGAACGCGGTGATCGCCTGCCCTTTGATGTCGTGATTTTTTCCGACGACCGCGGATTCGGCAACGGCGGGATGATCGACAAGCGCGCTTTCGACTTCTGACGTCCCGATGCGGTGACCCGCCACGTTCATGACGTCGTCGACGCGGCCCATGAACCAAAAGCAGCCGTCCTTGTCCTTGCGCACGCCGTCACCGGGGAAGTAAACATCCTTGGACCATTTCTTCCAGTAGGTTTTCACGTAGCGGTCGTCGTCGCCGTAAATCGTGCGCAGCATGGAGGGCCAGGGCCGGGTAATCGCCGCGTATCCGCCGCCTTCCTGAACCTTGCCGCCGGCTTCATCGAGCACCTCGGCCGAGATGCCCGGAAATGCCCGGGTCGCGGAGCCGGGTTTGGCGGTCGTCACGCCGGGCAGAGGGGTGATCATGATCGCGCCCGTTTCGGTCTGCCACCACGTGTCGACGATGGGGCACTTGCCCCGCCCGATATGTTCGTGATACCACATCCAGGCTTCGGGGTTGATCGGCTCCCCCACGCTTCCCAAAAGACGAAGCGTGGACAAGTCGGCTTTCTGAACCCAGTCTGTGCCCCACTTCATGAAGGCTCTGATCGCAGTGGGTGCCGTGTAGAAAATCGTAATCCCATATTTTTCAATGAGATTCCAGAACCGGTCTTTTTCAGGCCAGTCGGGCGCACCTTCATACATAAACACTGTCGCGCCGTTGGACAGCGGCCCGTAGATCACGTAGCTGTGCCCTGTGATCCAGCCGATATCCGCCGTGCACCAATAGACGTCCTGCTCCTTGAGATCAAAAACCCATTGCGTGGTCGCGTACACGCCCGTCAAGTAGCCGCCCGTCGTGTGAACGATGCCCTTGGGTTTGCCTGTCGTGCCGGAGGTGTAGAGAATAAACAGCATGTCCTCGGCATCCATTTCCTCGGGCTCGGTCTGAGCCGGGGCATCCTGCATGAGACGATGCCACCAATGATCGCGGCCTTCCTGAATATGAACGGAAAGGGGGGCCTGCGAAGCGCTGGAGCCGCGCTGAACGATGATGACGTTTTCAACGGAGGGCGCGTCCTTAAGCGCTTCATCCGCCGACTTTTTGAGAGGAACCGTATTGCCGCGCCTCCAGCCATAGTCGGCCGTGATCAAAAGCTTCGCACCGGCATCATGAATGCGGTCGCGCAGGGCTTCGGCACTGAAGCCGCCGAAGACGACACTGTGAACGGCGCCGATCCTCGCGCAGGCGAGACAAGCGATGACGAGCTCGGGAATGAGGGGCAGGTAAAGGGCTACGCGGTCGCCTTTCTTAATGCCGAGTTTTTTCAGAACTCCGGCGAAGCGGCTCACTTCGCGGTAGAGATCCCAATACGTCAGCGTTCGGGTGTCTCCGGGTTCGCCCTCCCAAATGATTGCGGCCTTGTTGCGCCGTGAGGGATTTTCAGAAGAAAAAACATGCCGGTCCACGCAATTCACCGAGGCGTTGATTTTGCCGTCAAGAAACCACTTGGCGTGCGGAGGCTTCCACTCAAGAACTTTTTTCCACGGCTTGGTCCAATGAAGTTCGCGCGCCCAATCGGCCCAGTAAGATTCGGGATCGCGCGAAGCTTTCTCGTAAACCGACTCGTCCTTGACGCGCGCTGATCTCTGAAAGGCTGGCGGAGGAGGAAAACGCCGTTCTTCTTCCAGGAGCACTTCGATCGAAGGAGCGGACTTAGTCATCGAACCTCCATTGCGTGTAAAGGTGATAGTCGGCGATCGCTTTGTTTTGTTCTTTGAATTCGAAGCGGAAATTCGCGATGCCGCCCTGGGCGAGAGCCTCGGGATCGGCCAGCTGGCTGGTGCTGACCGAGGGCAGGCCTTTTTCATTCAGGATCACGACGTGAACCCGCACCTCGCGGATGGCGTGTCCGCTGTTGTTGATCACGATGCCTCGAAGTGAGGCGCCCTTATCGGCATCAAAACTTGTGCTGCCGGCCTTGACGATCACCTGGCGGGGAAGTTTCTGAAAATTTTCAATCTCGGGAAAAGCTTCGATGTCCATGGCAGCGTTCTGGGAATTTTTTAGAGTCTCGCCGAGTCCGGGCTTCAGAGCCCCGGCCTCCAAAAAAAGACTTTCTGTTTAGCCTTTTGACAGGCTCGGTATTATGGCCGGGAATGGGCCGTCTCTCAAGAAGAATGTTGGAGACCGTGACGCCTGCAGAGGG
>VFQY01000145.1 GCA_018883425.1 Candidatus Omnitrophota bacterium | reverse complement strand
GTGCAGGGAGATACAGTTGAAGTTCTCTATGAGATTCTGGGGCATGGAACAGCGCTTCTTTCGCGCAAGCCCGCAGGTGCCCCCTTGCGTGTTCTGGGTCCGCTCGGCAAGCCGTTCAGAGCCAAGCTCACACGCGGCGTTCAGCGGGTCCTGGTGGCTGGAGGAATTGGAGTGCCCCCGCTCGTTTTTCTTGCCGAGCGCCAGGGTGCCGATTATCTCCTGATCGGAGCGAAGTCGCGAGCAGAGGTTCTTCCCAAGAAGGAGTTGTCGCATCTAGGATGCAAAATCTTGTATGCGACCAATGACGGCTCGCATGGTGTAAAAGGTTTCGTTACGGTCCTGCTTGAGGAACTGATCGCGCAAACAGACCCGAAGAAGCTTTTTATCCAAACATGCGGTCCCAAGGTGATGATGCAGGCCGTCCTCGACCGAGCTGCAAAGGCGGGTATTGCGGGTGAAGCCTCTATTGACGAAGGCATGGCCTGCGGCGTCGGGGCTTGTCTAGGGTGCATGGTCGAGACGGATAAGGGGTTGGTTCCATCCTGCACGGAGGGGCCCGTCTTTGGTTTCCACCAGATTAAACAGTCCCTGACGGAGGTTTGAACATGGCTCCGTCCGTGGTTCATCCAGGCGCCAAAAAAGGCGGTTCAAAAAAACCCGATCTGAAAGTTCAGATCAAAGACCTCGTTTTTAAGAATCCGGTGACGGTGGCCTCGGGGACTTTTGGAACCCGAGACGAGTATGCCTCCTGCGTTAATTATGAGCAGCTCGGCGCGATTATTACAAAAACAATCACATTAAAACCTAGGCGCGGAAATCCTATGCCCAGGATTTGTGAGACGCCGAGCGGAATGCTCAATGCCATCGGGCTTCAGAACAAAGGACTCGAGGATTTCATTCAAAATAAAATACCCTTCTTCGCGAAGCTGAAAAAAACTCCGCTGATTGTGAATATCGCGGGTGAGACTTTGGACGATTTCAAAGTCTTGACTCAAGCTCTCGACCGCGAGAGATCCGTCGTGAAAGCGATTGAAATCAATCTTTCTTGCCCCAACGTGGAGGCGGGGGGAGTTTCGTTCAACCGGAAGCGCGAGCGAATGCTTGAGATTGTCAAAACGGTGCGCTCCGAAACAGCCATGCCGATCATTACGAAGCTGTCGCCGGAACTGGGTGACGTCATCGAAATCGCCGGCGAGGTCATACGAAGCGGTGCCGATGCGCTCAGTCTGATCAATACCCTCAAGGGCCTCGCGATCAATATCTATACCCGAAGGCCGAGAATTGCCAACATTACCGGGGGACTCAGCGGGCCGGCCATTCGCCCGGTAGCCCTGCGTTATGTCTATGAAGTGAAAAAAAACTATGACATTCCTATCATCGCTGCGGGCGGTATTGTCTCGGTTCAGGATGCCCTTGAGTTTATCATCGCCGGTGCCGATCTAGTGGCTCTGGGCACGGCCAATTTTGTGAATCCGGGTTCAACGATGGATATGATACGGGGCCTTGAGGCCCATTGCGTCAGTCAATCCATACGCTCGATCGGCGAGCTGCGCGGCTCCATACGCCTGCCGGTAAAGCCGTCTTGATCGGCGGCCTTCAACAGACAACGGAAATACGAGGAGAGATTTTCATGCCTAATGCTGGAGATAAAATTATTGTTGCGCTGGACACGCCCAGTTTAGATGTAGCCGAGAAAATCATACGGGATCTTGAAGGGCTTGTGTCTTTTTATAAAGTCGGCTTCGAACTCTTCACAGCGCATGGCTTGGATGCCGTAGAACTCGTTAAGAAACATGGTAACAAGGTCTTTGTGGACCTCAAACTCCACGATATCCCCAACACGGTTTCCCAAACGATGGCGGTTCTTTGCGAGCATGAGATTGATATGGTCACGCTGCATGCCCACGGCGGTCTCGAAATGATGAGAAAAGCCGCGCAGACGGCCGATGGCAGAGTCAAGACCGGCAAACACAGGCCCAAGATGGTCGGTGTAACCGTGCTAACCAGTCACTCTGAAGAAGAACTCAGGCAGGAGCTTGGAATTTCTCGAACTTTGAATGACCAGGTTGTCAGCCTTGCGCAGCTGGCCCAAAAAGCCGGATTGGACGGGGTGGTGAGCTCTCCCTTGGAAACGGCGATGCTGCGCAAAGCTCTGCCTAAGGATTTTTTGATCATCACGCCCGGCGTTCGTCCCGAGGATTCTGAAAAAAGCGATCAGAAACGGGTATTTACGCCGCTTCAGGCCGTGCAGGCGGGTGCCGATTGCATGGTTATAGGC
>VFQY01000083.1 GCA_018883425.1 Candidatus Omnitrophota bacterium | reverse complement strand
TCTCAAAATGACCGCCGTAACGAAAGGACGTCTGTCTGAACTCAAGAATCGGGTTCACCGCTGAACTCCCGGCTTCGCCCCGCTGTGCAGAAGCCTCAGAAAAAAAGGAACACCCAGAAAAGCCGTGAGAACGCCCACGGGTATTTCTTGGGGACTGAAGATCGTCCGGGCAAGAAGATCAGAAAGCAGGAGTAAACTTCCTCCAGTCAGCAGACTTGCCGGGATCAAAAGACGATAATCCTGGCCTGTTCGAAAACGGGCCAGGTGCGGCGCAATGAGACCGACAAAGCCGATCATTCCGCTAGCGCTCACGGCCGCGCCGGTCAAGAGGGCTGTAACGGCAAAAAGAAGGATTTTTGTTTTTTCAACAGGCACTCCGAGCGCCTGTGCCCTCCCCTCGCCGGCCGCGATCAAATTCAAAGCCTTGGCTTGAGAAAGCAGGACGGCCGACCCCGCCAGAAGGACAGCGCACACTTGCCAGCCTTGAGAAGCCGGAGCGCTGCCGAGACTTCCGAGCAGCCAAAAAAGCACGCCTTCCATTTCCTCGGAGCGCCGGATCGACTGAAGAAACACGATCAGCGCGACTAGAAACGAATTCACCATGACGCCGGCCAAAAGCAGGGTCGTGACCGAGAGCACGCCGCCGCGCCGCCCCAGGCGCACGACAGCAGCCAAAGCGGCCAGCGATCCGGCCGCGCAAATCAAGGGGAGCGAGCCCGTGAAGCCGCTCCAGGAAACCGCGCCAAGACTCGCCAGCACGACTGCCGCGGCCCCGCCCGCCGACACGCCCGTCAGATGCGGGTCCGCGAGCGGATTTCTAAAGAGCGCCTGAAGCACGCTTCCCGCAGCGGCCAGCGACGCTCCGACCGCAAACGCCAGCAGAGCCCGCGGAAAACGCAGTTCGCGCAGAATCCAGAGCCCCTCTTCAGTCCACGGACTGACCCGCGCAGCTCCGAAGAAAAGACTCGCGCAAAAAAGAGCCGCGCTCACCCCAAGCAGGAGAACAAAAAAAGCGGCCGGCGATTTAGAACAGGGAACGTTCATCGTACTCCCTTCCGTCTGCGTTCGAATCGATGAGCACATCTGAAACAACCCGAATCTGATGCACGGTTCGAGGCCCTGGCACCGCCAGATCCTCGCGCGCGAGCAAAACCACGCGCTTTTCGCGGACCGCTTTGAGCGTCGGATAACGGCTCCAGAAATCCCGGGCCGCTTTCTTTTCTTCTCCCGCATCGCCCCGTCTTTCAAACGCGCTGGCATCCAGAATAACGTCCGGATCCGCTTCCAGCAGAGCTTCAGCGCTCCACCGCGGGTAGCGCACGCGGCTTCGCGCGGCGGCGTTTCGATCCCCGCCCAGCCGCACGACGTCATCTTCCAGGGTTCCCTGGCCCGCGACGATGAGCGGCTCCCGCCAGGCAACATACAGCACATTCTTTTTCTGAGTCCGCGGCCGGGTGCGAGCTTCCTCCACCGCCGAATTCAGGTCCCGCTGCAGAATTTCGGCTCGATCTTCGTGTCCTGTCCTTTTTCCCAAAACGCCGAAAGCGGCGCTCAAATCCTCCAGGCTGTAAAAGGGAACCGAAACGGCCGGTAGACCAATTTCCCTGAACTTACGATAAATGTTTTGGGATCCTCCGTTCGGGGTCAGCACCGCCAGATCGGGCCTCAGCGCAACCGCCGCTTCCACGCTGTGCTCGGTGAACCCGCCCGCCTTGGGTTTGAGTTTAGCTTCTGGGGGGTATTCACAATAGGCCGTCACGCCGGCGATTTGATCACCCGCTCCCAGAGCAAAAAGGATCTCTGTCGTCGAGGGGCTGAGCGATACAATGCGCTTGGGATACGGTTTCTCGACAGATTCTGAGGCCGCCTCCGAAACAGGCGTGAGGAGACTCACGAACAGAACCAGCAGCAGGATCATCCAACGGTGATTTTTCTTCATGGCCCGGGACGGGCAAAGACAAAAAGGGCAGGCCGGAATCCCGGAGGAATTCCGAAAGCGCTTGTGTCTTTGCTCGAAGACAGAAAAACATTGAGAAATCAGCCGAGGGCAGGTCTTCTGACTCGGCAGGCGTCCTACTTGCGCCCCTTCCCGCGAAGCTCTCTCTCTGTCTGTCTTTACTTCAAGAGATTCCGCAGTGGTTTTCGGCGTTTTCGTTCCTGCCAACAGCGGCGGCACCGTGGAGCCGTTTCTCCAAGAGAAACGCTCTCTTCCCTATTAACCCTCCCGGTTGGGGAGGGACCCTTGACTGTTGAAATTTTCTTACCGTAGCACGCCTCTTTAACGCTCGTCAAATTCTAAAATCTTCGGGCCGCAAATTCTGCTTGCCCTTGCTGACACATGGCTTGTTTTTTTTTGGCACAACCGCGCCCAGCTTCATCACCTTTCAAACCTCGGCCAGCCTGAAAAAAATTGAAGCGGATGAAGGACTTACGAACAACGCGGGGCTCACATCGGCCTGGCACGGGTTTTGAAATTCCGCGGGCATCTTCACCGCTGTGTCTTATTTAAAACAAGGAGGGCGCTATGGAATTGGTCAAAAATCAACGAAACGTTTGGGATCCGCTGGATGTCATCTGGGATCTCCAAAGCGATCTCAACAGAGCTTTTAACCGGTCCCTGATCCGTCAAGAAGGCCGGCCCAGAAACTTTGATCCCCAGGTTGAGGTTCAAGAACAGGCCGATCACTTCCTCGTTCAAGCCGATCTGCCGGGTCTGAAAAAAGAGGATTTTTCGATCAAAGTTCAAGGCACGCTTCTGACGCTGTCAGGGGAACGGAAAATCGAAACAGAAAAAACCGAAAAGAAGTCTTACTACTCGGAACGCTCCTACGGGGCATTCGCGAGGACGCTGGAGTTCCCGGTCGAAATCCAGGCCGATAAAGTGAAGGCTTCTTACCGGGAGGGGGTTCTTGAAATCACGCTCCCCAAAGCGGAGAGTTCAAAAGCCCGGGAGATTAGTGTTGAAGTGAAATAGGCTGGAAGGGACTCCTCCGTTTTGAGGTGTCCTCAAAAATTTCCCGGGAGCGGGCAGGCTTCCGGGAAGAAGGAAAATGAGAACGTGCCGGCGGCGGAAGTTGTTTCTGCCGCCGGCACGGGCCATTCAACATCAGGAGGATTATCATGGACTCTCTACAGCCGAAAGCCGGACAGAGCGAATCATCACCGATCGACTCTTCCAAAACATCTAAGACGAAACTGCTTTACGCAATTCTAGTTCTTCTCAGCCTCCTTGTCGTTCTCCAGGCCGCCGGGATGGTTTATTTCTTTACGCGCTCCGCGTCTCACGGCCGCCATGCCGATGCCTATCCTCGCAGTCACCCTCGCATGCAGCAGGATGGGCCGTCTCATGGGAGCTTTTACCCCGCCATGCAGTCCTATGCGCCGTCCTCGCGTCAGCTCTCTTCTTACGCTGATCCATTTTCAGCAGGCAGCAGCTTTATGGACGATGCCCTGACATCCATGGCGAGGATGCATGACAGAATGAGCCGCATGATGATGGAGTCGTCTCTAGGGGATTCCTTTCTAGCGGGAGGTCTTTCCGGTCCCATGGCGCTGGATCTGGAGGATCAAGGGGATGCTTATGTACTCAAGTCGGATCTTCCCGGTCTTGAAAAGGATCAGATCAACGTTTCGGTCAACGGCAACCTGCTCACCATTCAAGGTATCCGAAAAAGCGAGTCCTCCTCGGGCGATTCAGGCGGCGGCTACTATGCCCAGGAGCGCAGCTACGGATCGTTTTCGCGCACAGTCGCTCTTCCCGGGCCTGTCAACGAGAGCGCCATCACAGCGTCTTACAAGGAGGGCGTTCTCACCGTGACTTTGCCGAAAACGAAGGCGTCTGGCAGCTCAGGAAAGATTGCAGTCCAGTAAGGCTGCCGGGAATGCCGCGGGAGTCTTGTCTCAAGACTCCCGCTTTTTTTTCAAATACCGTTCTCTTTTATGTTCATCCATGCGTTCAACCGCATAGCGAAGCATCGTCCTGGGCATGCTGCCGGCATGCTTCTCAAGAAACGCTTCAAGGCTCTTCAAATCCCTCTTGCCGAACTCTCTGAGCATCCAGCCGGCCGCCTTGTGCATGAGATCATGGGGGTCTGAAAAAAACATTTCCGCGAGAGTGAGGGCTTGATGACCCTGGCCGGCCCGGATGAAGGCCAAGGAGGCGACCATCGCAACCCTCCGATGCCACAGACAGTCCGAGAGTGCGAGCTTTTTCATGGCGCTGCAATCCCCTGTCTCAAGCCACCAAGATCCAGGTACCCAGGGCGCAGAGAGATCTACAAGGTCCCAATGATTCACCCGGTCGAGGCAGGCTCGGTAAAGCCCGTACAGCTTGGCCCGCTCACGAGACTCTGCAGCTTTCCGGTAGCGTTCCGTCAGAAGAATCAAGGCGGCTGTCCTGTCCTCGTGAACCTCGGAGGCCAGGAGCGTCCGAAGACCTTGAGCCGGCATGGCTCTGAACGGCCGGATTGTTTTGCGGATGACGGGCACCTTGACCCCGATGAAAACATCGCCGTGCGCGTACTCACCCGGACCCGTTTTAAAGAACCGCCGGCAGGCGGCTGCGGTCTGAGGATTCGCCTCGCGCCTGAGCTCGCGCTGAAGAATCTCGTGCGGGGCACTGACCGCGCGCATCAGCGCCCCGAAGAAATTTTGAGACCGGCGATACCCGCCACAATCAGAAAGATGCAGCCGAGACGGATCAGATCGCGCGGCTCCCCGAAGAGAAGAATACCCAGGATCGCTGTGCCTACGGCTCCGATGCCTGTCCACACCGCATAGGCGGTTCCGATGGGCAAATGACGTGCCGCCATCGAAAGCAGCGTGAAGCTGGCGATCATGGCGAGAGCCGCTGCCGCGGTCGGAAGAGGTTTCGTGAATCCCTCGGAGTATTTGAAACCCACAACCCAGACGACTTCGAGCATCCCCGAAATCAGGAGGTAAAACCATGCCATACTCTCTCCTCCAGCAAAAAACGCCGCCACGCTCACATCTCCCCGCCGGCCATCGCCTGAAGATAAACGGCCAGATTTTCGCCCTGACGGGAAATGCCCAATTTTTTTCGAATCGAGTTACGCTGGTTTTCCACCGTGTCGGGCGAAACATGCAGAAAAAGCGCGATATCCTTGGTCGATAAACCGCCCAGAATCAGATTACAGATTTCGATTTCCCGGGGCGTCAGACAGAGCGCCTTGCGCGCAAGACGGCTGGCGAACGAGGACGTCATATCCTGCAGGTTCTTTTCCAAAGCAGCTAGAGCGGGTGCCGCCGACGAAGCCGTTCCCGCTCCGCGGATTTTTTTTAGAAGAGGCAGAATCAGCCGGTCAACATTGGAGGCCACATGCTCCTTGATCTGTCTTTTCTCTGACTCAATTTGCCCGAGCAATTCCTTCAATGCGAGATTCTTTTCTTCGAGCTGAGCAGTTCTCTCTCGGACCTTAACCTCGAGCCCGCGCCGATAATCCTCAAGCTCCTTCTGCGCTCTGACACGTTCCGTGATGTCGGTCTGAATTCCGATATAGTGCGTCAAACGGCCCCGAGCATCTGTGACAGGTGAAATCCTGAGTTCATTCCAGAAAAGAGTTCCGTCCTTGCGGTAATTTTTAAGGATCACCTCGCATCCTTGATGCTTGGCTAATGCCTTACGCAGGCGGACGAGCCCCTCCTGCATCTTGTCGGTGCCCTGAAGAAATCGGCAATTGCGGCCCAGCGTTTCTTTGGGAGAATAGCCCGTAATCTGTTCGAAGGCCGCATTGACATAAATCAACGGGAATGCGGGATCCAGAGCATCCGCCACCACGATAGCACAGCTCGCAGCATCCAGAGCCCGGTACAAGAGCTTAAGATCCGTCGGCGGTGGATGATCAAATTTTTTAGAGGAATTTTTTTTCATAGCGGCCCTTGGAATGAGGGCCGATTGTAGAGACTGCACACTGCTAAGTCAAACTGAGGAATCGAGAAAGGAACGCGGGGCAGCAGGCAGCTTGCTTTTGACAAGCTTCCCTTCCCTAGGCAGCTCCCCCGAACAACCCAGGGACTGCCCCGCTTAAAACCTATTTACCGGCTTCTGAGCCGCCTTCGCCGTGAGCTTTATCACCGCCGCCGCAAGCGAAAGCCTGGGGGGCAGAAGATGAAGCCGCAAAAACCACCGCGATGACCGCTAGCATGAGTAACTTTTTCATAACGCCTCCTGAACCTGGTTTTTTTGCACATCCTTTTGACGAAGAACCGAATCTAGAGTGTGAATAATACCATGCGATGCTTCGATGTCCGAATCGACAACGCAAGCCGACCCGACCCTAAGCGTCCCGCGAGCTAATTTGAGGGGAATCAGTCCGCCCTCCATGTTCCTCGAATAAGCCATGCCGCATAAGTCCTCTGAGGAAAGCTTACCTGGCAGAGCGTGTCTGCGAATCAAGCTCGCAAGTTCTTCAGGCGAGCTCAAATACCTGGAGAGTTCACCGGGTGACAATGCGTAGAACGCCTCGTCGCGGGGAACCAGCAGCGTCAGCGCTTCTGAGCTCTTGAAATGTTCAGACAGTCAGGCAATCGCCGTAAGTTTTGAAAAGAACCTCAGGCCGAAAACCTCTAGAATTTTTTCAAGCGCCGGGAGATCTTCGTGATTTCTAAAATTTTCGTTTTGCTTTTCCATGAACGAAGTATCGCCTCGAATCAGGGATCAGACAACCTTTCTTAAACACCCATAAAACACCTATAATTTTTAGGTGTTTTTTACGAGGCTCAAGGAGGGGCCTTCTGAGGCTTAAAAGCCTGCGAGTCCGAGAGCCTCTCGACCGGGGCTTCGAAATAAGTTCGTCCTGAAAGGATCGCGCGCTCTTTAATGAGGTAGTAAGAACTGGATGGAGAGGAAAAACATCGCCCAGGTCGCCAGCATGAGCTTGGTAATCTTGAGATCCGCAGCAAAGCGTCTCTGCCCCCTGATCTCGGGGCCCGCTGCCGACACTAACCGGGGATCGCCGGGCCGATACTGGAAAAACTGAACCCCAATGAAATAGGCCGCCAAACCATATGGCAGCAGCCGTGTGTCCCAGCCGCGGCCATCGAAGAGAAGATAGAGTGCGAGCATCGCGGTCTGCGACGCAATCACTGCCTCGAAGGAGTAGCGTCTGCGCAGTCTTTCGGCGGTATTTTCCGCAGGACGGGCCGTCTGCAAAAGCGCCTCGAGCAGAAATGCAGGGAAAGCTGCCAAAATGTTATCGGCTTCCGCCGCTAAGAAAAAAATTTTCTTGTAGAGCGTCCTCGGCGTAAGCCTGGGCTGCGTCATAGAAACTCCGTGCTTGTCTTCGGTGCTTTTTGACTGAATAATACCGCACTTTAGCAGCGAACCCAACTTAACCCATTCGTGCCCATGACAGAAAAAGTTTCAGGTTCTCCGGAAACCTCCCCAAAAAAGCAGACTGCGGACGCTCTCCATCCCGAGGAGCTCAGGATCTGCGTTTCTCTACTCGAGAGACTCTCATCCGATCCCGCGCTTTTTGACCGGCTCAGCCAAGAGGACCGGATCGCTGTTCTCAAAGCATCAGGCCGTCTTTCTCGTCCCACCCGGGAAGAAAGCAAGAAACGCGTGAAAGCCCGCCGTAAAAGGGTGCGGCTGGAGAAGCGCAGGCAGGACCAAAGCGCCCGGGACCGAACGCAAATCCGCACCGCCCGGTACGCGAGCATTTACGTTCCCCCGAAATTGACAGCTCTGCCTGATTCGGCCTCAAAGCCGCGCGAAAGACTCCTGCGTCCGCGGAATTGCTATGTCTGCAAAAGCGAATACGACGAAGTGCATTTCTTTTATGATTCCATGTGCCGCGGCTGCGGCGACTTTAATTACGCGAAGCGCTTTCAGACAGCACCGCTGGAAAACAAGACGGCTCTGATCACGGGCGGCCGGGTAAAAATCGGCTACCAAACGTCTCTCAGTCTTCTGCGCTCCGGAGCAAAAGTCATCATCACGACCCGCTTTCCTGTCAACGCCGCCGAGCGCTACACACGCGAAGACGATTTCAAATCATGGCGCCATCGCTTGGAAATTTACGGACTGGATCTTCGTCACGCTCCCAGCGTTGAGATTCTGGCGCGCTACCTGGCCCGCCGGGAAAAACATCTGGATATCCTGATCAATAACGCCGCCCAGACCGTGCGCCGCCCGCCCGGATTTTTCCAGCACATGCAGGCCGGCGAAGCGGTGCGCTTCGAGGACCTTCCTCCTGAAAGCCGCGCACTTCTCCATCCTTACGAGGATTGCCGGCATCAGCTCGGGGGACCTTCGCGGCCCGGCCATCGCGCCCTTTTGGCAGGCGAAATGCTGACCGCCTGGCCGGAACATCATCCGGCGATTGGTATCGAGGCCCCCGCCAAACTCGCCATGATCCCTTACGCTTACGATGACGAAACCCAGGCGGGTGTCGAACTCTTTCCTGAAGGTAAACTGGATGCTGATCTGCAGCAGATTGACCTGCGTGACAAAAACAGCTGGCGCCTGACACTAGCAGAGGTCGCGACACCGGAAATGCTGGAAGTTCACCTCGTCAACGCCGTAGCCCCCTTTATTCTTTGTTCGAAACTTAAAACCCTGCTTCTCAAAAGTCCCTGTCCGCATCGCCACATCGTCAATGTCTCAGCCATGGAAGGGAAATTCACACGCTATACCAAAACCGATAAACACCCCCATACGAACATGGCCAAAGCCGCCCTCAATATGCTGACGGCCACTTCAGCGCGTGACTACGCCAAAGACGGCATCTACATGAACGCCGTGGATACGGGCTGGGTCACGGACGAAGACCCCGCGGCGATCTCTGCCCGCAAGTATGAAGAGCACGACTTTCAGCCTCCTCTGGACATCGTCGACGGCGCCGCCCGCGTTGCGGATCCCATTCTCAGCGGCTTCTCCACAGGCCGTCACTCCTGGGGCAACTTCTTCAAAGACTACAAACCCACCGACTGGTAATAGCCCTGTCCCCTTAGGGGACAGTCCCCTAGGGGGACAGTCCCCATGGGCGACAGGGCTGATCGAAAAAACTGACGTCTTGGCTTCTCCCGCGAACATCCGCATTTTTTCTCACGCGATAGTGGGTCCGCACATCCTCCGAGGATTAGATATCCGCTGAGGTTCCGACAGCATGCTGATAGACACATGTTACCCACGAGCAGACGTGTTCTTTTGAAAGCTGCAGGCACCCATAAGTCTGGCCCCTCCTGCGGCGGCATCGTGCCGCGTGGTTGGAATTCGTGCCGCTCGTCAGACTGTCCAGCCTAGCTCGCTCAGTTTGGAGACAAAGCGCTCTGCAATGTAGCGGCAGCCCCAGGGATTGAAATGGATGCCGTCCTGGCTGAAAACAGGCTCGGGTGTTCCCTGAGTGATCTCCTGGGCCAGATCTAAAATGGGGACCGAGCGAAGGGCCGCCGTCAGACGGACGACATTCAGATAGTTTTCGTGCACCTCGACCAAAGCCTCCCGGGGAAAGGGAAAATTGCTGAAGGGCTGGAAGCCTGCGGCGTCGTAGGGTGCTGTAACAAGCAGGATTTTGATGCCCTCTTTTTGAGCCAGGTCAATCATAGCGTTCAGATTGGCCGCGTAGTCTTCAGCCGAGACACGCAGTTTGGCCCAGTTGAGATTCCCGGATTCGCCGCCGGCCGGAACCTCCGCATTTTTAGAGCTGCCGCGGATTCGGCTGATGAGGTAATGGTAAGCCTGATAGGTACGGAATCTTTCGAGAAAATTCAAAAACGCCGTGACCTGCGGATTTTTCAAGCGCACTTCTTTGTCAGGCACATTCGTGATCCAGTGGTCATTCCATCCAAAATAAACCGTGAGGATATCGGGCCGGTAAGGCATCACTGTATGGCGCAGGCGCTGTAAGCCCTGATAAGAGGAATGTGATCCGACGCCCGCATTCAGGACTTCATAGCGTGCCCGCCCGGTATTGAGGATTTCCTGCATGATGCCGGGGTAGGTTTTGGAGGTGCCGGTGCAGCCCATCGTACAGGAATCGCCGAGGGCTGCGAGGCGGACAACGCCGGCGGGTTTTTTCTTCGTCAATTCATCCTCAAATGAATTGACAGGTACCCAGAGCTGGCGGGCGTCCTTTTTCATCGCAATGCCGGCTTTCTCGTTGTTGTAGCGCAGCACAGCATTGACGGCCCCCTCGGGATCGCTTTCTACGCCGGTCATGAAAAGCGGTGTGTCTGAGTAATAAAAACCCGCCGCCCGGAGGACACCTTCAAAG
>VFQY01000144.1 GCA_018883425.1 Candidatus Omnitrophota bacterium | reverse complement strand
GGAAGTGAGGGAAAGGGAGGAGAAAGCGGGGTGAGGAAGAGAGGGGAGGGAGAAAGAAAAAAAAGAGAAGAAAAGACCGAAAAAACGGGGAGAGAGGGGAAGGGGAAGAGAGAAGGAAAAGGGGGAAAGGGAAAGAGGAGGTAAGGATGAGAGAGAATATAGTAGAGAAGCGTGCTCTTGCCGGAGCCGGAAACTCCCGTGAGAACCGTCAGCCGATGAAGCGGAAAGCGGACATTGAGCCCCGACAGATTATGCTGCTCTGCGCCCTGAATCACGATTTCGTTTTTCTTTTTCGGGACTGGAGCGCCGAGCGTCCGGCGTTTGATTTCCATCGCGCCTGAAAAATACTGCCCCGTCAGAGACTGCGGCGCCCGGACAATGTCTTTGACGGGACCTTGAAACAGGAGCCGTCCGCCTTTTTCTCCGCCCTGGGGACCCAGATCCAGAACCTCGTCAGCCGCTTCAATCATCGCGCGGTCATGTTCAACCACGACAACGGTGTTGCCCAGATCCCGGAGTTCTTTGAGAAGCCTGATCAAGAGGTCGTTGTCGCGCTCATGAAGCCCGATGCTCGGTTCATCCAAGACATAAAGCGTATCGACGAGGGCTGAACCCAAAGAAGAAGCCAGGTGAATCCTTTGAACCTCGCCTCCCGAGAGAGTGCGGGAAAGCCGGGTCAAACTGAGGTAACCGAGCCCGACCTCCTTGAGGAAGCGGACACGTTTTTTAATTTCAAGGTAGACGGGTTCCACGCGCTCATGATCCTCGGGTCTGAACCTTAGACCTTCGATAAAACGGTAGAGATCTTCGATGCTGAGATCCATCATTTCGTGGATAGTCAGGCCGGAAACCCGAACCGCCAGCGCATCGGGCTTCAGCCGCGTCGCGCCGCAGTCCGAGCAGGGAATGTAGCCCCTGTATTTGCTCAAAAAAATCCGCACATGCATTTTGTAGGTCTTCTTCTCGAGAAAATCATAGAAGTCCTTGACGCTGAAATACTCTTCACCCTTGGCGCCGAACAAAATCGTTTTGCGCTGAGCCTCGGAAAGCTCTGACCATGGTTTGTCCGCCGGTATCTTTTTCCTGCGGCAGAACTGTATCATCTGCCGGAACTCCCATTCCGAACTCGGTTTCGTCCAAGGTTCGACAGCGCCCGCCTCGAGCGATTTTCGGGGGTCAGGAACTACAAGATCCCAATCGATCGTGATGATGCGTCCAAAGCCCTGACAGGCCGGGCAAGCGCCAAGGGGGCTGTTGAAGGAAAAGAGATTCGGGGTGGGCTCACGGAACTCCCGCCGGCAGCCCGGGCACTTGAGCCCTTCGGAAAACAGGAGAAGCTGAGCCCCGTTCCAAACCGCGGTTTCGCCCCGGCCTCTATCAGGCGCGGACTCAAGCGCGTCCACAAGGCGCTGACGCGATTTAGGGCTGACCTCCAGGCTGTCCAGCGCGGCATAGAGGCCCTGTTTTGAAATTCCCTTCCGCGCCAGGACTGCGCCGGCATCCATCATTTGATCGTCCTGAAAATATTCGTAGAATCCCTGACGTTCCAGCTCAGCCATGGCTTCGGCCAGGTATTTCTTCGCCCCGCCGTCGAGCCCTACCTTGAAAAGGATCCAGATTTTTTTTCCGGCATGCTGCTGAAGAAGATAATCCGCGATCGATTCGGGATGATTCCTAACGACTTTCAATCCGCAATCAGGACAGAAAACTTCACCCGCCCGGGCGAAAAGCACCCGAAGATAATCGTTGATTTCAGTCTGGGTTCCGACAGTCGAGCGTGCGTTGTTGATGGTGTTTTTGGCTTCGATTGCCAAGGCAGGAGGAATGCCCGAAACGGATTCGACGTCAGGCTTTTCCATCCGCTCGAGGAACTGCCGGGCGTATGCCGATAGTGATTCAACGTAACGGCGCTGGCCTTCCGCGTAAAGCGTATCGAAAGCCAGCGAGGATTTTCCGGAACCCGAGACTCCGGTCAGAACGTAGAGTTTCTTGTGTTCGAGAACGAGGTCGAGATTCTTAAGGTTATGCGTCTTGACCCCGTGAAGAACGATGGCATCCACGGCGCGGTGTTCCTTCTTTTTAATGAGACGTCTTGACGGGGGAGAGACCGGCAAAGCCGGGTGCTAAAACTAGGCTTCCGGACCGAGGAATTCAGCGATCCGCTTCATCAGCTTGGCGCCTTCCAGAACATGCTGAGACTCGGGAGCGAGCTGTACCGATGTCTGACTTCGCCCGACCCGCTGTATCAAAAATAAAGCGGTCGACTTGTCTTTATCCGCAAGGTTACTGAATTCAGTGTTGCGGACTCTGATGCGGCCTCTTTCCTTGTCGGTTTCGTCAATCTCCCACCCGGTGACACTGTCCAGAGC
>VFQY01000082.1 GCA_018883425.1 Candidatus Omnitrophota bacterium | reverse complement strand
GTATCTACTACCGCTCGAATCGGCCCGTCGAGTATCTGACGCATGAGGGCGTCCGCGTGCAGAATTATGAGAAAAACTCTTTGGGGGAATGGCACCGGGCAGACCTCCTCTATCCGGACGGTTCCTTCGAATTTGTCCGCGAAGGTTTCCGGATCAGATCCGTTTCGCCCGCCGGCATCATCACGGACTATTTACCCAACGAACTCCCGGCGCGGAGTTTCGGGGAATCGGGTACGGAACATTTCCGCTATGCCCGGGATCCCCGGAAGGAGGGATTTACCGTCAGGATTTTCCGATCCGAGCGCGACTATGTTCTCTATGACGATGCCGGGGTTTTGCGGGAGATACGCACGCAGGATGAAGTTCTGCGCTATTCGAGGATGCGCGAGGGGGAAGGCTGGAAGCTGATGCTGAATCGCGGGGAATCCAGTCCGCCGAAGCCTACGGACTGGGTTGAGGCGTTGTTGACTGATGAGGGAAAACCCGCAAGTGTGAGGCTTGAAGACGGAACCAGGGTGGATTACAAAGACGGGTATCCCATCCTTGCGCTCAGCCCTGCCGGTGTAGAAACCCGTTATGACTTTGAAAAACTAACCGATCTTAACCGGTCGATGACGGTTCAGAGAGACGGCAAGCGGCTCGTCTACGATTCCGGCGGGTTCCTCAGGCGTATTGAAACAAGCGTCGGAACGCTGACGCGCTCGGCTCAAGACACCGATCAGGACGGGAGTCTGCTGGATGAGGCTGACATCCAGCTCATCCTTGAAGAAAGCGGCGGAAACAAGGTCCGTGATTTTACGCTGGATCACGAGGGCCGACTTGTTCAGGGCATACTCGAAACTCCGGGGGGCCTGCAGCAATACATCGAAAAGGGATCGCTCAAAGGATTCAAGACCTCAGAAGGGAAGCTCTACACCCTTCAGGAATCTGAATCGAGCAAGCAGGCTCATCTTCAAGAATGGAGCTTCGACGACGGAACAACGGCGTTTTACGAAGAGGGCCGTCTCAGAGAGCTGCTTTTGCCCGGCGGCACCCGAGTCAGCGGGCTTGGCTCGGGTCCGGATGGAGCACTTCAGGAAGCGGTGATTCGGGAAAAAGACGGAACCGTGAGACGATTCGCGGGCGGCAGGATTCTGTCGGCGGAATTTCCAGACGGCTCCCGAATTGATTACGATGCCTCGGAGGGGGGCGCGAGATTCAAACAGCCCGATGGAAGCATTCAGCAGGTTGCGTGGATTCCTTCCGCCGATCAAGCGGCGCGTATCCGTATGACAGACGGCAAGACGCAGAGGATTTATGACGAAGCCGGGAGACTGCTCGAAACGCAGACTGAAGGACTCCGTATTCTTTACCGCGACGGCAGGATTCAAAAGCTCATGACGCCATTCGGGGAAATACACAATCCCGATGTTTCGGGCGGCAGGATTTCGGGCGAGGCTGTCTATGCGGATGGAGCAAAGCAAACCCTCGAGCGCGGGGAAGTCATCCGCACCGTGACAGCCCGAGGTTCTGTCATTGACTATGAAAAAGGCAGAATCCGCCGCGTCCAAACGAAACGCACTCAGTACGAAATCACCTATCGAGATCACACTGAGCGAACGGAGGCGCTGAGCGGAGCCTGGATTAAAAGCCTGGAGCAGCCAGGTCTAAGCCCCGAGCCCTTGGTCGTCTTTCTGCTGAAGTCTGCCGACGAAGATCTCAAGGAGATACTGCTGGCACGAGATCTCGTTGATCTCAGCAGCCGCCCCGATCGTTTATCGCTTGACCTGCGGGAGGGCGGGGATTTGTCTCATCGCGTTTCAATTGCAGAGCGGCACTTCGATGCCGAACGAGGTCAGGTTTTTAGACTCTCAAAGACCTATCAAGCTGGATGGCGGAGCGACAAAGCATCGGAAACTCCCGCACTAAGCCGTTTCGAAAGAGGCGTTGAGTGGGATGATTTGCCCTCGCAGACCCGCGGTTTTTTCGATATGGACGGAGACGGACTCTTAGACCAAGTGACGGTCCTGCCGGATTCACGGGGATGGATCTGGCAAAAAAATACCGGCGCCGATTTCGCGGCCGCTCAAGTCTGGCCCGGCGCGGACCTTCAATTCCCAGTTGCAGGAAAGGCTTCTTCATCGATTCGATTTTATGAAGGACGCCACCCGCATCGATTGGGAGATTTAACCGATATCAACGGAGATGGAAGGCCGGACCGC
The DNA here is from genome assembly GCA_018883425.1 of Candidatus Omnitrophota bacterium. Taxonomy (GTDB): domain Bacteria; phylum Omnitrophota; class Omnitrophia; order Omnitrophales; family Aquincolibacteriaceae; genus ZLKRG04. The sequence continues at coordinate 8,303 of VFQY01000082.1, read as the reverse complement.
GTTCTGCAAAAGCCCCAGGGGACTTCGGAGTGGTTCGTTCAGCTCAATAACGGCGCGGGATTTGATCCTGTGCGTTTATGGGATTCAGGTATTCAGCCCGCGAGTCAGAATTCATCCCAGGCGGAGTATGCGTCCTGGGTGCGGGATGATCATCGCCATGTCAGCGAACAGCCTCTTCTGGCGGATCTCATCGATCTTGACGGTGATGGTTTAAAGGACCGCGTCGTGAGACCCTTGAGCCCGCCCTACAATGTCTGGCTATTTCAGAGGAACAATTCTCAGGGTTTTGACGACTCCGTTGTATGGCGGGGTGTCGATGATTCTTTTGCTCCGGCGGCGGCTGTTGCGGGCTCTCTTGGCTGGAGTGATCAGGTTAAGAACAGCGCTATGCCCCCTTCCGCGGCGATTCTTGAGAGCCGTCTTCAGTCGATGACGGAGGAGAAGAATTCTACGCGATGCGCCAATCTTCTAGGGGCGCAGAAAAACGGATGCGAAAATGAACGTCTCAAAACGCTTACGGCGCTCGCCGGCGAGATTACACGCGCCTTCGGGACTGCTGGAGCTGAGGGGTATCGCGATCTCCTCATGCAGCCCGACAAGGCCTTTTATACAATCCAGGACTTTGAGCGTTTCAGTCAGGCTGTGCGCGAGGGTATCAGGATGCTCAGTCAGGGTGAGGTTGAACGGGCGCGATTGATGGACCTCGATGGTGACGGAAAACCGGACCGTATTTTGATTCGGCCCGTTAAGGCGAGTGAACCGCAGGGGCGCCAAGCCTGGTGGTGGCAGAGGAACAGCGGTCAGGGTTTTGAACCCGCGGCGCTTTGGCATGAGGAGGTGCGGGCGCTGCCGGGCGCACCGAGTCTCATGGCGGCGACGAGTCTTTCCTGGACGCCCCAAACGTTTCATCCACGCCAGACTTTGAGCGAACTGATCGACGTGACCGGAGACGGCCGCCCTGACCGCGTTACGGTGGACGCAGTCAAGACTTGGGGTGAGGCGCAATCGATATGGTGGGTTGAACGTAATCTCGGGGCAGGGTTCGGCAAGGCGGAGCCGTGGTCAGGAATTGAGGGCCGCGACGATCTGGAGAGCGCCATCGCTCAAACGCCGGACAACTTCCGCGGCTTGCCCCTCGGCAGTCAGGCTGCGACTTTTGAGGTCCGCACGGAGCTTAAAGATTTGAACGGAGATCATCGTCCCGACCGTATTTATTACGATGCTGCGACTAAAACCAGGCGCATTCAGCTCAACACAGGGCATGGTTTTCTTCCCTCGCGCCCGCTGGAGATTGAATCCCTTAACTTCTCGACCCGAGAAGTCTCGGGTTCTACGTATGGCCTTCTTCACATCAGCCTCAAGCGCGGCGCGTCCGCATCAGGCGGAGACAGTGCCCTCAGAATCTCGATGGGGGACCCAAGCGAAGGCGAAAATACTCAGGAATGGCGGATTGATTCCCTGACGGAAACTTGGCAGGATTTTTATCTGCCGCTCGGACCGGGAGAAGTCCCGCCGGGGGGGCTTAGCCTGAGTTTTCCGGGAACATCCGCGGCGAGACCGGATGTCTTTGCGTCGAATGCTGCTCTGGTGACCCTGCGCCGCCCTGACGCGCTTGAATGGATCGGGCGCTTGGGGGTGAGCAGCGGGAGCCTTCAGCTTGGCCTTCAGGATCAAGCGGAGGTTCCGCCAGCCCTTCTTGCTTCCGGCGATCCGGGCCGGCAGAATCTTCCTCTCGGGCAGAAGCTATACGAAGAACTTTTGGGCGCTGAGACTTTGTATCAGTTCGGCGAGGCAGGTGATCTGGAGTTTTTTCAAACGGCCTCGGGTAGTTTATCGCGTCTGAAGGACGGCAAGATTACCGAAACCCTTCTGGCTGACGGGTCAGTGCTGACGACGCGTCAGAGCAGCTCAGACACCTCAGAGTCTTTCCTTCGAGTCTTTCATGACGCTTCAGGTGTGAAGCTTCAGCAAGAGATTGCATTCGGCAAAATCCGCCAGGTTCAACGGGAAGGTCAGGCGCCTCTCCATTATGCGTACGAGTACGACGCGCAGGGCCGGGAGCTTGTCGCCGTGACCGATCCCGAGTCAGGCACGATCGAAAAGTACCGCAGGATCGCAGGGCAGTCGAAGGTCGTGTCACGGACTCAGGCCCAGGGAGTGACAACGCTTTACGAGTATGACGCTCAGGGCAATTTGAAAGAATCAGTTTTTTTCTACAAAGGCAGAAGGCGGGACGCCTATGCATTTTCGCAAACAGCGGCCGGTTTGATTCAAGTGAAAACCGAGGAAGGGCTCACGGAGGAGTATGATCAAGACGGGCGCCTGCGTTTCCATACGACAGCTGACGGCTACCGTTACGAGCATTCCCAGGTTCTGGGGCGGACGCTCAAATCAACGATGCGTCAGGAAATTGTGTTGAATGAGGAAGGCAAGGAAACGCGGATCGACGTGCCTGAGCTAGTCTACGAGGATTGCACCGTCGACTGCAGTGAGGTGAACCGGGTTTCGTTGACGGGGTATCGGGATAGCCAGGTCCAAGCGCAATACCAAGAAGGTTTGCTGCATACCCTAACTCTTCAAGACGGGCGCACACTTCGCTTTTCGAAGACGCTTAGGATCACAGACAGTATGCAGGCGGCTTCTGAAGGCCCGCGGGAAAGTCTCGATTTAAGGGATGTCAGGATGACCTATCCCGACGGTACCGAGATCGAATACCGCGGCAAAAAGCCCTTGGGTCTCCGAACCTCCGGCAGCCCGCAGTTTCAGTTTTTTGCCGAACTTGACAGGGGGCGTGCGTCGGGCGAGGCTTTGCAGTTCCATCACGATTTAGCCGAGCGGCTCTGGGACGAAGTCGTTGTGCCTTCTTGGCAGAAATACGAGGCGGGAACGGATCTCGAAGTCGAAACGGATTACGACGCGGCAGGCAAAGTCATGACGCGGCGTTACGGAGGCGGGATCAGTGAAATTTATGACGAGGGCCGGATAGCGATGACGCTCAGCGCTTCGGGCGAACGGCTGACGCGCTACGAGTATGATGCCGAGGGCAATCCCGTCCATGTGGAACTCGAAGCATCCCGCAGAGGTCTGTCCCTGGCACTGGCCAGACTCCGAGCTGAGACGGCCTTTCAGCGGGCGAAAGCTGCGGTTTTCCTGGCGGACCGCGAAGAAGCCGTCCGTCGAACCCTCGAAGGGCAGTATCTATCACGGCGCGACAGACTGCTTGCCGTCCGATCGAAGCTGGAGGATCAGAGAAACCTTCTGGGTTCTTTCGCGGCGAAAGGACGGGCGGTCAAAATCGCGCTGAGCGATGCCTCGCATCAGCTTCACTCGGCTCTCTTGAAGGTGGAAGGATACCTCGAAAGACTCGCTTTAGATCAGATCAAAGCTCTCGGGGCACTTTCCGGAGAGGCTGGTGCTGCCTCAGCGGATCTGGATGCTCAAACGAGCTCCGCCTACGCCAAAATCACGGCCGAGGAGGCCTCGCTCAAAAAAGCCATCCTGCGCCACGAGATCCAGCCCGTGATTTCGCACTGGTATCGAAAGATTTTGGGACGCGGGGCTTCACGGACTGAAATAGAGCAGATTCTAGAATCTGCGGATGCCGCGGGGGGGAAATTCGATCTCGAGTCTCTCATCCTCAAGCTGCGAAGCGGAGAAGAACTTAGGCTCCGGAACGTTGAAGTGGACAGCATTCGGGCAGCCGTAAGCCGCGATCTCAGGGATTATGCCGCTATGAGCCGGGAGGCGAAGCGTGATTTTGCCCGTGCCTTGGGTTTAGATCCAGAGTCCTTGATATCGCTGAGTGAGACTGAAGCCGAAACCCTTCTCAAATGGCTCAACAGCCGATCTCTTCACTTTGGTCAATCGGCCTACTTAGCCCTGGAAAGCCTCCTGAGTGCCGCGGGTCTCGATCATGAGCGGCGAGAGCTGGCCCGAAAGCTGATCCTGATCGACATCCTGACAGGCACGCTCACGGCGCTGGAAAACGGCGACTTGGTTCTCTCGATGTTTGCATTGAAACAAGCAGCTGCTCTCTACGGTCTCGAGACTCAGGGCGCTGAGTTGAATTACGAGAGTTTGAGAACGCTTTACCTTGCTCAATGTCCGCAAGACGCATCCTCCTGCGCTTTCAGAGTCGCGGCCCACCTCGATGGTAATCACTACGTGGTGCTGACCCGTATCGGGGAGGGCGAAGTGACCTATCTGGAAACAGGATCGGCTGCTTCTGCTGAGATGGAAAGTATCACCATGAAACGCTCTGAATTCGAAGCCGCTTGGCTCGATCCGCGTGCGCCGCACCGAGGCAAAGGGAGGATTTTGACATCTCTGGACATGCCTGTTTCGGAACTCACGGCGAGCCGGGCTCAGATGATGTCCTCCGGTGAGTTGATGGGGGTTCGCGGAGCTTTTTTTGAATTGATCGCGATTGCCGTGATTGCTGCCTCGAAGGCCGTTATCGCCGCTGTTGCGGGCGCCGTTGCTTCCATTACGGCGATCGTGCAATCCATGACGGCCGCGGCATCAGCCGTCATGCAGGGTATGGGTTCCCTCATCTCGGGAGTCTTTACGGGTCAGATGATAACAGGCGTTCAGGGGCTCTTGAACAGTATGCTCAGCGGTCTCGGACAGGCGGCTGCGGGTGTTTACAAAGGGGTCATGGCCTTTGGGGAGACGGCAGGACGCATCTGGGCAGCCGGCGGTTTGAATGCAGGCGGGCTTCAAGCTTCGAGCGCCGCATTTCTAAAGTCCTCGGCTCTCTCGAGCTTACTTAAGGGAACGCTTGCGGGGCAGGCCGTTTCCGGGGCTTTCTTGGGAGCAGGTAAACTGCTGGAGTGGGCTGGTGTATCTCCCAAGCTATCACAGGGCATCATGGCGGGCTCGAAGATGCTGAGCGGGTCAATCCTGATGGGTTCCGGGCATGCGCTCGGTGCCAATCTCATCGGACGCGGTGCCTCGGATCTTCTCAGTCTGAATGCGGCGCTGTCACCGGCTTTGTCCGGATTGATCGGAGCCGGTGTCTCGGCAGTCAGCGCCATCACATTGGGGATCGGAAATCTGAACGGAGTCGACGCCCTCAAGAGTGCAGCGCCTGACTTATCCATGGAGCTTGCTGCTTCCGGACTGTACGCTCTGGGTGACGGAATCGAGATGGATCCGAGGTGGCTGGCGCTGGGTTCCGTGCCGGTCCGGTCAGCCGTAGGTTATGCCGTAGGAAATACGCTGGCGCCTGCGCGCTACCGCGGAGCACTGAATCAGATCAGGACGGATACTTTCAAAGGCATCACTGGCGTCGGGGTCAGTCTGGGGGCGGAGTCTCTGGGGGTGTCCCCGGGGGCGTCCGGAGCCTTGAGCGATATGCTGAGCGCAAGCGTTTCGGCATTCAGCCGAGTTCCCAGCCTCGGAGAAAAGTTCGATGAAGCCCCTTCGAAAACCAGTCTCGGCCGCTTCAGCAATGTCCTGGCTGAGGGGACCGGCCGTTTTCTGACCGGACTCGGAAATGCCGGGCGATCCCTGGCCTCTCAGGCTAAGGCTGTGCTGGAAGGGACTGTCCAGATGTCGAGTGACCTTTTCCGAAAACTCACGGACAGTGTCTTTCATTGGCTCAACCCGAAAACTCGAGAATATTTTTACCAGGAAGAGGCGGGGCTCCGCCAGGGGGAAATCCGGGAGCAGGGGGATGTTTGGATTTGGAGATCGGACAGCGAGACTCTCTCCTGGAATCGGCGCACCGGTGAATGGCTCAATGAGAGCCAAGGCCGGGAAAGTCTGCGCCTTGAGGGATGGACCGAAAACAGGTCGGGCGGGATCGACTATGGGCAGATGACACGCCGCGAATACATCGGAGACGGGTGGACCCGGACGCAGCGATTTTCAAAAGGAACTTTTCAGAATGCTGAACTCGATTATCATGGAGTGACGATGGCTGGGATCCGCGGGGCAGATTCCCGGGGAATTTTGCTCGACGCCCAAGGCGGAATCTTTTCGGGTGATTTGAGGCTGTATCAGCCTCAGACGCTGAGGGCATCGCCGGACGCAGCGATCTTCACCAGTTCTTCAGCATCTTCTAGAATTCCGGGTGCTTTAGAATTTTCGATTCGCCGCGGTCAAACGGTGGCAGGAAGATTTGAATCCGGGCAGGCGCCGGTGCGAATGATGCCTGGAGGGGAAGTTTTCGTTCTGGCCAACGGCATTCTCAGTCCAGAAACAGAGGGACCGCCGGCCTACTTGAATACACTCGGCAAGGATTTACTGGCGGCCTCTGACACGGCCGGAATTCAATCCGAGGTGATTCTTGCGGACACCTATCACAAAATGAAAGTTCTCGCTCTGGCGTCGGATTTGGGGGCCGGAAGTCTAGCGTACCGCATGATCGGCGGATTCGCCCTGTCGGCGTCATCGCTTACAGGCGGAGCTCTGCTGGGAGCTCTGGCCGAGACCTTGTTGAGTTTAACGAAAGACCTGTCTGTTTGGGCGGCCGAAGTTTCGGATCCGGTGTCGCACGGCGGTCCTGCCCGGGATATCGAAAGGGACCTTCGCGCTTACTGGGACAAGGCAACACCTGAAGAGCGTGCCCGGGGCATGGTTGCCGTGGGGTATTCAGGCGGATTTATGCCCCTTGTCGAGGTGCTGAACGAAGCCCCTCGAACTCTCGGGGATCCCGAGGGCTACAGGGTTAAGAGCGTGGCCGCTCTCGGAGCCGCATCGCTTGCCAGCGACGATGTTACGCTCAAGATTTTTGAGGCCGGCCGGAAAATTCTTTCGGGAGAAGCAACCTTTTCATTCCTGGATTCACTCACACGCGATTATTTCGGCGGAGGATTGCGGCTGGACAGACTGGATGCCGAAAAAATCATGCGTTTCATTTCGGGCAGAAGCCCTGAAGATGCTTACAGCGTCTACAGACGGTTTATCGAGAGTTCAACTCTGGCGCAGCCAGCTGCAAAACCGGCTTCGCTGGTTTCGACAGGGGCGCAGATGCTGGTCAATGTCTACGGCACCCGTGATATTTTGGGCGCATTAAAAATAAATGGTACGGCGCTGGGCGGGTATCGGGAGGAGCTGCTTGGTTATGCCATCGATGACCGCGCTCGTCCGCTCATTAATATTGAAATTCAGGGCGCTTCGCATACCGATTATGTCCGGGGACCGGATGCGGGCCGTCAATGGGCGGGTTTCGTAGGTCAAGCGTCCGGTTGGGTGCAAGGCCATGATCCCTGGGGCCGGAAAACCTGGAACGACACGGTGAGTTCCTTCACGGCCGATTTGCTGGCTCACGCCGGATCCCAGGAAACCTTGGTCACTTTCCTGACCTCCCCAGAAACTTTGATTGAACACTCCGTCGAAATTGAACAGAATTCAGGTAAATGGATTGTAAGATTCCCGAATTGGGAGGGGAGAGATCAATGAACTCAATATCCTGGCAGAGACTTTTAACCGGGCTTGCAGTGCTGAGCGTGCTTCTTGGAGGAACTGGAATTCTGCACGATAAACTGAGCCGCGCTCAGAAGCAAGCGGACGAGAATCGCGCCGTCCAGAGCTCTTACGAGAGTGAAGGTATTTATCAATTCCGCCAGCTGCGTTTCACGGAGGCTGAAAGGCTCCTGCTGCTCGCAGACGAATCTGCCGGCCGTAAGCCCCCGAGCCTGCCGAACGGGACAGCTCATGCGTGGCTTCAGGGGGTCTATTGCGCGACGGCGCGATACGCCAAGGCGGCCGAAGACACGGATGTCTTTCTGGCTTTACGGCCGCAGGACCCTGAGCTTCTGGACAAGAGGAATCAGTACCTTTTACTCGAGGCTTACCGCGAATCGGGGGCCGCGGCCCCGCTCTCACGCTACCTTGAATCCTACCTTGAGCGGCACCGCGAGCAGCTGCCGCCGCAGGCCTACAACTTTTCAACCCCTCAGACGGTTTCGACCGTGTTGAGGCTCTACAGTGTCACCGGACAGCACGAAAAAGCGATAGCGTTCATCGACGGTATCCTGGAGCATGGATTCGCTCGGGATCCGAAACTTGCCCCTTGGAAAGGTAAAATCACGACATCCGCGGAGGCCCGCAGCTGCGCGGAAGGCAGCCAAAAGGGTTCCGACGCTCAGCATGACGGCCACGGCTGTCTCTGGCTCGAAAGATATCTTCGCCTTCGGGAAGCTTTCCAAGCCGATCAATCGAAGGGTTTCTCAGGCTGTTTCGGCGCGGTCCCCGGTGAAGAGTGTCTCGGGGAAGCCGGGCGTGAGCTGATACGATCAGACTATTTTACCTGGTAAAAGACTTCTGTGACTCAGGGGCGGGGCCGCGCGCCTCGC
>VFQY01000012.1 GCA_018883425.1 Candidatus Omnitrophota bacterium | reverse complement strand
GTGTAGACGAAGGCCACGCGGTATATTTCACCCTGGATACTCTCGGTGTCGTATTCGACTCCTTCAGGAAACTGAGGTTGGCCGTTCGGGCCGAAAGTGATCTTCGCGACGTCGTCGGGGTTTCTTGGAATGAAATAGGTTTTTGAACCTACAGGTAAGGTGATGCTGCTCAAAATAATAGCTGTTGAGCGGACATTGTCCTCAAACGTCCATTGGATGACGCCCCTTTCATTCACGAGGGAAGGAATCTGGGTGCCGGCGCCTAAGAGCTTTTGTTTCCCATCTCTGAAGCGCAGATGCGCCAGATCGACCCCCTCGTGGTCCAGCCCGCCGAAGACTCTCTCACGGGAGAGAACGTCCCCCCCCTGGCTGCTGGGCCAGTATGTCATGCGCGATTCGGGGTCCATACCGGGCGCGAGAACGAGACGCGAGTGTGGCTGAACAAATTTTGAGATGCCGGCGAATAGCTGCGACCCAAGCTCGGCGGAAAGCACCCTGACTTCCCTCGGCTCGGTCAGCATGTAGCTGGGCATCCAGTTGTGATATTCGACCGATTGGTTCATCGTTTGGCCAGCGGATTCCTCGATCTTGAGACGGTAAGTGTCTCCAAATCGGCCGAGCACGAGGACGTCCTCGATATAATGGCTGTCTCCTTGCTTTTTGTAGGTCGTGATCCGCAGGCCGTGCTCATTCTTTTCGTAAATGAATCCGTCAGGCTCTTCGCCCTCCTGGGTCTCGATCCAATGCATGTGGCGGTTGCCTTTCTTGCCGAAGGCGAAACCGAGAATTTTCCCGGCTGCGTCCTTGGCAGCCAGGATGCGGTAAGGAAGAATGTCTGAGATGAATTCGTAACGCTTGGGATCTATCGAACGGCCGCGTTCTCCGAGCTGACGCCTGAGGTAATGCCTAAGGCTGGAGCGCATGTGCCGAAGTTCATCCTCGGGAAGTTGAGGGGTTCTCTTCTCTGACGAGGCCCCGGGAGGGTTTGAGCGTAATTCCGAGCGCCGGCGCTCATCCATTTGGGCGGCCGCAGAAGCCAAGTTTTTCCATGCATGGAGATTTTCGACGGCGAGGATCTGAGGGCCAGGTTCCCGGCTCGCTCCGCCCGCAAGTTCAGCGGCTTGCGCAACGGCGGCCGCTGTGTCTTGCTCATCCGTGACGCCTTCGACCGCGTTCGAGCCGCGGCCGATGAGTTCGAGGAGTTTAACGAAACGCAGGTTAGGATTCTCGGGATCAATCCATAGAGTCCGGGAATAAAGCTGTTTGCCTCCGGCGGTCAGCGTTTCTTCATCACCCATCATAAAGCCTTGATCGATGAATTTTTGAACCAGGCCAGGATAGGCAGCATAGCCTAATAAACTCAAATGTTCCGCGATTTCCCAGGGCTTCTTAATTTGATAGCGGACGGCATGCGTGTAACTGAAATCCCCGGGAAATGCAGGGAGGACGAGGCTAAGGCTTTCGAAGAATTTTGCCAGCGCGTCGCGCTTAGACGCGATTGTCTCGGCCTGATCCGTGTCGGGGGGGGAAAGAAAAGCAAAGGACGCGGGGACCTGTCTGCCCCCAAAAAAACTATGGAAAGTCTGTCGACGGCTGTAGGTGACACGCCAGCCTTCGTTGGCCTTGCTGTCAATCCAGAGCGAAAGTTGATAAACCCTGAGTGCTGTTCCGGGGTCGAAGTCGTCGAGGTCATCAGCGCTACCGGGCGTGATGATGATTTTTCCGCCGGGGGCGAGAGCTCGGCGTAAATTTGCCAGAGCCTTATCGCATTCGGCTATTGTTTCAAGACCTCCCGTGACCGAGAAAAGATACGGTGACACGATGAGATCGAACTTTTCCTCGTTCTGAGACGGTTGAAGGATATCGCTGACCTCAAAACGCATGCCGGGCAGGGATTCTTCAGGTTGAACCGGGGTATCCAAAGTATCCAGCCAGGTTGTCCGCATAGTTGTCCGCCTCATACTGGAGCTTGTTTCTGTGAGGAAAAGCCAGTACGGATGATTGAGCCGTGCTGTTTTATTTTTTAATTTCTGCCAGGCGATAGTTGCGGGATCAAGATCCCTGGCCACGACCTCGCGTGCCCCCAGCAGTTTGAAAAGAAAAGGCAGGTTACCGTAGCCCGGCATGATCAGAATTTTCTTGTCGCGGTAGAGGGAGGGCGGTATCACGGAGTTTTCCGACGCGGTGCCTTTGAAATCAAAAAGCGCCTGCTGCATTTCCACTTCCCCAAAGAGCCAAATCTTATTCCGTCGGCTGGTTTCGCGGGTGGAGCCCCGCGTCTCGGATTCGGCGATGAGTCTTTTTTCTCCCTCTGTGAGATCTTGAGAAGGGAATCCCTCCGGCTGCGTTTCACGGGAGCGAAGCTCGGAGCGCACCGCTGAGGGCGTGACCGAAGGGGGAAGGTAGAGCGTTTCGACCCTGAAAAGGTTGGAACGCATGCTGGATGAATCCGGGATGATCTTAAGATCCGCAGTCTCGGGATTTTTTTGCAGGCCGAGGATTTCGAGTTCGGCATGCCGCCGGGTCTTCAGATCAAAAAGATGAATTTTTGCGTCTTGGGGCATCCGGAAGATTTTGTTCATAAAACGCTTCTCAGTTCTGAGTCTGAGCGTCTCATAAAGTTCTCTAAGAGCGGTCTTATTCCAGTGTCCCTGTGCCTCGAGAGTACCGGATCTGCTTTCGTAAGTTTCTAAAAAATCCAGCCAGTCGCGGCCTTCGATCATGAGGATTTCGGGCGGCGCCGAAATTCGAATTTCTGTTTCGAGGCGCGGCTCTTTGAGCCTGCCGCTTCTCGCGCGCCGGGTTGCGTTTTGCCGGAGGCTCATCACCTCGGCAAGAACAGCTGTTTGGGTATCAAAACCGAAGATGCGGATTTTTCCGCCGACAGGAAGTGAAATCCGGAACTCTCTCGGCGGGGCCGTATCGTAAGAGGCGGTGTTTCTCAATTCGGATCGAAGCGCGGTGCTCGGAAGAACTCGGCGGGGATTTTTTTCCAGCATTCTTGCCAGCTGTGACAGGGGAATCTCCGGCTCTTGCAGCAAGATTTTCAAAACGGCTAGTACCCACGGCCTGCCCCCCCCTCCCGTCTCGACGTAAAGGGAAGCCTGACGGGCCGCCCGGGCCGCCTGGGAAAGCGCGGGCATCAGCGCTCGTTCATAAGGATGGCTTCCTCGCGACATCAGTTCGTGATAGTACTTCTCGTGGCGAGGATCAGGGCTTGAAATGGCCGGGCTGATGACGCGGACGGAGAACCCCAGACGGCGCATGACGGCGAGCAGAGACTGCTTGTGGAACCCCCCGAAAACCAGCGCGGCCTCTTGTTCTCCGGTCTGCTTGAGGAAATTGCGAAGCGTTCTTTCGACGGCCTCGTCGCGCTGACCCGCAAGCGTGTAAAAGGCCGAGGCATGAATCAAAGCTTCTTCCCAGGTGTTCGAAAAAACCACCGATTTAGAGCTTTCCCGGGCGATGAAGTCTGCCGTTTCCCGTGTGCTGATATTTTCGAGAACGCCGCGGGCCGCCGCATATTCTTCCGCGGAAACTTCTAAACGGTTGAGGCGTTTGAGCAGGGTGAAGGCTTCCAGAGCCTCAAAAAGACGCCGGTCTTTTTCAGAGCTGAGCAACAGGGCGGAAATTTTTTTGTCGAGAGCGTAAATCTCCCGAAAGACCTCAGCCGTGTCGAGCGGCGGATTTTTTTTATCCGAGGGTCTGAGGAGCGAGGCGAGAAAAGGAAAGTTTTCCGATTCCTTGTTCTTCAGCCCGTGCTCTTCGAGCAGTTTCCAGCTGCGGCCGAGAAAGTCCGCCAGATCAAGTTGCCGGCGTTCAAGGCGCGATCGTGCCTCGAGCCAATCCCGGAGGGCTTGAGAAAAACGCCGGGCCGCGAGCGAGCGCAGTTCCTGGAGAATTTGGCTCAGCTCTTCATCGGCGCGTGCCGCCGTCTTTGAAGCTTTGCGGTAGGCGGCGATATTTTTACGGTAAGTCTGAAGGTCGTCGGCCCCGATCAGTTTGAATTCACGGGTGCGGTTGATGTGGGCGAACTCGGCGCCTCCGATGCGCAGTTTGTCGAGGAAAAAGGACGAAACTTTCAGCCGGAGCGGGGCGTTTCGAATGAACCCAAAAAAACGCTCTGTGGGAACAGGGCCTTCATAGCCCTCCTCAAAGACGGTTTGAACGGCATGCTTCTCCGTGAGCCGGCGGATGATAGCGGCGATGTGGTTTTGGGCCTCAAGTGAACTGTGGGCATCCTGGATAAAGTAAATCGTTTTGCCCGAAGGTCCGTCGAAAGATTCCTGCAGGAATCCTAGTTCTGCCGGGATGCTGAACGCGGGCGCGGCGGGCGTTGCCTGAAGCACAGACGCCTGAACCGGCTCGGTATTGACGAGCAGGGATAGGGCCGTAAAAAAAGCGGCGGTTCGCATCCAAGGCTGAGATTGAGGAGTCATAAGTTTGGGACCGGGTTAACGGACTGTTCGCAAAGATTAACTGCCGTGAAACGGGATGGCAAACGGCGAGAACGAAAATGAAATCAAAGACAAGGCCTGATCGATTTTGCTAGCGTTCGCAGGGCTTAAAAACTGATGATCCCCGTGAGGATGCGGCGGCCCGGAGAATTTTTTCACCGCGGAGAAAATCAGCGCCGCGAGCCGATGAGCGTCGCCTGAGTGATCGCGGTGAAGACGGCCCTCGCGGGCGCATCGGCAGATCCTTCTCGGAGATTTTGGGCGCCGCAACGCTCTCACCCGGAAGCCCATTTTTAAGGCGGGCGGAGCGTGAAGCGGGATCGCAAGGCGCGGGCGGCCGCTGAATGCAGCGGCGGGTTAGGTGAGAGGGGCGGCGGTTTCCATGCTGGGGTAGTCGGTATAGCCAGCGGGGCCTGAGGAATAAAAAGTCTCAGGAACGGGAGTGTTGAGCGGAGCCCCCTGACGGAACCTTTCCGGAAGATCGGGGTTCGCAATGAAGAGTTTACCGAAAGCTACGGCATCGGCTTCATGGTCAGCAAGCGCCCGCTCCGCACTTTCCCTTGAGAAGCCTTCGTTGGCGATCATCACGCCGCCGAAAAGTTTCTTGAGTTCAGGACCGATTCGTCCCTCCCCGGTGTGTTCGCGCGCGCAAATGAAAGCGATTTTCCGCCGAGCGAGCTCTTGGGCAAGATACCCGAAGACAGCCCGAGGATTGGAATCGCCCATATCGTGGGCGTCCCCCCGGGGCGCGATGTGAAGGCCGACTCGGCCGGGGCCCCAGACGGACGAGGCCGCGTCAACCGCTTCCAGCATGAGGCGCGCGCGATTCTCGATCGAGCCGCCGTAGGCGTCTTTGCGCTGATTGGTTTTGTCCTGCAGGAATTGATCCAGCAGGTAGCCGTTAGCGCCGTGGATCTCGACGCCGTCAAAACCGGCCTCGAGGGCGTTGGCCGCGCCGAGCCGGTAGGCTTCGATGACTGCGGGAATTTCGGCGGTTTCCAGAGCGCGCGGCGTCACGAACTCTTTGGGAGGGCGCATCAGGCTGACCGTCCCTGCCGGCCTGACGGCGCTCGGCGCTACGGGTAAGGCGCCTTGCAGGTAAAAGGGATCCGATATTCGGCCCACATGCCAGAGCTGCAAAAAGATAAGGCCGCCTTTTTCATGCACGGCAGAGGTAATTTTTTTCCAGCCCAGGGTTTGCTCGTCCGACCAAATACCGGGCGTTCCCGGGTAACCGACACCCATGGGGGTGACAGAAGTGGCCTCGGTGATGATCAGGCCCGCAGAGGCCCGCTGGGCATAATAAGTGCTCATCAGGTCATTGGGCACCCGGCCGTCCGTGCCTGACGCGCGGCAGCGAGTCAGCGGAGCCATGATGACTCGGTTGGGAATTCGGAGTTCACCGATTGTGAGAGGATCCAATAAAGAGGCCATTCGTTACCTCGCCGGAAAGTGTGCGGATTAAAAAAATACGCTAGCACCGCGCGGGTTCTTTTGTCCACCGCTTTCTGTTCCGGCGGAAACGTGCCCAGGAGCGCTCAGGTCTGCCGGCTGGCGCGGATGGTTCGGGTCATGGAAGGGTCTGAAATCCCGGTCGTTGAGGCTTCGGCCCGTCAGCGGGTTCCCCGGGCGTTTCGCCGCCCGCGTAAAATGAAGAACGCGTCCGTCCGACAGGGCGGGATCAGCCGGGCGAACAAAAGATAAAAGGTTGATTGACCTTGCCTGGAATCCGTTCTAACCTAAGTCCGAGTGAAGCCGCAAGCAGCCGGCTTTGCGCAGAAACATTTCCCGCTGCACACGGGATATGCCCCCGGAGGAAAATCTTATGACGGCCTCGATCGATACGATTGCTGATTATCTGGGACAGGATGCCGCTTACCTTCTGCAGCACCAATGCCGATTTCCGAGTGCTAAACTTCACGCGCCGGGGCCCGATTGGGTCACGCGTCTCTTTGAACCTTCGGATCGGCCGAATCAAGTCTTGCGCAGTCTTGAAGCGATCGGGAGCCATGGCCGTCTCGCGGGCACGGGATATGTTTCGATTTTACCGGTGGATCAAGGCATCGAACATTCCGCGGGCGCCTCTTTTGCCCCCAATCCGGAATATTTTGATCCTGAGAATATCGTCAAGCTTGCTCTTGAGGGCGGGTGCAGCGCTGTGGCGTCGACCTTCGGGGCGCTGGGGTCCGTGGCACGACGTTATGCTCACAAAATCCCGTTCATTGTCAAAATCAATCACAATGAACTTTTGACGCTGCCCAATCAATACGACCAGATCTTGTTCGGCCGCGTGGAGCAGGCATTTGATATGGGGGCCTGTGCGGTCGGCGCCACGATTTATTTCGGATCCGAGCAAAGCACACGGCAGATTCAGGAGGTGAGCGCGGCCTTCGCTCGCGCTCATGAATTGGGCATGGCGACCATCCTTTGGTGTTACCTCAGAAACAGCGGCTTTAAAGTCGGCGGTAAGGATTATCACACCAGCGCGGATCTGACAGGACAGGCCAATCATCTCGGGGTCACGATTCAGGCTGATTTAATCAAGCAGAAACTGCCGACGCTCAACGGGGGCTACGAGGCTGTCAATCTGGAGAAGAAAGGCTACGGCAAGTTTGACGCAAGGATGTATTCCGAGCTTTCCTCCGACCACCCCATCGATCTTTGCCGCTATCAGGTGATTCATAATTACATGGGCCGAGCCGGTCTCATCAATTCCGGGGGAGCGTCGGGCGGAAAGGATTTCGCCGAGGCGGCCGCGACCGCTGTCATCAACAAGAGAGCCGGCGGTATGGGGCTGATCAGCGGGCGTAAGGCGTTTCAGCGGCCGATGAAAGAGGGCGTCAAACTTCTCAACCTGATTCAGGACGTCTATCTCTGCTCAGACGTTACGATTGCCTGAGGGGGGAGCGGTGAGCGCGGATCTTTCCCTCAAAAACGTGCGGATTTTTCTTCTTACCGCGGGTTTTATTTTGTGCCTGGGGATTCTTCCCGTATGGCCCTACGGGTATTACGTTTTTTTGCGGCTGTCGGTCTGCTTCGCGGCCGGCTTCGCCGCCTGGGCCCTGAGAAATCGCGAGGGGGAAGAGCGCCGCTTTGCGGTGCTCGTCATGATCGCGCTTCTTTTTAACCCTGTTTTTCCTGCAGCCCTGCCGCGACTGCTCTGGATGATCATCGATTTAGGGACGGCAATTTATTTTCTCAGCGTCTCCAAAAAGCTTCGGTGACGCAGGGTGCCATGATGGACGATAACTCAAGCGCGCGGGAGAGGATCATTGAGCTGGAAAAAAAAGCGGCCTTCCAGGAAGACCTGCTTGATCAGCTCAATCAGGCGCTCGTCGAACAGCAGAAGAGGATCGACTTTCTCGAAAAACGCATGAAGGCGCTTTACGGACAAATTGAAAGCGGCGTTTTTATCAAACGCCCCGAGGAAGAATCGCCCCCGCCTCATTACTGAGCGCGGACAGTCCTTCCAGGAAATTGAACGGGCCTCCCATCCCCGCAGATGTGTAAAACCGGAGATAAAAAAATGACGGTAAAAAAGACCTCGGACTTTGAGGCGGATGTGATTCTTTTCAGCGACGGCGGGTGCAGCGGCAATCCGGGGCCCGGCGGATGGGCATATATTCTCAGGCACCCCCGATCAGGCAAGGAAATGGAGAAGTCGGGCTGCGTCCGCGAAACGACCAACAACCGCATGGAAATGACGGCCGTGATCGAGGGTCTGCGCGCCTTGAAGAAAGCCGCCAAGGTCGAGATTGTCACTGACAGCCAGTACGTGGGACACGGGCTTACGGAATGGATGCCCAAGTGGAAAAGCCGAGGCTGGAAACTGCCGGGCAACAAACCGGTTAAGAATCTGGATTTGTGGCAGGAGCTCGACCGCCTCGTGAGTCTTCATCAAGTGCGGTTTATGCATGTTCGGGGCCACACCGGGCATCCTGAAAATGAACGCTGTGACGAACTCGCCACGGCCGCTTATCAGAAGTATCTGGCTTGATCGCCCGGGCGCGCCTCTCATGATCGAAATCGGAAAGTTCAACCGCCTGGAAGTCACCAAGCTCGTGAGTTTCGGGATCTACCTCGAAGGCGGTCATGAATTTGGAGAGATTCTTTTACCAGCGCGATATGTGCCCCGCGGAGTTCGTGAGGGCGACCATCTCGATGTTTTCATCACGACGGATTCCGAAGACCGGTGGATTGCGACGACGGAAAAGCCCTACGCCCAGGCGGGACAATTTGCCTACCTTCAGGTGATCGAGGTCAACGACTACGGAGCTTTCCTCGACTGGGGATTAAGTAAGCATTTGCTTTTGCCCTTCAGTGAACAGAAGACGCGGGTTCAGGCGGGTGATTGGCGCACAGTGCGCGTTTTTTTGGACGAGAGAACGCAGCGCGTCGCGGCCTCATCCAAGATTGACCGATTTCTCGGGAAGACGCCGCCCCGTTATAGCGAAGGGCAGGAAGTGGATTTGCTGATCTGCAGCCGTACGGAACTCGGTTGGCGGGCGATCGTGGATGACGCTCATTGGGGATTGATCCAGGAGCACGAAATTTTCGAAAAACTCCAGGGGGGCATGCGCCGCCGGGGCTATGTCCGCGCGGTGCGGGAAGATGGGAAAATCGATCTGGCTTTGAACCGTCCCGGCTACGGGGCAGTGGGATCCGTCGCCGAGGAGATTCTTACGATGCTTCAAGCGCAGGGCGGTTATCTGCCTCTGAGCGACGCGACGGCGCCCGAAGTTATTTACGGGCTTTTCCGGATCAGCAAGAAAACCTTCAAGAAGGCGCTGGGTGATCTCTACAGAAGGCGTCTGATCCGCATCGAGGATGACGGCATACGGCTCAACTAATTTTTCCTTCCGCTGAGCTTGCCGAAAAGCCGTTTTAAGATACAATAATCAGAAACTCATTCCCATCAAGACCTTACAGGAATCTCACATGGCAGAAACGTTGCGTTTGAAAAGTCCCGCGGATTTTATCGGCAAACAGGGTAACGGCGTCATCAGTTTTGGGTCCGGCCAGCCGGATTTGCCGCCCCCGAAGGAAGCTTTTGAGGGGCTCGATCTTCGAAAAGATCTGCGTTACGGCCTCATTCAGGGTGAATTGAAACTCCGTGAAGCTCTGGCTCTGGAGTATCCGGGTTCGACGGCCGACCATTTTGTCATCACGAACGGAGCGTCGGAGGCTCTCGATCTGATTTTCCGGGGATGGGGCAAGGGAGAAAAAGTTCTTTTGCCGCGCCCTTACTATTATTCCTACCCGCCGATTATCGAATTGGCCGGAATGGTGCCTGTTTACACGGATTTGATCGACGGACGCATCGACATCGAGGACTTCCGTAAAAAGGTCCAGGGATGCCGGGCCGTCTTGATCAATTCGCCGTCCAACCCCACGGGCCGCGTCGAAGATATTGCGACCTTAAAGGAAATTGAAAAGATCACGGCTAAGCTGGGCGTCTATGTTGTGTCCGACGAAGTTTATAAAGACCTCATCTACGAGCGGGAAAATTACCACATTCAAGGTGATCATGTGATCACGGTCAATTCATTTTCGAAAACCTATGCGATGTGCGGCGTCCGCGTGGGATATCTTTGGAGCGCCGACAAGTCGATCGTTGAAAACGTTTGTGAAATGAAGACCCACACCTCGATGAATACGAATCTGGTCGGCCAGGACATGGCGCTCTCAGCCATGAGGGCGCCCAAGGAGTACATCCGCCAGCAGCAGCAGATCTGGCGCGAGCGCCGGGATTTTATCTACAAGGGATTCTGTGATTTGGGGTTTGAGCTTTGGAGGCCTGAAGGCGCGTTTTACATTCTCCCGAAGTGTAAAAATGCCCGGGAATTTTTAACCGTGCTTTACCAGGACTACAAGGTTATCACTTATCTGGGGGAATGGTTCGGCGCCCCGGGCCATCTTCGACTCAGCTATGCCCTCGATGTCAAAATGATCGAGGAAGGTTTGAACCGCATTCAAATGGCCATGAAGAAAGTTCAGGTTCTCTGAGCCGTTTGACGCGACCGTTCCTTAAGGAACCGAGCATGATTGACAACCTATGCGTTGCCGGATTCAGCCGGCTCTTTGCCCGTCTGAGGCGCGTCCGTCCTCGAAAAATTCTGCCGGCCCTTGCGGCGGCGGTTTTTTTTGCGGGGACAGCCCCGGTCTCGGCTTCACCCGAACGTCAGCTTTTCGTCTCTGTCATACAGCAGCCTCAAACGCTTGCCAGTTCCGAGGCAGTCCTTGAGCTGATTCAGTTCGCCCGCAGGGCGGGGATCACGGCACTTTTCATCCAGATCTACCGCGGAGATCAAGCATGGTTTTCTTCCGAGCTGGCAGACGATTCGCCTTACCGTGAGGCGCTGAAAAAAAACGGCGAGGATACCCTTGACCTGCTGATCCGCGAGGCCCATGCCTCAGGTATCGCGGTTCACGCTTGGCTCAACCTGCTGAGTCTCAGTAAGAATACCGAGGCGCCGATTCTCAAAAAGTACGGCCCCGCCGTGCTGACCCAAAAGCCGGGTCCTGAAAAAAACAAGTTGGAAGACTACCTCATTGATAACCAGTATTTTCTCGAACCCTCAGACCCGCGCGTGCATGAACATCTTCTTGGGATTTTGGGGGAGGTGCTGCGCGCTTATCCCGGTCTGGACGGAATTCAGGCGGACTACATCCGTTATCCCGACAGCCAGCCGTTCTATGGCTACACGCCGGAAAATCTCGAGGCTTTCCGTGCCGCCAGCGGTATCCGCGAAGTGTCTGAATTCACGCCGGGCTGGAAGGACTGGAGGCGGGGGCGCGTCACGGCGCTGGTTGAAAAGCTCTCGAAAAGGGCGCGTGAGCTCAGGCCCGGAATTATTTTTTCAACAACCGGATGTGCTCCGTATGCAAGGGCGTATCATGAGGCCTTTCAAGATTGGGCCCGCTGGGTCGAGCTCGGCCTTGCGGATTTTGTGACGATGATGAGTTACCCGCTGGACCCGTTGGACCTCGAAGAAAATCTGATGGGGGCGGGTGCCAGGGCCGAGGGGCTGTCCAACATCAATGTCGGCATCGGCGCCTATAAAATGGCTGCCAAGGCGGATATCTTTCAAAAGCATTGGCAGATTTGCACGGCCTCGGGCGCCCGGGGCTGTGCGGTTTTTCACTACGGCAGTCTGCATGAAGACCCCGCCTTGGCGGGGATACTGCTCTCCTCTATAACCCGCTCACGAAAGGAACTTTAAGATGCTTAAAACCTCAGGCTATGCCGCTTTGAGCGCTTCTTCACCCTTGGTTCCGTTTCACTTTGAGAGGCGCGAGCCCGGACCCCGCGAGGTTCTGATCGAGATTCTTTACGCGGGGATTTGCCATTCGGATATCCACCAGGCGCGCAACGAATGGGGAGGCTCTGTTTTCCCTATGGTTCCCGGACACGAGATCGCCGGGCGTGTCCTGCGCACGGGTTCCGAGGTGACCCGCTTCAAGCCCAGCGACGCCGTGGGGGTCGGCTGTTTTGTGGATTCCTGCCGCAAGTGCGGGAGCTGCCGAGAGGGTCTTGAACAGTACTGCGACGGGCATATTTCATTCACTTACAACGGCACCGAACAAGACATGAAAACGCCCACCTACGGCGGCTATTCGTCGCACATGGTGGTTGACGAAAATTATGTTTTAAAGATTTCGCCCAGATTGCCTCTGGAAAAAGCGGCGCCGCTTCTTTGCGCGGGCATCACCACATATTCCCCCCTGCGTCATTTCAAGGTCGGGGCCGGGCAAACGGTCGGCATTGTCGGTATGGGCGGTCTCGGCCACATGGGGGTCAAATTCGCCGCCGCCATGGGGGCGAGGGTGACGGTCTTCAGCACGACGCGCGAAAAAGAAAAAGATGCCCGGTCTTTCGGGGCTTGCGACTTTGTGCTGAACCGTGATCCGGAGGCGCTGGCGTCCCGGGCGAACTCGTTTGATTTCATTCTGGATACGGTTTCCGCGCCGCATGATCTGAATGTTTATCTGAATCTTCTCAGACGCGACGGCACGATGACGATCGTCGGTGTGCCGGTGAAGCCTGCCGAGGTGCACGCATTTTCCCTCATCCTGAAAAGGCGCCGTCTCGCCGCGTCGCTTATCGGCGGCATCCGCGAGACGCAGGAGATGCTCGACTACTGCGCGGAAAAAAATATTGCGCCGGAAGTGGAGATCATTTCTGTCGACAAGGTTAATGAGGCTTACGAGCGCACCATCAAGGCGGATGTCCGTTACCGGTTCGTGATGGATATGCGGACCCTGAGAGCGTGAAGCGCACGTGAACGGCGCGGGGGAGAGGTCAGAAGACGATCTCTATGTCGAGACCGACTTTAAAATTCTTTATGAGGAGGAAGGTTTTCTCATCGCCGACAAGCCTGCGCCGCTGCCGGTGCATCCCGTCGGAAGATTTACGCGCAAGAATCTGCTGAGCCTTCTGCGTGAGCGGCGCCCCGAAGATGCCGGGGGTTTGCGCATCGTGAACCGGCTGGATTCTGAGACCAGCGGTTTGGTGGTTGTCGCCAAATCCTCCGGGATGGCCGGACGGCTCGGCATGCTCTTCGAGCAGAGACGCGTGAAAAAGGAATATCGGGCGGTTGTGCGGGGGCGGCCCTCGAAACGCGAAGCCGTCATCGAAATACGCCTGGGTACCGTGCACCGAGGCTCCCTGCATATGCGCAAGCCCGATCCCGCGGGAGAGACGGCCTCGACCCGTTACGAGATTCTCCAAAGCGGCCCGGGGTGTTCGCTTCTCCGCCTGATGCCCCTCACAGGACGCAAGCATCAGATCCGCGCACATCTGGCCTTTATCGGGCATCCGGTGCTCGGCGACAAGGTCTACATTGATACCCGGATTTTTGAGCGCTATATCCGCGAAGGCTGGAGTTCGGGGATGAAAAAAACGGTTCGATCCGAGAGACTTCTTCTGCACGCTTCAGGGCTTGAGTTCCCGCACCCCGTCACCGGCGAGATTCAGATTTTTAAATCCGAGCCGCCGGCGCTTTTCGGAACTTTCCTGCGGAACGAGGCGGACAAACGGGGCCGCTGCGCGCTTAAAGCACCATCCGCACGCCCGCGATATTCCTCAGGGCGGAATCGATCCGGTTCATGTGATCGGCCGACTCGACGCGGACGATGACAAGGTAGGACTGGTATTTGCCGCCGTTCGAGACGTTCTGGCGTTTCAGGGGAGCGCTCACGCCGATTTCCATCAAAACGGTTTCAATGACAAAGGCCATGTGCTCATGGCTTTCGGCAATGATGCGGAACTGACAATCCAGCGGAAACCGTAGCTGTTCTGAGCCGAAAGGGTCGTTCATGTCTGAGGAAATTCCGGAATCAGGCAGGCGGGGTTCATGGGGGCGTTGGTCTGATCCAAGAAAACGCCTGCACCTCGACAGACCCGAGGGCCTCGGCAATCTGGGCAGACTTGCGCTGATATTTTTCAGCCGTTTTGAAAATTTTTTCAAGGGCGGCCGAAGCTTCTGCTGAAAGCCCCCGCAGTTTGGCAAGGCCCCACGTTTCCGCAAGAAAAAGAAGAGTTTCAGCGTAATCTCTCGTGGTGTAAATGCCCAGGCGCTGGGCCAAAATCGAGTAATCCGAAAAAAGATCGCGTCCGGTTCCGTCCGACATCAGCCGCGCGGGCATGACGATCTTCGACAGCAGCATTTCTCCCATGGCGGTCACGGCCTGGTCAGGATCCGCACTCAGGCAGACCTTGAAAAGATTCTGGTAGGCCTGTTCATGGCGGGCCTCGTCGCCGGCGATCAGGGCGCAGATGCGGCCGAGTTTTTTGGCGCCGTGCTCATGGGCTAAAAGACCCATGTTGCGGTGCGAGATCCGGGTGGCGCGTTCCTGAAACGAAGCGTAGACAATCGACTTGTAGACATGACTGCCCGAACCGAGATTGAATCCGTTGCGGATCAGATGGTGAATCGTCAGTTCCACCGCGCGCATATCCGCGCGTCCCGAGAGGTAGAGGTAACGGTTCAGGACGTCGCCGTGACGGTTCTCCTCGGCGGACCAGGCGCGCGTCCATTGAGCCCAGGGGGTTGTGTCAGTGCCCGTTTCGTCCCTGAATTCAAGGTGGCGGTTCAGCCAGGCCTGGTAAGAGGGCAAAGCTTCTTCCGTGATCAGGCTCCCGGCAAGACAGGCGAGTGCATCTGCCGGTAAGGGTTCGGCTTCTCTTCGGATTTCCAGCACGGCGTCCTGCCAAGATCCGCCGGTTAATTCCCCCGTCAGATCAGCAGGCTGCCAGGTCTCTGCCGGCGCTTTCAGGAGGTGGAGCTGGTCTGCCGACGCTCGCTGAAGAGCTTCTAGAATGTTGGGATCCGTTAGGCATGCTGTCATGGCGCTGTTATCCTATCACGGTGCTGCAGACTCAGGAGCGTTTGTTTTTTTTCTGTCTTTGAAAATAAACCCAGCCGATCACGCCCGCAAGAGCCAGAAGAATCAGAGCCTTGAAGAGAGACTCAAGATTGTCCATGCCGCTGATCAGCGATTCATAGGCGGCCTTGCCCTCATAGCCGATGTATAAAAAGATCAGGTTCCTCGCAAAATTCCCCAGAAACGTGGTGACGAGAAAGATCGAATGGCGGATTTTAACCAGGCCGCAGACGACGGACAGAACGGAGCTCGGCATAAAAGGCAGAGATCTCAGAACGGTCAGAATCACATAATCTTTCCAGCCCTTATTGAGTTTCTCGCTCAGTTCCTCCACTTGAGCGCGGTCAACGCCGAGAAAATTACCGAAACGTCCCAGGACCCAGTCCTCCGCTTTGCGCGTCACAGCGTAAATGATCCATGATCCGAAAGTTTTTCCGGCCGAGCCCAGCAGAGCAAGGCCCAGAAGCTGAGTTATCGAGTAGGTCTGAATTGCGGCAAGGGTTCCCGCCGTCATCATCACCAGCGGTGACGGAATCGGAGCGATGATTTCTTCGAGAAAACCGCCCGCGATGGAGAACCCTTCAAGAGACATTTTTTCGGCGATGCTTTGAATCCAAACTTCGAAATTCATGAGGCGGGGCTCCTTTGGGTTGGGGTCTATTTAGCACGAAGCCCGGAGCTTTGTCCAGCACGGCAGAAGGGCTTTAATTTAGGCGCCCCCAAGGCCGATACTGAGCTATGAAAAAAAACCGTCTCTTTCGGTGCGGCATCGCCGCGGCCGCTGCGTCCGTCTGTCTGATGTCGGCTGGCTGCGCGTCGCAGTCGGGTTTCTCAAAATCTTTCCCGCGACGTCTTGCGGAGACGCAAAACCAATGGCGCTCTCAAAGCGCTCCTGCGTTCGCTGTCCGCGCTCCGGGTCAAGGCTCCGCCGGCGCGGCTCTTGCGGCCGACGGAATCCGCGTTCAGGACATCATGGACCGCCTGGTTTACGTTTCACCGCTTCGAGGCTATGCGGTGCGCACGGCGGTTGTCGCCGATCCGAGAATCAATGCTTTCACGAACGGCCTGACAGTGTTCATCCACTCAGGTCTCCTTCAGGCTTTTCAGGACCGCGAAGATTTGATTGCCTCTGTGCTCGCGCACGAGCTGGCTCACATTTTGGGGCGCCATATTCCCGAGGATCCCCGCTCGTTCTCGATCCTCGAGACGGCCTCTTACTTGACGCCCGCCCTTGGGGTCTTGCCTTACGGCGGTTTGTACAGCGGCGCGGCAGGTTCGGCGCTCCGTCAGGGCGCAAGAATACGGCATTTGTCTTACAGCAGGCTTCAGGAGACCGAAGCCGATGTCGTGGGAGCGATCCTTGCGGACCGCGCCGGCTACAATGCCTACGGGTTGTGTGAATTTTTCGACGCGGTCCGAACGTCAGGCTTTGGAAGACCGCTGGCTGTTCAAGTGCCGCTGAGCCTCGGCGCTATTCCGGAGAGTGCCGCTGTGGCGCTCCTGAGCGCCAGTCCGCTTTACCGCGTCCACCCCCCGTCGGAGAAGCGAAAAGACTATGTGCGCGTCATGCTGCATTACCGTAAAGGAATTCTGCCTCTGCAGGAGGTAAGGCGCCGATCGCCCTGGATGGCGGAGCTCGCCATGAATTTAGAGCGCCGGATGCCGCCTTTTTAGTTTTAGGGTATGCTTGTTCTGAGAGCTGACGTTTCGGGAGGTGCGGTATGAAGGAGCTCAAAAATCTTTTTGACAGGCTCTGGGAGGATTACTCCGCGATGAATCGCCAGGCCGGCGTCATACGCCGGGCCTTGGAGGCGCGGGGGGAGCATGTCGTCAACGACCATGTGGCTTTCAGAACTTTCGACGCTCCCGGATGCGGGATCGAGGTTTTGGCCGGGCCGTTTGAAAAACTGGGCTACAGAGCCGCGGAAGATTACCGTTTCAAAGAAAAGAAATTAAAGGCCCGCTATTACGCGCCGCCTGAGGCCGGTTTGCCCAAGGTGTTTATCAGCGCTCTCGAACTGCGCGAATTGACACCGGCGGCCCAGGATTTTCTGGGAGAGCTTCTCAGTCAGATGCCGAAGTTTTCCGGTACGGATAATTTGATCTCAGGACCGCTGTGGAAACCTGTCAGCTGGCCTCAGTATCAGGCTTTACTTCGTGAGAGTGAATACGCGGCGTGGATGGCTGCCTTGGGTTTCCGCGTTAATCATTTCACCGTTTTCTTTAATGCGCTCAAGACCTTCAGCGATTTAGCCGCACTCAACGCTTTTATCAAGGGCCTCGGTTTTCCCCTGAACGAACGAGGGGGAGAGATCAAGGGATCATCGGCTGTTTTTCTCGAACAATCGTCCACGATGGCTCAACCCGTAGAAACTCTTTTTTCCGACAGGACAGCGGTGATTCCGGCCTGCTATTATGAATTTGCGCGCCGCTACCCCGGTAAAGACGGCAATCTTTTTGAGGGGTTTATCCCGGATTCCGCCGATAAAATCTTCGAAAGTACGGATTTTAGAGCACCCAAGCCAAGCTCCTGATGCCTTTTCCCGCCCCGCAGCTCATGTATCCCGTAGATTCCTCAAGCAGTTCCCCGCGGACACACCTCAAAAGCGACTTTCCGTTTAGAGAAAAGATTAAAAGCGATTTTCCAAGATCATCGATAGACCTGTTGTAAGGCATGCATTAAAAGTAAGATACGATAAATTCCCAATAAACCCAGCCGTTTAAAAAATAGTTTAAAAAAACATTTATTTAGTATTGACAAAAGCCTTTTATGGAATAAGCTCCGCCTCGTCGATCGAAGTATCGGAATAATTCCAAGAAAAGACAACATCACGAGGTGCCCCATGAAAAAACCGAATCAAGCGGCAAATTTTTCCAGATTGCTTTCTTTTTTGCTTTGCACGCTCCAGATTTTGCCGGGGAGCCGAATCGCTCACGCGGACACTCTCTTGAATCCGCTTTATCAGCAGACCCCGCAGGTGTCCCCAAGTCAAACTGAAAGTTCCTCCGGGGCGCAGGTTCAGACAACCCAGCCGAACGAGGATTTTTTGAGCGGATCACCGCTTCAGAATCCGACGCCTGAAAAAACCGAATTGCCAGAACCGAGAAGATTATTCGCTTTGGATAACGGCACTGTGACTGAAGGCTTAAAGAAAACTCACACAGGATACGGATTTATTTTTGATACGAAGGTCAACAGGGGATGGTCGGCAGGTGTTCTTGTCTATGATGATTGGGGAACACCCGCGAAGGAGTCCATCAGCTTGAGCGGCTACTCGAATTTGACGTTCGGTCTCAAAGGTGACGCTTCCCGAATCAAGCTCGAGCTTACGGACGTTCAAGGAAAGCGTGCCGCAGCTTATATTGACGGCATTCAGGCGGCCGCCGAAAAAGTTTTTTCCGTTTCAACCACTGTGTTTACCGGGATCGATATGAGCCGGATTACCGAAGTCGGCTTTGTTGTCGAGGCTGATTTCCGCTCAGGGGTTTTGGAAATATCCATGAGGGATAAAGTTTACTCCCCGGCGTCTGCCCCGGCATCGGCCGGTAGAGGGCTTGCTACTGTCCTGAATCAGGATTCTCTGACCGTGGATCTGCTGTCCTTCCCGGCTCAGCTCTACTCGGAAAAGACCACCTCGGGTTTCAAGATCGCTTATCCTGCCCCTTATGAAGGATGGGCCGGAGGCGGTTACTCCTTCCGCACTCCCGGAAGCAAGGACCTTATTTCCGGAGACGAACTCATTTTGGGGCTTAAGGCCAGCGCAGAGCGCATCAAGCTGGAGCTGAAAACCGATACGGGTGAAACCTACGTTCATTATCTGACGGGCGTTCGGGAGAACAGCGAGAATTTCTACCGGATTCCGCTGACGGCAATACCGGCCTCCGTGCGCGACAGGATCAAATCGATTTTCTTTATCGCTGAGAACGTTTTCAGACCCGGCTTGATCGAGGTTTGGCTGCCCACGAAAGTAAACCTTGCTGAAGTCGGAAAAGCTGCCTTGACCGACGCAAACAAAGGGCTAGTTAATCTTCCCGTGCCCAATGGGCTATCGATAAAAACCTCACCCAATGACAATGCAGGAGAAATTACGAAAAACGGAGATGTGGTGAAGATAGGCCTTGCGACCAAGCAGTTTGGGTACTCAGGAGATGGGATCTTGAGTTACAGTGCCCCGGTTGATCTCAGCGCTATGAGCCATCTCGTCTTTGGAATTTCCGGGCAGGTGAATGCATTCGAAGGAGGCGTGAAACAGCCGTTGGTGATGACCGTGACGGATGCATTGGGCAAGAAGGCTTATGCGGCACTTCCTGAAGTCAGCAATGCTGAGCAGCTGATTTCCTTCCCGGTGAAGAACTTAACCTATTCGATCGATGTCACCAAGGTCGTCAGCATTGCTTTCGGGGCATCCGGCTACAACATTTCCGGCAGTGAAGTTAATGTGCGAATCAAGTCGAGCGCCTCGCAGACGCCCGTTGTCAACCCTCAACCTCCCGTGGTCACAGCGGCCGCCATTTCTGTTCCGAATGGCTACAGGGTCGCTCCGTCAAATCCGAATTATGCGATTGGAACGGAGCTTAACGGCCCCTCCATGAGAGCATTTGCTGTAAATTTGACAACAGGAGTAAAAACCGAATTGGGAAGCGTTACGACCAACCGGGCGGCTGTATCGGTGATTGATGTGTCACCGAATGGAACAGCGGCGGTTTTGACTTACTCTGGATTTGGCGGTGCGTCGTCGAGCGTCACCATTCGAGAGATCGGCGGTATTCGTGAGTACAGCATTGATGGCGCCTATGAAAGCGTTTCATTCCGAGAAGGAAACGCTGCTGTTAGAACGAATCTCACGACAGAGACCGTTGATCTCTCCACATTTCAGAGAGCGAAGACCCCAATTCCTGTGGGCTACAGGGTCGCTCCGTCAAATCCGAATTATGCGATTGGAACGGAGTCAAATGGGGCCTCTAGGGTCGTCAATGTTATAAATTTGACAACAGGAGTAAAAACCCAATTGGGAAGCGTTAGCACCGATAGCCCTGCGGCAACGGTGCAAGTCGACCTTGTCGATGTGTCTCCGGATGGAAGTGTAGCGTTTTTGCCTTACCTTGGAGCCGATGCTGCTTCATCAGGAGTCATTGTGCGACCGATCAACGGGAATCTCGAGTACAGAGTTCCGGGCGCTTATCAAGTCGTTTTATTCATGGAAGGAAAAGCGATCGTTCTCACGGATAGAACCTCCGAAACTGTTAATCTTTCCCCATTCTGGATTGCCGATATGGAACTTCCCCAGTTCCTGAAGACTTTGGATCGCAACTCCGACGCGCAGCTCGATGCGGGCGAGGTTTTTGAAATGCTTGGGGTCATTAAATCCCGAATTGATCAAAAGCTCCCGTCGGGCGATCTGAATCGTGACGGCTCGACTAATGCTGATGATTCTGCGGCGCTGGGTGCTCTCTACACACGGCTTGCCGAAAACACTCCCTACTCGGCCAATTCTGTCCTGCGGCGCGAAGCCTTCATATCCTTGAGACTTTTTGTCCGGCTGGATATGAACAAGGACTATGCTCTTACGGCGAGTGAGGTGATTGGATTGAAATCGTTGGAGGAGGAGATTCGATCTGCTTTGACGCCTGGAACTCTCTACAGAAACGAGCTTGATCTCAACGGCGACGGAGCTCTCACCGGCGCCGATTTGCAAATCATCTCAGACCTGAGGCGGGCGGCCCCGGCGAGCTATGCGGCGTTTCCGCTTTCCTCTGAAGTGCGCCAGCAGCTTCGTGTGTTTTCGCTGGTGGATACCAACGGGGACATGAATTTAACCGCGGAGGAGGTTTCGCCTGGGCTCAGCCGAGCAGCAGAACGTATCATCACGGCTCTGAACGGCGGTACTGCGAATTTGAATATGGATCTCAATGGAGACGGTACCGTAGCACCCGCAGATGCACTGCTGCTTATCAACATGAAGAATTCGCTGATCAGCAGCGGGCAAATGGCTCTGCCCATGTCTCGGGATGAGCTGATGAGATTGAAAATGAGGGTCTTGCTGGACAGCAATCAGGATGGAGCTCTCACAGCTCAGGAAATCATCTTTGAGCTCCGCTCGTCGATGACGCTCATCAGGGAAGCTGTGCGGGACAGTAAATATGTGCCTAAGCTGGATTTTAACGGAGACGGGCGCGTTGATTCCGCGGATCTAGCGGTGCTTACGGGAACGCATACGGGACTGAGATCGAATGTGGATATGTGGAAGTTCAACCTTTCTCCGATGGAGTGGGCCAACCTTCGGGCCTATTTCCTTGCGGATATTAACAATGATCTTTTGTTGACGCGCGATGAAATCACCGCGGCCAGAAATCGGCTATCGACGCTCGTCATGCGGCGGATGTACGACGCTCGGTGCGATTTTGACGGTAACCGAACGGTGAGCACTGGAGATCAGGCGATCCTGAATGCTGTCACCGCGTATCGTCAGGGCCGCTAAATCGGCACAGTTCGGCTGGGAGATTGAGTTTTTAAGAGCGTGGTAATAGGAAACCCGAATACGAAGTACCTGAATAAGGAGATCCGCCAGCGCAGCGAGTAGAAACTTAAGACGTCCTGACGTTCCAAGCGAACGAAGAGCCGATCTTGAGTGTCGAATCGTGCCGCTGGCGGATTTTTTTTGGAAATATCTGTTTCCCGCCGTTTTTCCTAGGGATGCACGCGCAGTGAAGAGCCCGAGGGGGTTTTTCCCGCTTCTGGTAAGAAGGCCTAACAAAGGACGATCGAAAGTGAACTCTGCGGCGAGCCCGGGGTCCTTCGCTGAGTTTCCGGGAATTTCTGCTTTCACCCATCAAAATGCCGGCTTTTTCTGGGGCTTGGTCCGCAGCGTTATAAAACTTAGAGATTTTTAGGCCGAATTCATTTAAACTGTGTCTGCCGCATAGACGAATCCGCCTCAAGTCACTTTTCGCGGAAGTCGTTCTCAAATTTTGATCCGGCCCGGAGAATTTATGACCTCGCAGACCTCAGTACGCAAAATTGTTTGGCTCAATCTTGTCTTTTTTTCTTTGACGGCTGTCCTGGGTTTTATCGGAGGCCCGATTTACGTCGCTAGGAACGGAATCAGTTTTTTTGAGATTGCCCTCACGCTTTTCTATATGGCGGCCACCGGCCTCAGTATTACGGCAGGGTATCACCGCTTGTTTTCCCACGCGACCTACAAGGCGCATCCAGCGCTACAGTTTTTGTTTCTCTTCTTCGGCGCGGCGGCTTTTGAACAGTCGGCCTTAGACTGGTCGGCCCAGCACCGCGATCATCACCGTTTTGTCGATACAGAGCGGGATCCCTACAGCATT
Organism: Candidatus Omnitrophota bacterium; assembly: GCA_018883425.1. Classification (GTDB taxonomy): domain Bacteria; phylum Omnitrophota; class Omnitrophia; order Omnitrophales; family Aquincolibacteriaceae; genus ZLKRG04. Next base: position 18,012 of record VFQY01000012.1, on the reverse strand, counting down.
CAGAAGGGTTTCTTCTATGCGCACATCGGCTGGCTTATCTTCTGGAAGCACCGGGTTCCCTACGAGAACGTCCGTGACCTTGAAAAGAATGCGATGATCCGTCATCAGCACCAGAAGTATCATCTCTGGGCCATCGGGTCCGGTATCGTGGTACCGGTTTTGATCGGGGCCTTGGCGGGCCACGCGCTTGGCGCTTTTCTTCTGGCTTTCTGTTTCCGCACGGCTTTCATTCATCACGCCACGTTCTGCATCAATTCCGTTTGTCACATGTTTGGTACGGCGACTTACGACGTTCACGCGAGCGCGAAAGACCACTGGTTTGTGGCCTATCTGACGAACGGGGAAGGCTATCACAATTTTCATCACCGCTTTCCCAGTGATTATCGGAACGGAATACGCTGGTATCATTGGGACCCCAGCAAGTGGCTGATCGCTTCGCTGGCTAAGGCGGGACTGGCATGGGACCTCAAAAAGGTCTCGAACTTCCGAATCTGGGAAGCCCGTCTCATGGCAGAGAATCAGCGCGTCAGCGAGCAGATCAATCAGCCGGGAAAAACGCGCTGTGCTGAGGAGCTCGCGGCACGTTTACAAGAGCAATACCGGCGTTTAGCGTCGGTTCTGCGGTCTTGGGAGAGCGTATCGCGCGAGCATCAGCTCATGTTCGCGGAAAAACTAAAGCCGTCCGCACAGATTGTGGAAAATGCCATCGCCAGGATTCAGGAAGCCCGAAAGGCATTCATTCTTGAGCGAAGCCGTTGGCTGAAGATGGTTCGCTCTTCGATTCGTCCGGCTGCCCTGTCTTAAAAATTTGGGGTTTTATGTCCTTTGGCAGACGTCCTCTCAAAGGCCTTTCAGTCCTGCTTGCTGCTTTTGTTGCGTCCTCGCCGGCTCTGCATGCCGGAATCTTTGACGGCCTGCCCAAGTTCTCGATCACAAAAAAATTCACGGACAGCGACGAGCGCGCTGCGCAGAAGCTCAAAGAAATCCTGCGCGCGGGCATGCTTCAGGCTGCGGACATGAATGGCCGGAAGAACGGCTACCTTAAAAATAAATCCATTCGCATTGCGCTTCCCGAAAAAATCAGACGATTTGAATCCGTCCTGCGCAAAGCAGGGTTGGGCGCCAGTCTGGATGATTTGATTTTGAGCATGAACCGAGCGGCTGAGCAGGCCTCGCCGGAAGCCTTGCCGATGTTTCTGGAAAGGCTTGAACCCATGACGTTCGAGGACGCCCGAAAGACCCTGAAGAATAAAGGCCCGAGCGCAAGTGAGCTTTTCCGCGCCCGTTTCAGAGACGAGCTGATCGAGATTTACCGCCCCGTTTTGACGCGCACCCTCGCTTCCTATGACGGGGCCCGCCGTTACCGCGCCGTCGTTCAGCATTACAGAGAACTTCCTGTTGCCTCTCTTTACGAGCTTCCCGCCATCGAGGACTATGTGACGATTCAGGCTCTTGAAGGTCTTTTTCATTCGCTGGCTGAACGGGAGAAGGTTTTGCGGCATGAAATGCAAACTTCAAAGTCCGCCGAGTCAGAGGAAAAAACTTTGACCGATGCGCTTCAGCATGCCTGAGGAACACCTGCGCTCTCCGTCGGCCCGAAGAATCGGGCTCTACGTGCATGTCCCCTTTTGCAGCGTGAAATGTCACTACTGCAATTTTGTCATCACCCTGGACAGGACGCCGCCTCAGCGTGAGCGTTTCCTTGAAGCCCTGAGGAGGGAAGTCCTTCAGGCGGAAAAACAATACGGCCGCCTTGCCTTTGAGACAGTGTATTTCGGCGGGGGGACTCCGTCTCAGCTTACGGAGGATGAATTTACGGCGGCCGTGGGCTTCTTGAAAAAATCTTTCATCTGGGACAAAGTCCGGGAGTTCACGGTTGAAATCAATCCGGGGGACGTTTCTCCTGAAAAGGTGCAGGCGTTTGTCTCGGCGGGGGTCAACCGAGCCAGCGTCGGTGCGCAGGCTTTTCAGGAAGAGCTCCTGAAAGCCATGGGGCGTCCGCATGGGGCGGAGCAAATCCGCGAGGCAGTGTCTCTGCTCAGGGCGGGCGGCATCGAGAATATCAGCCTCGACCTGATCTTCCGCTTACCGGGTCAAACGCCCGCGATTTTCCGGGAATCACTGAACCAAGCTCTTGCCTTGGCCCCTTCTCAGATTACGCTTTATGATCTTGAGGTTCATGAAAAGACCCGGTTCGGAATCCTGCAGAACCAGGGCAGGCTTCGTTTACCCGATGAGGGCGAGCATTTCGCGATGTTTGAAACTGCGGTGACGGCGCTCGAGGCCGCGGGGTACCGGCATTATGAACTGCTGAGTTTTGCCCGGCCGGGCGGGGAATCCCGGCACAACCTGCTTTACTGGGAAAATCAGGACTATCTGGGTCTGGGTCCCGGAGCCTTCCGTTACCTGAACGGGATCCGCTCGCAATTCGCGGAGACCGTGCCCGACTACCTGCGCCGCTGCGAAGCGTCCGAGTGGGAGCCGGCTGTTTCGGACCGGCTCAGTCCCGAGGATATCGAGTGGGAGAACTTGCTGACCGGCTTGAGGCTTGACCGAGGTGTCACGCTGGCGGATTTTACCCGTATCGGCGAGGCGGTCCGGCCCGTTCTGAAAAGGCTCTCGGACGCGGGCCTCACCGAAATCTCGCAGGGACGAGCGGCCCTGACCTTCCGCGGGCGGGCGCTTGCCGAGACCGTTTTTTCTGCTCTGATCCAGGCGCGTTAATTTTTCAAAACCAAGCTTGACAGTTATTTTGTTCAGCTTAATGCGTAGCTTAACCTAAGTATTAAGGAGAGTGATGAATTCCAGAGTTTTAAGTCTTGCCTTAGCGTCGATGGTTCCCGGAGTTATCCGCGGCATGCATCTGGATTTTTTCTCGGCCCGCAGAGTGACTCAAACGCAATTCATGATGCCAATGGCCGTGAGGTCTCAAAAGAAAAGATCGATGAGTGATTTGGCCGGGGATATGAAAGTTTCCATGCCGACTGTGACGGGCATCATCGAACGTCTGGTTCGTTTAGGCTACGTTCGACGTGTGCAGGACGCGGGAGATCGAAGGCGGATTTCCGTCGAGGCCACGGCGCAAGGCGATCAGTTTATCCGCGATTTTCAAAAAGCGGCCGCGCACCGCTGGTCGCCGGTGCTGGAAACTCTCGACGAGGCCGAGTGCCGGACTTTGCATAAAATACTCCTTAAACTTCAGGCTCATTGAGATGAAGGGATCTGAAGATGCTTAAAAGCGCAGCCGCGGCGGTGCTCTTTCTGACGCTGGGTCTTGAGGGCGCCTGCTTTGCCGAGGGGCCGCTTCGTTTGAATCTTGCAGAGGCGCTGGAAACCGCTGCATCGCGGCATCTCGACATTCTTCTTGCGGATGAAAAAGTTCAGCAGGCTTATGCGAGGGCCGGCACTGCCGCGGCACAGCTTTTGCCGCAGGTCCATGTGAGCGCATCCCAGAGCCGCCGCACGCTCAACCTTCTGGCGATGGGCATACCCGCGCCTACGAGGGAACCCGTTGTGGGGCCTTTTAATGCTTTCGATGCGAGGCTTGCGGCGCAGCAGGCGCTCTTCGATTGGGGAGCTTTTGAGCGTCTCAGGGCCGCCCGTGCGTCCAAGAAACTCTCGGAGGCCGAGCGGGTTAAAACACGTGAAGACGTTCTTGCACTTACGGCGGCTCTGTACTTTGATGCTAAGCGGGCCTGCGAGCAGATGCGTTCGGCAGAAGCGTCTTTGGCCAGCCGGCTTCTTGGGGCCGAAACGGCTCACGAGGCGGCCCGAAACGGAAGCGGCACGGCGCTTGAAGCTGACCGCGCTGCTGATGCAGTTCTGGCGGCGCGGGAAACTTTAGAGTCGAGCCGGGCGGCGGCCTCCGCGAGGCGGCGTGAACTTCTTGCTTCTTTAGCTCTGGATCCAGGGACTCCGGTGATTTTTCCCGTCCGTGAAAGGGCGGGCCTTTGGTCAGGACTGGATCTTTCGAGAAGACCGCCTCACGAAGAACATCCGGATGTTCTCAGGCTGGACGCACTCGTCGCAGACAGAAAGGCCGAGCGAAGAGCAGCGGCCGCCGATTTTCTACCGCGGGTATCGGGTCTTGCTGATTACGGACCCAGCGGAACCGAGCCTTCGAGCTGGGATCCAACCTACACACTTGCCGCCAAGGTCGACTGGCCTCTGTTCGAGGGGGGACGAAAACTTTTTAACCTCAAGCAGGCCCGGAGTCTTCTTCGGGAGGCGGAAGCTCAAAAAAAAGACGCGCTTCTGTCCGTCGATGCGGCTCTTGCCTCGGCTCTTGAGCACCTTCAAGAGGCGGCGTTTCAAGCAGAGGTGCGCGAGCGCCGCTACCGGACAGCGAGGAGAGAGTGGGCCTACGCTTTGAATAGATATCGGCAGGGCATGGCGGCTCCGGCTGAGCGTTACCAGGTTTACAGCGCTTACCTTGAAGCTGCGGACCTCCGCAGCGAGGGGGAGGCTCTTCTTCAGCTCGCATTCGTCAGAACGGCTCATGCGATGGGCCGTCTGTCTCAGGTGTTCTCAGCGGAGGAATCATGAAGTCCTTGAAATTAGCTGTTCTTTGTCTGCCTGCATTTTTTTATTTGAGCTGTTCACTGTCTCCGTTCGGCGAAAAGATGAAATTTACAGGTACGCTCGAAATGACTGAACACAAGGTCGGCGCGCGGGCTGCAGGACGGATTCGCCAGCTCAACGTGGACGAAGGGAGCAGGGTTCGAAGAGGTGACCTGCTGGCGGTTTTGGACCGGTATGATCAAAATGCAAAGGACCTTAAGCGGGCTGAAGCCCTCTTCAAGGCGGGCGGCGTTTCGGAGCAGTCGCTGGAGCTGGCCAGACTTAGCTTGGAGGATCAGAGTATTGTTTCCCCGGTTGACGGCATCGTGCTCCTGAAAGTCCACGAGGCCGGGGAGATCGCCGCTGCGGGCAGTCCCGTCGTGGTTGTGGGAGACGATAGTAAATTTTGGGTGAGAATCTACGTTCCGGAAGGACAGATCAACAAAATCCGATTAGGTCAGGGAGCTCTGATCCGCTTCGACGGTATCCGCAAACGCTACCCGGGTCATGTCAGCTATGTCGCCCCCCAGGCAGAATTTACTCCGCGGAACGTTCAGACGCCCGAAGAGCGGGTAACGCAAACCTTTGCGGTGAAAGTGAATCTTGATGACGCAGAGGAGTTTGTTCGACCCGGAGTCGCGGCTGAAGTTACGCTCAAAAACGGGAAGGTCTCCCCGTGATGCAGACCGCTATCCGTGCTGATTCGCTGACCCGGAAATTCGGCAAGTTCACCGCCGTGGATGGTGTATCCTTCGAAATTCCCTACGGCAGCATTTTTGGTTTTCTCGGTTCGAACGGAGCCGGAAAAAGCACGACGATTCGAATGCTTTGCGGAATTCTTCAGCCGACGGCGGGCAGTGCCTGGGTGGCAGGTTTCGATGTGACTCGGGATCCCGAAAAGATCAAGGAATCGATCGGCTATGTGTCTCAGCGCTTCAGTCTCTATGGCGACCTGAGCGTCGAGGAAAATCTCCGTTTTTACGGCAGTATTTATTTGCTCACGGGTGAAAGACTTGAGAAAAGAATCCGGGAAGTTTACGAACTGACGGGGTTAGGTCCCTGGAAAGACAGACTGGCGGGGCATTTGTCCGGGGGGTGGAAGCAGAGGCTTGCGATTGCCAACGGATTTCTGCATGATCCCAAAATATTGTTTCTCGATGAACCGACAGCGGGCATTGATCCTCTTTCGAGGCGGGATCTGTGGGAAGTCCTGTACGAGTTAGCCGCCCGGGGCGTGGCCCTTTTCGTGACCACGCACTATATGGAGGAAGCGGAACGATGCGCTCAAATTGCTTTCATCAGCCGCGGAAAAATCCTCAAGATAGGCGCACCCGCGCAGCTCAAGGCGCAAATCCCCGGAAAAGTTTTGGAAGTCCAGTGTGAGCCCCTCCTCAAAGCTTCGAAGATCTTCCGCGGACTTCCGGGTTTGATCAATATGACGGTCTACGGAACCGCTCTTCACTTAAACGTTGAAAGTCCGGAGACAGCGATGCCGGCCCTCATGGAGGCGGCTCGCGAAAATGCCCTCCGCATCAACGCTGTCAAACCTGTGGGCGCGGGGCTCGAAGATGTTTTTGCGGCGCTCGCTCGGGAGGAAAACCGTGAGACGGATTAAGGCGATTGCCAAGAAAGAGTTCCTTCATATCCTCCGGGACCGGAGTACGCTCATGCTGATCGTCACGATGCCTCTGGTTCAGCTCATTATTTACGGATACGGTATCAATAGCGACGTCAAACACCTGGCGATGGCTGTCTACGATGAGGACCGGACTTCGATGAGCCGCCGTTTGGTCGAGGCCTTTGAACAGTCTGCCTATTTCGATGCCGTCAAGCATGTCGAATCCCCCTTGGATTTCCGGCAAACGCTTGATCGGGGCCGAGCTAAGGCAGGCCTTCACATTCCTCCCGACTTCATGCGCGAGGCGCTTGCCGGACGCGAGCCGCCGCTTCAGCTTGTGATTGACGGAACGGATTCTAATCCCGCAAACACGGCGCTGAACACAAGCCGGGCAATTGTTTCCGCGTTCCTTCAGAGAGAATTTTCCGGAGCCGGATCCGCCGAAAAGGCGGCCGTCGATTTCCGCCCTAGGATGTGGTACAACCCGGATCTTAAAACGCCCTTTTTTATGGTCCCAGGTCTTGTGGGGCTCCTGCTGCAGGTGCTGATTCCGATGATCACAGCCTCGGCCATTGTCCGCGAAAAAGAGATGGGTAACATCGAGCAGCTTCTCGTGACGCCGGTCAAGCCTTATGAAATCATGATCGGAAAGCTGATCCCCTACATCGGCATCGGCATGTTCATCTCTGTTGCGATTATCGCGGCCGCGCAGATCCTCTTTCACATACCCATCCGGGGTAATCTTCTAACGCTCCTCTTGCTGACATTCCTGTTTTTGACGGTTTGTCTGGGGATCGGGCTTTTGGCGTCGACTCTTTCGAATAACCAGCAGCAGGCTGCGCAAATGGTCATGTTTATTGTTCCCCCCTCGATTCTCCTATCCGGGTATATGTTTCCGCGGGAGGGGATGCCCTTGCCCATCTATGTGATCAGCCAATTCATACCCCTGACTTACTTTGTGCAGATCATTCGCGGCATTATTCTCAAAGGACTCGGATTTTCGGATTTGATCCCTCAGATCATCCCGCTCGCGGCAATGGCGCTCCTTGTCGTCGGGATCAGTATTCGAAAGTTTCATAAACGTATCGGCTGAGAAATTGCCGCGGGGACCATCTTTTGCTTCTCATTCCGGTATTTCTGATTAGAATGTCGGAGCATCTTTGCTCAACTGCGGCTTTCCCGGAGATTCTTTTTGATCTGGATTTACTTTAACATCTTTATCGCGGTCATGCTGATGGTGGACCTTCTGGTTTTTCACCGCAAAGAGCATGAGGTCAAAATACGGGAAGCTCTCCTCTGGAGCGCCGTCTGGATCGCAATGGCGCTGGTTTTTAACGCGGGCATCTACCATTACTGGGGCGCTGAGAAGGCCATGAAGTTTCTGGCCGGTTACGTCCTCGAAAAATCGCTCAGCGTCGACAACCTTTTCGTTTTTCTCCTTCTTTTCTCGTTTTTCAGAGTTCCTGCCGCATATCAGCACACGGTTCTCTTCTGGGGTATCGTCGGCGCGCTTTTGATGCGGGCGCTCTTTATCTTCACCGGCATTGCGCTGATTGAGAGATTCCATTGGATCATCTATGTCTTCGGCGCCATTCTGATCGTGACCGGCGCCAAGCTGTTTGCGAAAGATGACAAGGATGTCGATCCCGAAAAAAACATTGTTCTCAGGATTTTCAGGCGGTTCATGCCCGTGACCTCGGACTACCGGGGAAAGAGTTTTTTTGTGCGTGAAAACGGAAGGCTTTATGCCACGCCGCTTTTTGTCGTTCTCTTAGTAGTGGAGACGACGGATGTGATTTTCGCGATGGACTCCATTCCTGCGATCCTGGCGATTTCCGTAGATCCGTTTATCGTGTACACTTCAAATGCGTTTGCTATTCTCGGGCTCCGGGCTCTTTTCTTTGCCCTCTCCGGGCTGATGAAAATGTTTCACTACCTGAATTACGGTCTCGGCGTTATTTTGATTTTCGTCGGAATCAAGATGGTCATCGCGGAATTTTTTAAAATCCCTGTGGCCGTTGCGCTAGCAGTGATTGCCGCCGTGCTCGCGGCGTCGATTCTTTTGTCTGTGCTGCGGCCCCAAAAACAGACTTAGAAGAGAACGATCAACCCAACCGAAGATCCAAACAAGCGAGGCGCAACTTGTTTAATCTCGATGGATTTACCCAGCTTGAAGTCGTTGCCCTTTGGGGCGTCTTGGCCGCCGCGATTCTCGGCCTCCTCTACGCAGGTTTTCTCTGTGCCCAGGTTCTCTCGGCAGACAAGGGCTCGGCAGAAATGCAGAAGATCAGCCGTGCGATTCTGATCGGGTCGAACGCTTACCTTTATAAACAATTCAAGACAATTTCATTTCTGATTCTGCTCGTGACGGCGGCTCTTTATTTCACCGCCGGGTCAGCGCATATCGCGGTGGGACGGGCGTGTGCCTTCCTCATGGGCTCAATCTTTTCGGCGATGGTGGGATTCATCGGGATGAACCTCGCGGTCCGCGGCAACGTCCGCGTGGCGGCTGCCGCGCAGCGGCGGAGTTTCAGCGAAGCGCTCAAAGTCGCCTACCGCACAGGAACGGTCACCGGAATGCTGACGGATGGTCTAGGGCTATTCGGCGGCACGCTCATCTTCATGATTTACGGGGAAAAAGCCTATGAAGTCCTTCTGGGCTTCGGTTTCGGAGGTACCTTGATCGCGCTTTTTATGCGCGTGGGGGGCGGCATCTTCACGAAAGCGGCCGACGTGGGGGCTGACATCGTGGGGAAAATCGAAAAAGATATTCCGGAGGATGACCCGCGCAATGCCGCGACGATTGCCGACAACGTCGGCGACAATGTCGGAGACTGCGCCGGAATGGCTTCGGACATTTTTGAGTCTTATGAAGTGACGATCGTGGCCGCGATGATTCTCGGGTGGGCGTCTTACGGCCATCAAGGTGTGATCTTTCCGCTCCTCGTGCGGGCCATCGGGGTGATCGCTTCGATTGTAGGAACCTACGCAGTCCGAACGACCGATGATCTTCGCGACGCGATGAAGGCGATTACGAATGGTTTTTTCATTTCTGCAGCCGTGTCTGTCACGGGATTTGTCCTGGCGGGTTTTTTTTATTTCCGAAAACCCGAATATGAGGGGCTTGCCGTTTGGGCCAATCTCGGGATCGCGGGGCTGGATATGCGGCCGGTTTGGGCCACGTTTGTCGGCATCGTTTTGGCGCTGGCCATTCAGCGGCTGACGCAGTATTTCACGCACACGGAACACAAGCCCGTGAAGTCGATCGCCGAATCCTGTCAGACCGGTCATGCGACGGCCATCATTACGGGTTTTGCCGTGGGGCTCGAGAGTACGGTGTGGGCCATTCTTGTGATCGGAAGCGCGATTGCGATGTCAGCGCTCATTTACACGGGAACGGACCCGACTTTTGTCGCTTACGGAGTTTCCATGTGCGGGATCGGCATGCTGACGCTTACCGGCGATAATATTTCGATGGACGTTTTTGGACCGGTTGCCGACAACGCCAACGGCATCGGAGAAATGGCGAAGCTTCCTCGTGAAGCGCGTCAGATCCTGTCAGATCTTGATGCCGTCGGAAATACCACGAAGGCGATTACCAAAGGTATCGCGATTGCCTCCGCGGTCGTCGCGGCGATTTCACTCTTCAATGCCTACATCACTGACATCAGCACGATCACCAAGGATGCTTACGATACGATCGCCGCAGGTCTTTCCGTTTCTTACCCGAATGTCTTCATCGGGCTTCTGATCGGAGGGTCCATTCCTTTTCTTTTCAGCTCACTGACGATCAAGGCTGTAGGACGCGCAGCATTTCTTATCGTGAAGGAAGTCCGCGAGCAGCTCAAAGACAAGGACGTCTGGGAAGGCAAGAAGCTGCCGGATTACGCCCGCGTTGTGGCCATTTGCACAGCGGCGGCCCAGAAGGAACTCATCCGCCCCGGTATTCTTGCAATCGCAGCGCCGCTGATCGTGGGCTTTCTTCTGAAGAAAGAAGCTCTCGGAGGATTTCTTGCCGGCATGATTCTTTCGGGCCAGCTCCTCGCGGTTTTTATGTCGAATGCCGGCGGCGGCTGGGACAATGCAAAAAAACTGATTGAGGACGGCGTTCTCGGGGGGAAGGGTTCGGAGGCGCACAAGGCGTCAGTAACGGGCGATACGGTCGGAGATCCCCTCAAAGATACGGCGGGTCCCGCACTGAATCCGCTGATCAAGGTGATGAACATGGTGGCCTTGCTGGCCATACCGCTCGTCGTTAAATACGAAAACTCGGTGCCTGTCTTCTGGTGCGCGGCGGGGGCGGCTGTTCTGCTGATCGCCCTTGTGATCCGCGATGCCGAGAAGTCGCAGGAAGAGCTTGAAATCATTAAACGAGCGTAAAGGAAAAATCCGAGTTTGAGTCTCTTCACCCTTGCACTCATCGTCGCGGCAGTCTTCGGAGCCGCGCATCTGACCTACGGGCGGTTTTTAGCACGGCACCTGGAGCTCAAACAGGACCGCAAGACGCCTGCCTGTGAAGTCAACGACGGTGTGGATTTTGTGCCGACCGGTAAGCGGTTTCTTTTGGCGCAGCATTTTTCAGCGATCGCCGCGGCGGGACCGATTGTAGGGCCCATTCTTGCATCCCTCTGGTTTGGATGGCTTCCTGTCCTGATTTGGATCGTCGCGGGCGCGGTTTTTTTCGGGGCAATGCATGATTTTTCGAGCATGGTAGGTTCCGTCCGGCATAAAGCCCGGTCGATCGTCGATATCGTGGGCGAACAATTCGGCCGCCGCGGTTATCTGGCTTTTCTCGGGTTTGTATGGCTCTCGCTTCTCTACGTCATCATTGCCTTCACGGATTTGACCAGCAGTTCGTTTGTTGATCCTGAGCTGGGAGGCGCCGTGGCTGCCTCTTCGATGATGTACCTGGTTCTCGGCCTGGGGATGGGGGCCGTGCTGAAATTCTCCAGAGTTCCGCTATGGGCCGCCACGCTGATTTTTCTGCCGCTGGTTTTTTTGAGCATTGTTCTTGGGCCCTCCGTGCCGCTTGTCATTCCCTCCTTCGGAGGTTTAAGCCCTCAGCAGATATGGAATTACCTGCTGCTTCTATACTGTCTCGTAGCTTCTGTGATTCCGGTTTGGCTCCTTCTTCAGCCCCGAGGCTACCTCGGAGGCTTCTTTCTTTACGCCATTCTCGCGGCAGGATTCATCGGGCTCCTTTTGGGAGGCGAGCAGATTCAGTATCCGGCTTTCCTGGGTTTCACCAGTGAAAAGGGAGCGCCCCTCTTTCCCATTTTATTTGTCACGGTCGCCTGCGGCGCATGTTCCGGATTTCATGGGATCGTCTGCTCAGGGACGACGTCGAAACAGATCGCCAAGGAAACAGATTGTCATGCGGTGGGTTACGGGGCCATGCTTCTCGAGGGACTGGTGGCTTTTCTGGCTCTTGCGACGGTGATGGTCCTGGCCAAGGGGAGTGCGCTTGCCGGAGCCTCGCCGGACCGGGTCTATGCCGAAGGGCTTGGTAATTTTGTTCAGCACCTAGGAATACCTGCGGATTTTGCGAGGGCTTTTACCCTGCTGGCATTCACGACTTTTATTTATGACACGCTGGATGTGGCGACAAGGCTGGCCCGCTATATCATTCAGGAGCTCACGGGTTGGAGGGGGAAGTGGGGAAGCTGGGCCGCGGTCCTTATCAGTCTTGCAATTCCGCTCGCCTGCGTTTCGCTCAAGGTCACGGGTCCCGATGGATCCGTCCTTCCGGCATGGAAAGTTTTCTGGACGCTCTTCGGAACGTCGAATCAGCTTCTTGCAGCTCTGACTCTCATGACGATCGCTGCCTGGATGGCGCGAAGCGGTAAGGCCTGGGTTCTCGCGGCGCTGCCGATGGCCTTTATTCTCGCGATGACTCTTTGGTCACTTTTTCTCATGATGAAACCGCTCTTGACCGCCTTGGCACAAGGACGATTTCCCAGTGACGCGATCGGCGCCGCGGCCCTGGTACTGACCCTGCTGGCGTTTCTGCTCATCGCCGAAGCTGTGCGGAGTCTGGTTCCGAGGCTTGGCCGAGAAAAGATTCAGGGAGCTACTGGATCCTGAATTCATCAATAATTTTCGCCGCCACGGGATGAGGCTGACGTCGTTTTTTGCGCGTCAGGTAAAGATTCTCGAAGATAGGCAGGCGCAGCGAAGGTCCCAGGATGACAAGCTTCTCTTTGGCCGGCGCCTGAGCCGCGGTGATCCTGTTGAGGGGAACGATGCCTTTACCGGAAAGTGCAAGCCTGCGGGCAACTTCGACATCCTGAATTTCCGCAATAATATTGGGTGTGATCTTGCGGGCGAGAAAAAATTCCTGAAGGGCGTGATAGGTTTGGCTCTGAGCTGTCGGCAGAATCATGGGAGCGCCGTTGAAACTTGCCGGTATTGAGCGGAAGCGCGGAGCCAGAGAGCGGCTTGAGCAGAAGACGACCGGGATTTTTGCGAGAAGGAAGTTTTCCAGGCCCTCCTCACGGGAACCGCGGAAGGGCAGATCATTGATAATCAGATCCAGCTTGTGCGTTTCCAGGTCTTCTTTCATGGCGGCTGGATCTTTTTCTGTGACCGTCAGAAATGTTCCCCGCGCTTTGTCGAGCACGAAGCGGACAAGGGCATCGACAATCGTTTTGGGAATGAAGCCTGAAACACCGATCTGAAGGCGGCCTTTGCCCTCCGAGGGAGAATCGTTCAAGTGGTCGAGCATTTCCTTGCCGGCGTCAAAAATCGTTTCGGCATACGAAAGAACCTTAAAGCCGTCTTCGGTGAGGAGAAGTTTTCTGCCCTCGCGAAGAAAGAGTTTCCGCTCGAGCCAGGTCTCGAACTGTTTGAGTTGGGCGCTCAGCGTGGGCTGCGCGAGGCGGAGTTTTTTTGCGGCGCGGGAGACAGACCCTTCCTTCGCGACGTTGTAAAAGTAGTAGAGATGATGATAATTGAAGGGTATCATAATTTTATTTTTTCAATGGAAATAAGAAAAATTATCTATTTTTTAAAAGTGACAGTCAATGCGAAACTCCGTGTGTTCCGTGAAAACGCCCGTCAGGGCAAACCACAGGGGGTGACGCATGCTTCGAGCATTCAAGGACAGGCTGAAGGAATTAGCGGCTGATCCCGAAGATGCCTTCCGGTTTTCGATACGCAAGAGAGTCGGAAAACGGGCGACGCAGCTTCTCGAGAAGCGTCTTCGCAAGGTGATCATGATGATGCCGGGGCTCGTGTCCCGGTCTTATCGGCATTGGCAGGGGGAAGAGGCCTCGCCGGCCATCAAGCGCCTGGGCGGATTTCTTCTGACTTACCTCTATCACCCGAAGGACTTTTTGCCTGAGGAAGATTATGCTTTTTTCGGGTATCTGGATGACGCCTACCTTGTCCTGATTGTCTATGAAAGCGTCCTCCAGGATCTGCGCCGAAACGGCGCTGAGCTGGACGCCTGGGACACGGATTTTCTTGAAAAGGTTTCCGCTGTGGAGGAAAAACGTGCGCCAAGTGATTCCCGGGGAGTCCGCAAAAATCGAGGAGATGCTGAATCGAATTGTCCAGAATGAGAAAAATGCTCTCGATGAACTATTTTCCCAGTGAGGCTTACTGATCTTGCGCGGTACACCCGCGCTTAACACATCAATTCAAGGAGGCTCATGGAACACTTACTCGACCCCGTTGTCCTGTTTTTCTTGCTCGGGATTCTCGCAGGCGTTGCGCGCTCGGATTTAAAAATTCCTCAGCCGCTCTACGAAACGTTGAGTCTTTACCTGCTCATCGCGATAGGGCTCAAGGGAGGATTCGCTCTCCAGAGCGTGACGGCAGCGGCGGCATTTCCGCCGATCGCGGCCAGCCTGCTGCTGGGAATTATGATTCCCCTCATCGCCTACTTCCTTTTGCGGAAAGCCGCGGGTTTCTCGAATCCCGACTCGGCGGCTCTCGCCGCGCATTATGGGTCGGTCAGTGCCGTCACTTTCGCAGTCGTTTTGGGAACGCTCCAGAAGATGGACATCCCTTACGAGGGGATTGTCACGGTCCTTCTCGTCGTGCTCGAAGTTCCCGCGATTATGGTAGCGATTGTCCTGTCCCGGGTATTCGAACCCGGGTCCGAGGCAGTATCCTGGAAAAAACTGATGCACGAAGTTTTTTTCGGTAAGAGTATTTTCCTGCTGCTCGGCTCGATGCTGATCGGCTTTCTGACTTCGGCAGAACACGCAGAGCCGATCAAGCGCGTTTTTGTAGAGCCCTTTAAGGGGGTGCTTGCGCTGTTCCTGCTCGAGATGGGGCTGGTGACTTCGCGGCGCATCAAGGATTTGCGTCTGGCGGGTCCGCGTCTCGCTGTTTTCGCGCTGGGCATGCCGCTGATCTCCGGCTTTTTGGGAGCTTGGGCGGGAGCTCTTTGCGGACTGTCGCTCGGGGGCACGGCTGTTCTCGCTACGCTCGCGGCAAGCGCGTCTTACATCGCCGCACCTGCGGCTGTGCGCGTCGCGATACCGCAAGCTAATCCCGCGTATTATTTGACGGCCTCTCTGGGCGTGACCTTTCCTTTCAATCTTACGGTCGGAATTCCGATCTATCTCTTCATAACGAAACTGGTTTTTTCCTGGGTGAGGTGACCTATGAATTCAGCGGTGCGCAAACTTATTACGATCATCACGGAATCGTCTCTTGAAAATGATTTGGCGGAGGATGTGAAACGTCTGGGCGCTCACGGTTACACCGTGACGGAGGCGCGAGGGGAGGGCTCGAGGGGAAGCCGCAGCGGCGACTGGGATCAATCCAGCAATATCCGCATGGAAGTTATTTGCGAGTCGCGCGTGAAAGATGCTATTCTTCAGCACTTAAGCGAACGTTACTATAAAGATTACGCGATGGTTCTGTATGTCGCGGATGTGGAAGTTCTAAGGCCGGAAAAGTTTTAGCCATGCAGCTGAAGCACCTGAAAATAGGAATGATCAAGGGCGGACAGCTGGGACGCATGTTCCTGCAGGCCGCTTTGAAATATCCTGTCTCGGTCCACGTGATGGACAGCGAGGAGGATCCCCCATGCCGCGGTTTCTGCGCAGGCTTCGTGCGCGGCAACCCTCTGGATGCCGAGGCCGTTTACCGTTTCGGCAAGGATCTCGACGCCGTGACCATTGAATTCGAGCACGTTAACGCTGACGGGCTCGAGAAACTGGAAAAGAGCGGAGTCCAGGTTTTTCCCCGCCCGCAAGTGATCCGCATGATTCAGGATAAAGGCCTGCAGAAGCAGCGTTACCGGCAGCTGGGCATTCCGACAGCCGATTTTTTTCTGATTCAGTCGCGGCAGGATTTGATTCAACATACCGATTTTCTGCCGGCGGTTCAGAAGCTTCGGGTCTCGGGCTACGATGGAAAGGGAGTTCTTAAGATGCGCACACCCGAGGACTTTCCCGCGGCGTTTGATGCGCCCAGCGTTTTAGAGAAAGAAATTCCTTTCGTCAAAGAAATCGCTGTGATCGGTGCGCGCGGGCGCTCGGGGGATATTGAAATTTATCCCACCGCTGAAATCGTCATGGACCCTCAGCTGCATCTTCTGGATTATCTGCTGGCCCCGGCGGATGTCTCTGAGACTGTACACAGAAAAGCCGCCGAGGTGACGCGCCGGCTTCTTGTGGAACTCGACTATGTCGGAGTTCTGGCTGTGGAGATGTTTGTGACGCGCGAGGGTGAAGTGCTGGTCAACGAAATTGCTCCGAGGCCGCACAACAGCGGACATCATACAATCGAGGCGTGTCTGACGTCGCAGTATGAGCAGCAGCTCCGGGCATTGATCGGGCTTCCGCTCGGACCCGCCGAGCAGGTATCGGCAGCAGCGATTGTCAATCTTCTCGGGGAAGCTGGGCACAGCGGGCCGGCTTCTTATGAGGGACTTTCCAAGGCGCTTGACGCCAAGGGTGTTTACGTTCATTTATATGGCAAGAAAGAAACCCGGCCGTTTCGGAAGATGGGGCATTTGACAGTTCTTCGGCCCCTTGCCCGCGAGGCCATCCAAATCGCAAAGGCGGTCAGCCGTGAAATCAAAATCAAGGCCAGCTGAAAAAAACAATCCTCAAGCCGCGGTGATCATGGGAAGCGATTCAGATCTTCCTGTCATGAAGGAGGCTTCAGAAGTTCTTGAATCCCTAGGCATTGCGTGCGAGGTGACCCTGGTTTCAGCGCACCGCACGCCCGAACGTCTCTACCGTTACGCCCGATCCGCCGAGAAGCGAGGCATTCGGGTCATTATCGCCGGAGCCGGCGGCGCTGCGCATTTACCCGGCATGACTGCCGCGATGACCGCGCTGCCCGTGATCGGTGTTCCCGTGAAATCTTCCTCCTTGAACGGCCTGGACTCTCTCCTGTCCATCGTTCAAATGCCGGCCGGCATTCCTGTCGCGACTGTTGCGATCAACGGAGCCCGTAACGCAGGGCTTTTGGCGGCCTCGATTCTTGCTCTCTCGGATGCCCGTCTGATGCGCGCCTTGAAAGAATTCCGCAAGGCTCAGGAGGGTAAGGTCAAAACTCAGATCGCCCGCCTGCAAAAGCTTGGCGCTGAGTCCTATCTGAAAACGCGCGCCTAAATTTCCGCAAAATCAATCCTGGCACGGACGATGCTGTCTGCATCGGCGGAAACCCTGTTTCCGTTCCTGATTCCCGTATTTGAAACAAAAATGTTGCGTGCGCCTTCGAAAAAGAAGGTTTGAGTTGTCCTCTAGGGACGAAAGACTGCGTGACGGCGTGCCGCTTCAGAAATCCGATTTAATGACGAGTTTGTTTCACCGCATTCCCGATTGTGCCTGGCTTGTTTTTGACCCGGTGCCTCAGTGCTGTTTTGCCGGAGGCCAGCTGATCGGCAGCATCGGTCTGTTGTCCGTTGACTTGGAAATGCAGAAGCCCATCCTGACCCCGCATGCTTTGCTGCTCTGTCAGCGGGTTCTCGGCGGGGAGAGTCTGCGGGTGGAAGAAGTCATCGGGGAGCGCCGTTATCTCGTCACGGGCTGGCCTCTGTCTCAGGCAGGAATGGAAGTGCAGGGAGGGATGCTTTTTTATCTGGAACTCAAGAGGCTGGGCAAAGAGCCGGATGCGGAGTCTCCGCCCGAGTCTGTTTTCCGGGACGCTCTTGAAAGGATGGAGCAGGAAAAACAGGAAATTCAAAAACGCGTCACGGAAAATATTCATCAAGTGCTTCTTCCTCTCCTGGAAAAAGCCAAGAGCAGCGGAGGCGAAGTTCCTCTGCCGCCGCTGATCCAGATCGAAAAAAATCTACGGGATCTGACCCGGTCATTCGGGTTGAAAGTCGAGGAACGCTTTTACCGTTTGACGCCCAAGGAAATTCAGGTCTGCTCGATGATAAAAAAAGGGTATTCCTCAAGAGATATAGGCCTTCACCTCGACATCTCGGAAGGAACCGTGGAAAGCCACCGCAATCACATCCGCCGCAAACTGGATATTGCCGGAAAAAACATCAACCTCACGACCTACCTGCGCAATTTCGACGGCTTCTAATTTTACGCTGATTTTTTTGACGTTCCCTGCCGATAAAGAAGCATCACTTCCGGAGGTCTGTTTTGCTCAAGTCCCAGCATCGGACGCTATTGTTTTTCCTTTTTTTTCTCCCTGCGCTGTCGGCGCACGGGTCTGCCTGGTCTGCAGAAAATGCAGCGGCTCTTGGGGTCATTGATTGGCGGTCGAAAGCTTCAGATACCCCCGCTTCGGAGGCTCCTCACTCGGGTGCCTTTTCCGGCGCAAAAGAGCCGAAGGATGAAGAGCGTGAAATTACCGCGCTCCGCGGTTTCGTGATCCCGCTTGCCGACCCCCGGTCGCTGGCCATTGAG
>VFQY01000143.1 GCA_018883425.1 Candidatus Omnitrophota bacterium | reverse complement strand
GTTCTGCACTGGTATGACATGGTGTTCCGTCAGGCGCTCGCCGCTAAAACTCAGACGGCTGAGGTTCTGCGCTCGGGCGTGCTTGCGGGCAACGAACTTAAAGCCGCGCTGATCGACCTCAAGACAGTTTCTCTGGAGCTTTTGAATATGGAGAAGGTGATCAAGGATCAGAAAGCCGCTATTTCCGTGAACGCGAACCTGCTGAACAATGTGCTTGCGGATCTGGGGGCTTTTGACATGTTTGACAAAATGCTGATCGATTCGGAAAGCAAGACGCTTTCTTACATGGATCTTAAAACGGCGGCGGAGATTTTCGCTAAAGAGATGAACCGTTATATCGGCGGCGTTCAGGGCGGAGGGAAAGGAATCGCGGACTTCTATCGCGATATGAAAGCGATCACGCAGAGCTATGACGAGAATCAGGAAATGCTCCGCCTGTTGAAGGATATTGAACCCACGGCTCTTGATGCCATTGCGATCCAGAAAGTGCTCGGCGATCTGGGCTGGATCATGACCGCCTATGCCCAGGCTCGTCAGTATCGTGATAACGCGGTTGCCGCGGTCGAAGCTCAGAAGTCTCTTGTGGCCCTGTACGAATCTGAAACGGATCCTGGCGCGCGGGCGGCTATTTTTGAACTTTATCGTGAAGCCGAGAATAAACGCGTTGAGTCGATGAATCAGTCGATGGCCGCCGCACGCCAGATTCTTTCCCAGATCGACGGCCTTCGGGAGTATGTTTCGAATTCGGATCCGTTCCTTAAGCAGAACTATCCTTCGCAGCTTTCGATGGAGAAACAGAAGATTGTCGCGTTGATTCAGAAGATTGTTGGCAACGCGCACCTCCTTTCAATTGCGAACGGCACAGGCGTGGATTCCCCGCTGGGTTCGATTGCCGAAGCGGAGCACCGCGCTGATCAGCTGACGCGTCTTCGCGCTAATGGCGGTCTGGATGTCAATCTTAAACCGCAGGTGGATAACACCGCGGAAGGGTATGCGTTCACGGCGAAGGCTTCATCGGGTACCACCGATCTGAAAAATAATACGGTTTACAAGTGGAGCCAGACCAACATGGACAAGAAATGGTTTGATCTCACGGCCGGTGAATTTGTGGATGGGGCTGCGCCGCCTCCCGGAGCTGCGTCCAACCCCTTTGATGCAGCCCAGACCTTTGCGCCTGGCGGCACCTATGTCATCATTCGAAACATCAAGCATCCGACGGATTTTGTCGTGCCCCCGGCCGGCCAGCCCGATCCGACGCACATGGACAAGGAATTCCTTTACCGTCTTGTGACGTTCCTGCGTGAGCCGACGAACGACAAGCCAGGCGAAATCGTGACCTTTGTTCAGGTTCTGGAACGCCGCGTGGTTGGATCCGGCGTCAACATGCGTATCGAATGGCAGTGGACGAATTTCGGCGGAGAACAGAAAACGACGATTACCAGCTTCAAGCCGATGGTCATCGTCAAAACAAAATACGCGCCCTGGAACGGACGCGTTGTCAATGTCAGCCCTAATGAAGCCGGTGTTCTGAACGTGATGATTGACGGCAAGTCTTACCCGGTGACAGACCTCGGCGTCAACGAAGGGGTCCGGAACTATGAGGCCAATGTTCCCGCCAACGCTTTTGTGCCGCCGGTTCCGGGAGGAATCATCGCGTTTTCCGTGACGAATGTGCCTTTTGACGGAACCTTCAGCGGTGACGTCAGCACAATCGCCAACGCGAAGCTCCGTCAGGATCAGATCGCGAAAGCTCTTTTCGGCATCGGCACTCAGGCGAACAATCCTTCGGATCCGACAAGCATTCTCGGCCTGCGCGGCGATGTTTTCCGCCGCTCCGGCATGGTCAAGTCGATTGAATCTGTACCGATGGTGTTTGATACGAACAATCCGAATTTCTCGAACCGTGAGATTGAAGTCCAGCTCCCCGATCCGACCCAGCCGCTGGGGCCGACGAACGTGGAAAAGTTCCGTTTCAAGGGGGATACGACCTGGTACACGGTCGGGACGGACGCTTACAAGTCCGCTTACGGCTACCTGCTCAAACAAGACCTGACGCTGGATGCTTCGAAGAAGGTGACCGCCGCGACAGACGCCCAGCTCGCGGGCAAGACGATTACGGAATACCGCGAAGGGGCCGGTGTCGTCAGAATTTTCATCCCCGGCCGCGGCAACTTCGATGTGTTCGACTCCACGGTTCCGGGCGCGAATCCGAACGGTTTTGATCCGAGCCAGCACCAGGCCGTTAAGATCGGCGCGAATCAGTATGTGTTCTATTACCGCATTGATCTGGGTGAACAGGTTGCGGACCGCGACGGCGACGGCTTCATCAGTGTTGAAGTGGATCCGGACCTCATGGCCTGGCCTGACGGGCAGGTCGTGGATATCAAGGATAAGGACGCGGCCGGCGGCGTCAACGCGAAGTGGTACCGTTTCGGCATTCAGGTC
>VFQY01000081.1 GCA_018883425.1 Candidatus Omnitrophota bacterium | reverse complement strand
CCTCAGTTCCGGCGCCGATGAAGAAGGTGAGAAGAAGCGCCAGAAGGCTCGCCCGAAAAGGCGTCTTCCGCTCAAAGCGGAAATAAAGGCAGAGGACAAAACACAGAAATCCGTAGGCGGACGCATGAGCGAAGGGAAAAAGTTCCGTGCTTCTCAAGAAAAAAAGCGCGCAGGCCTGCGGCTGAACCGAGCTGACCGACAGGATGAGCGACCACAGCACTGCACCCCAGAACAAAACTTTTCTGGGTTGTCTTACACTTAACACCGGAAAACCCGCTTTCTTGAAAGGTTGATGAAGCTGCCGTAAGTATGCTCGGCTTTTTGCGCGATTGCAAACGGGCCCAGCCCACAGCCCAGAGGCGCTTTTGTTGTGTCACCCAGAAAGCCTTTCTGCTAGAATCCGCGCACCAGAAAAATTTTCACAACCCCCTTTAATTCAAGGGCTTCGAGCATGCTCAAAATCGTTCAAACAATCGCCCGGGAACTCTCGGTTTCAGATAAACAGGTCGCCGCTGCCGTCCTTCTTTTGGATGAGGGTTCCACGGTGCCCTTCATCGCACGCTACCGCAAGGAAATGACGGGCGGGCTGAGTGACGACCATCTGCGAGTTCTGGCCGACCGTCTGGAATACCTCCGAGAACTGGAAAAAAGACGGGAAGCCATCCTGGAGAGCATTCAGGAACAAGGCAAGCTGACCGAGGATCTGAAAAAAAATATCCTGTCCGCCGAAACGAAGGTTCAACTTGAAGACCTTTACCTGCCCTACAAGCCCAAGCGCCGCACCAAGGCCCAGATCGCGCGCGAGGCGGGTCTCGAACCCTTGGCCGAGGCTTTGCTGAAAAATCCCGCGCTCAAACCCGAGGAGGCCGGATTGCCCTACGTGCAGGCCGACAAAGGCGTGCCTGATCTGAAGAGCGCGCTGGAAGGCGCGCGGGAAATTCTGATGGAGCGCTTTTCAGAAGATGCGTCGCTGCTCGGAGAGCTGCGCGAGAAGCTCTGGCAGACCGCCTCGCTTTCCTCCAAGGTCATCAAGGGTAAAAACGAAGAGGGCGTGAAATTTTCGGATTATTTCGACTACCGCGAAGCTCTGATGAAGATCCCGTCGCACCGGGCGCTTGCGCTTCTTCGGGGACGGCAGGAAGGCATCCTTCGTCTGACTATGGAAGCAGCTCAGCTGGACGAAGAGCCCAGCGCCGCTTCACGGCGCTACTGTGAAGAGATCGCGCGGCGCTTCGGCATCGAAAGCAAGAACCGTCCTTCGGACCCCTTTCTTTTCGAAGCGGTTCGTCATTGCTGGGAGTTTAAAATTTTTCTTCATCTCCAGGCTGAACTCATGATCCGCATCCGCGAAGCAGCGGAAGCAGAAGCCATCCGGGTCTTCGCGGAAAATCTCAAAAACCTTCTGCTGGCCTCTCCGGCGGGCGCGCGCACGACCCTGGGTCTGGACCCGGGATTCAGAACGGGCACAAAAGCAGCCGTGATCGACAAAACCGGCAAAGTCCTTGCGACCGAGACCCTCTACCCTCATCCCCCCCAGAATGAACGGGAAGAAGCGATGGAAGCCGTCATCAGGATGACGAAGAAATATCAGATCGAACTGATCGCGATCGGCAACGGAACCGCATCGCGCGAAACTGACCGTTTCGTCATCGACACGCTCAAGGAGTGTCCGGAATTGAAGGTCCAGAAAATTGTGGTTTCCGAGGCCGGCGCATCCGTCTATTCCGCATCCGAAATGGCTTCCGCGGAACTGCCCGGCATGGACGTTTCTCTCAGAGGCGCTGTCTCCATCGCACGTCGCCTTCAGGATCCGCTGGCGGAACTCGTCAAAATCGATCCCAAGGCCATCGGCGTCGGTCAATATCAGCATGACGTCAATCAAACCCGCCTGGGACAGATGCTGCACAACGTGGTCGAAGACTGCGTGAACGCCGTCGGCGTCGATGTCAACACGGCCTCGGTCTCCCTGCTGTCTTACATCTCAGGGCTTTCAGCGCGCATCGCCAAAAGTATCGTCGAGTTCCGCAATGAGAAAGGATCTTTTAAGAGCCGTTCTGAACTGCAGAGTGTCCCCGGTGTGGGACCGAAAATCTTTGAACAGGCCGCGGGTTTTCTCAGGATCACGGGAGGCACCAACCCGCTGGACATGTCGGCGGTTCACCCGGAATCTTACCCGGTAGTCGAAAAAATCCTGACGCTCCTGAAAACGGACGTGAAGGCGCTGATCGGAAACCGGGATTTTCTTAAGAAAATCAATCCCCGTGATTTTGTGGACGAGAAAGTAGGTCTTCCCACCGTCACGGATATTCTTTCTGAACTCGAAAAGCCCGGACGCGATCCCCGTCCGGAATTCAAGACCGCCTCGTTCAAGGACGGCGTCGAGACTATGGATGATTTAAAGCCGGGGATGGTGCTCGAGGGCGTGATCACCAATGTTACCAACTTCGGAGCCTTCGTCGACATCGGCGTTCACCGCGACGGGCTCGTGCACATCTCCGAACTGGCAAGCCGCTTTGTGAAAGACCCGCATGAGGTGGCTAAAACCGGGCAGATCGTTAAGGTTCGAGTGCTGGAAGTGGACAAACAGCGTCAGCGCATCACGCTTTCTCTGCGCCTCGACGCCTCGGCTCCGGCCAGAAGCCCGTCATCACGGAACGCTTCGGCGCCGCCTGCTCCAGCGTCGAAACCGGCTTTCAATTCGATCCGAATCGTCAGCTCGCGCTGAGCGTCTCGCGGACTTCGTCCTCGTAGAAGGCGCGCACCCGTTCATCCGCCCGGATGGACTGGGCGTCCCATCCCATGAGCGTGATGCCCTTGGCTGAGCGGGCTCGGCTGAGCGCGACATAGGCCTGCCCCGGTTCCCAAAGCTGTTTCAGGCTGACGTGAAGCCTTTCCAGCGTCGTTCCCTGAATCTTGTGAATGGTGCTGGCATACGCGAGATTGACCGGGAAATTGCGGGCGTAAGCCGCCTCCTCACCCTCATCGTCGAGAACCGTAAACGCGAAGGGCTCGAGATCCACTGTGCGGTGGCCCAAATCAACCGTCATGAGGCCGTCAGCGATTTTTTCGACCGTACCCACCGTGCCGTTGACATAGCGCTGTTTCGGATCGTTGACCCGCAGCATCACGAGCGCCCCCTGTTTGAGTTCCAGGAAGGGCGGCACCGGTGCGTCACGCATCAGTCTTTCCACGTAGCGCTCGTCCCCGCCATATTCGGTCTCAATCCGGATCAGGGGCTCGCGGATGCCCTCCAAGCGTTTGCGGTTATGGGCGTCTGTCTCGGCGCGCCGCGGAAACAGATGCGGCACATCGCCCTCGATTTCGCCCTCCGCGGCGATCTTGTCATTCAGAAAAGCTTCGACGCGGTCTGTGACGCGGCCCCAGCGGATATCCTCAAGGACTTCCAGAAACTGTGGGTCATCGGTGCGTTTCACTTCCGTGAGAGCGATCCTCTTGAACGAGGAACGGGCCCAGGCGCCGCTCAAAAAACACCATTCTTTCTCGAGCCCCTTGCTGATCGGCGGCAGCTGCGCAAAATCCCCGACGGCGATGACCCGAATCCCTCCCCAGGGCTTGTCGCTGATGCGCGCTTGACGGGCGATGCACTCCGCCGCGTCCAGGGCTTCCTTGGAAAGCATCGAGACTTCATCGATGACGAGTGTCTTGGTATCTTTCAGCCTCTTGCGCAGACGTCCGTTGCGGATCGCTCGGTCCACCACCGTGTGAAATCCGCCCTGCATGATGCCGAGTCCGAAAAAACTGTGAAAGGTCCGGCCTCCGACGAGAATCGCCGCGGCGCCTGTACTAGCGATGACCGGTATTTTTTCCGGCATGAATTTCAGATACTCGGAAATCATGTAGCTTTTGCCGGTGCCGGGACCGCCGGTGACGAAAAGGTTTTCGTCCGTTCCGAGCAGAAGCTTCATGCCGGTCTCCTGCGAGGGCGTCAAGGGAAAGCGGGTCAGCATCAGCTAACCCATCCTGTCATGAAGAAAATCCTGGAGCGTAGCGGCTTGGTAGTAGGGGTTTTGACGTTTTTCCTTGCCGATCGTCGAGGCCGTCGATCCATCGTCCGAGTAGTTGTGACCCGGAAGCAGGATGACACTGTCATCCAATTTGGCCAGCGACTGAAGACTGTGATACATCTGCTCAGCGCTGCCGCCCGGCAGATCGCACCGGCCGCAGGCATTGATGAAAAGCGTATCGCCCGAAACGAGATGATTTTCTGCCATGAAACATTGAGAACCGGGCGTATGCCCCGGCGTATGAAGAAAGGTGACCGTCAGGTCCCCGGCCTTGACGGCATCACCGGCATCGACCAGCACGAGCTCTTTTTTCCAGGGCTTCAAAAACGGCGCCTCGTTTTTGTTGACGTAAACCGGTCTGCCCGTGATCGCAGCAAAATCGGGAACACCGTTGCAGTGGTCCCCGTGCCCATGCGTCAGCAGAGCCCCCGTGATTTTCATGCCGTCCGCTTCCGCCGCCCGGACGACCGCGGGCACATCCCAGGCGGGATCGACCATGAGGCATTCTTTTTTTTCTGCGTCACCGAGAAGGTAAATAAAATTCTGCATCGGTCCCACTTCCAGCTGCCGCAAATACAGCTTACTTTTTTTCATAAAAAACCGCCTCGATGCGCGGATCTTTTTCGCGGAGCAGCTCGATCTCGATTTCCTCGAAGCTGTCGGGAATTTCCGGATAAAAGGCATCGCCCTCGTAAACATCATCGATCCTTGACATGTAGATACCGTCTGCCTTTTCAATCGTCTGCCGGTAGAGCTCGGCTCCTCCGATGATAAAGGCCTGCGGCGTCCTGACTTCACGAAGGGCGTCCTCAAGCGTTTGAAAAAAACGAACACCGCCAGGTGTGCCCGGCTGCGAGCGGCTCAGGACGAAGTTCTCGCGGTTCGGAAGCGGGCGGCCGATGCTCTCGAAGGTTTTACGGCCCATGATGACAGTGCTTCCCAGCGTCAATTTTTTGAAGTACCGGAGATCTTCGGGAAAATGCCAGGGGAGTTTGTTGTCTTTACCGATCGCCCGGTTGCGCCCCATCGCCACAACATGGAACAGACCGGGGCGGCTCATACGGCAACCGGAGCCTTGATAGCCGGATGGGGGTCATAACCCTCGAGCGTAAAGTCATCGAAACGGAAATCAAACAGGCTCTTAACCTCAGGATTCAAGCGCATCGCCGGCAAAGCGCGCGGCTCACGCGACAGCTGCAGGCGCACTTGCTCCAGGTGGTTAAGATAAATGTGCAGATCCCCGAAGGAGTGGACAAAATCGCCGGGCTTGAGCCCTGTGACCTGCGCCATCATGAACACCAGGAGAGCGTAGGAGGCGATGTTGAAGGGCACGCCGAGAAAAGCATCGGCGCTGCGCTGATAGAGCTGGCAGGAAAGCTCGCCCTCGGAGACATAGAACTGAAACAGACAGTGACAGGGAGGCAGAGCCATTTTTTCGACATCCGCGGGGTTCCAAGCGCTCACAATCAGGCGCCGGCTGTCGGGCTGGCGGCGGAGCGTCTCAAGGACTTGCGTGATTTGATCGACCGTTCTCCCGTCAGCCGTCTCCCAGGAACGCCACTGCTTTCCGTAGACCGGGCCGAGGTTGCCCTGTTCGTCGGCCCATTCATCCCAAATCGAAACGCCATGATCCTTCAGGTAGCGAATATTCGTGTCGCCCTTGAGGAACCACAGAAGTTCATGAATTACGGATTTGACGTGTATTTTCTTGGTCGTGACCAGAGGAAATCCTTCGCGGAGACTGTAACGGGTCTGGTAACCGAACGTGCTGATCGTGCCGGTGCCGGTGCGGTCATGTTTTTCCCGGCCCGTTTCAAGAATGTGACGCAGAAGATCCTGGTATTGTTTCACGGAGGCTCCGATCGGCTTCAGAAAAGAGTATTATATCGCGCTTTGAGGGCTGGCTCTACCAGGTTTTTCCGGCCGGTCTCTAGGCATCCGCGGGCGGCGGAAAGTCCTTAAAGAGGCTCTGGAAAAAACTCTCGGAGACATCAAAGACTCTGGGCTCTCCGGCCAAGCGGAAGGGAACACGGCCCGCGGCGGCTGGCCCAAAATCAAAAATCCAGGAGCGCTCGGGCTGAGCCTTGACTTCCATCGCCGCGGCCGGCTCGGTCCATGCCGGCGGGTTCTTGACTTCGCGGACTTCTTCATCAAGTCCGGCCAGGAGCACGGCCAGCCGCTCCAGAGCAGCTTTTTTATCCTCCGTCAGACCGGCAAACCATTCCTGAGCGTTCTTGCGCAAAAGCACTTCTTTGACATCCGCGCTTTCAATCCCAAACGGGTTGTTCAGAAAAAAGTGCCGCCTCGGCAAATCCATCCTCTTCACATGATAGAGCGGAAGCTCGAAAACAGCAGGATCGGACGTGCTTTGAAGGTAATAGCTTTTGGTCTCCTGACCGGCCGAAGCCGCGCGGAAAATCACCGGCTCGCCCTCTTTCAGCGAAAGCGTCAGCTCCGCGATCGGACGGCCGAAACCGTAGTCTTTCGAGGGATCCAGAGCCTTCAGGGCCCGGGCCCCGCCGAGCAGCTGAAGAAGATCTTCGATTTTTTTCTCATCAGGAGCGAAGGCGCTTTCTTGACCCTCGAAACTCCAGAACGTTTTCACGTTCTCACCTTCGCGATTCTCCTTCTTGACCATCGAAAAAAAACTCTCGGAGCCCTGAGACGCGCCGCGCTTGATTTCGATTTTCTCAACGGCACCGATGTCCTGACGGAAAAGTCTGAGGTCATTCCAAAACTCCGAATCCCTCTCAAGTCCGGAGCCGGAAACCGCCCTGTGAAATCCCAAACTTTGCAGAAGCGGCGTTTCAAGCGCGAAAACTTCGGGTGCCCCGGGTTTGCGGACAAACGCCGAAGCGTTTTCGAGCCCGCGCGCGCCGACCCAAAGGACAGCGAGCTCTTGGTCAGGATCCTCACCTCGGAGCTCAACGCGCACCGCCTCCTCTTCACCAAGTCCGTAATCCGCGAAAAGCGTCTCGTCGGAAGATCGCAGGTCTCCGCTCAGCTGACCCAGCTGCTGAATCACCGTTTCGATTTTTTGAGATTCTGCGGCCGTGTTCCATTGAGTCGCAATCCGCCACTGTCCCTCGCTCTTCTCGAGCCGCAGCTTGTCCTCGGCCCGATCCACCAGCACCGCGCTCACCTGCTCCTTGTCGAATTTGAAACTCAGGACGGGCTGGCTTTTCAACGCTCCGGGATAGGGTGTCTGATTTTTTTGATACACGACAGCACCGGCCAGAACGGCCAGCAAGGCGGCAAGCAATGCAATATTTCGAGGATGCATGCGGAAACTCCCCGGAGGCAGCCTAAGGCTGCAATGTTTTGAGATAGCGTTTTTTAGCGAAAGATCTCAGGCCCATGCGCAGCGCGCCGGCGGCGGCGATCAGCACAGGCATGAAAAGCGTCACAAACAAGCGCCAGCCCAGCTTCTCGGAAGTCGGAATTTTACCGAGCGTTGTATCCGTGGTCTGCTTCGATCGAATTTCAACGAGCTCGTCACCCAGGGTTAAAACGTCTACGGTATTGAGAAACAGAGCCCCGTGTCCCCCGGCCTGAATCAGCTGCCGCTGGAACGGCGTCGCCGCTCCGATCAAAACCAGCTTTCCGGGGGCCGCTGTAACCGCAGGCGGGGTCGCGGGCACAGGCGCAGGTGCGGCAATTTCTCCGTCCTGTGTTTGCGCCGCAGATTCAGGATTCCACGCAGGAGCCGGTTTACCGGCATTCGGATCGGGGAATATGCCCTGGACCATGACAGCCAGAGGCAGCGGTCCTTTTCTTAGCGCACCGCTTCGCGCAAAACTGCTGTCCGTCAGAACGCCCTCAGAAAAGGGTACTGTCCAGGATTCACGGCTCGAATGAAAAAGCTCTGTGACCGAGAGCCCTGTGCTCTTGAGTTTTTCTTCATCCACTTTGAGAGCGCTGCCCCAGAGATAGAACAATGACGGAAGGCGCGAGCTGATTGAGACGGACTGATTCATCTGCTCCGGCCTCACGACCGCCTGGATCGGGGCTTTGACGGGAACAGGCACGGAGAAGGGTCCCATCTGGGCCCCGCCGGGAATGCTGACTGTTTCGCTTTGCGCATCCACGAGAATGTCTTTGTCGACCTCCAGCCCCCATGCCGAGAGAAGCTCCTGAATTCCGGGATTCTTGCTTCGGCCCGTAATTCTGAGACCGCCCTGACTGACGTCGTAGTCGTATTCATAGTTCTGAACCGCCAGCAGCACCGAGCCGCCTCCCGCCAGAAATCGGCCGAGTTCATAGTTCTGCCTGTCCGAAAAATTCTGCGGTTCAAGAATCACCAGCGTCCGCGTACCTTCCGGTATCGCCGGATCGGCGTCGAAAGAAATGCGCTGAGCCGTGTAGCCCTCGGATCCCAAAGCCGCTTCGATCAATTCGTAGCGGTCATTGCGGTAGCGCTCCGGAAGGTTCCCCCCTCCCAGCTGCGCCAGGAGCGCCGCCATAGCCGGATCGATCGAGGCTTCCTCAAAGGGGGCGGCAACGGCAATCGGCTTCATCTCGGGAAGCGTCATGCGGTAGATCTTGGAGATCACCATGTACTCCAGGTTCGAAAGGCTCTCGGGCATGAGCTGCGGCAGAACATCCTCGGGCTTTTCCTTGTAGGACAAGCTCAGTGCCGCGTAAATCAGCCGAACACCGACTTCGTCGGATTCAATCGACTGCACCTGAAAGGGCTGAATGCCTTTAGCCTGAACCTGCTTTTCCAGCGTCTCAGCACCCCCCTCACCATGGTCCTGTTCCTGCAGACGGTCCGCCTCCATCGAAAAAACACGGTATTGAAAACGTCCCTGGGAAGCAATGCGGAACTCCTCGAGCTTACCCGTGATATCCTGCTCCAGGGTCTTCATGCCGGCGGGCATTTTTTCGACGGGCGAGATGTACAGCTTGGCCGTCACGGGCGCTTTTAGCCCGGCGAGGATCGTGCGCGTCGCCTTGGACACCGTGTAGAGACGTGCTTCGGTCCAGTCAAACCTGGCCAGCGCAGCGCCCGCGAGAGCCCAGTTCGAGAAAAGAAAAATTCCGGCCGAGAGAACCGCCGCCGCGCTGAAAATCACCTTGGCGCGCGGACGCATCCGGCCTTCCAGCCAAAAGCCGTTTAAAAGAAGAAACAGCGAGGTTCCCACAACAAAATAAACGACGTTGCGGAGGTCAAACACGCCTTTCGCGAAGGTTTCAAAGTGATCGGCGCAGCCCACGAACTTCGCAAGAAAGGTTCCAAGGCCGGGTAGCCATCCGTCAATTGAGAGACTGAAAAAATTCATGCCGGCCAGGTAAAAGCCGAAGCAGGTTACCATGGCGAGGATAAAGGCCACGATCTGATCCTGCACAAGACCCGAAATGAAAAGGCCGCACGACAGGAAGAACGCCCCCAGAAGAAGCGCTCCGAAATACCCGCCGTAAATCACCCCCATGTCGGGCGTTCCGAGGAACTTCAGCATGACGGGCACAGGAAAGGTCGCGGCAAGAGCTGCTGCATAAAAAACAAAGCTTGCGGCAAACTTGCCCAGAACCAGCTGCTGCGGAGCCATCGGAAAGGTCAGGAGCAGTTCCAGGGTGTTGCCTCGTTTCTCCTCCGCCCACTGGCGCATCGTCACAGCCGGGAGGAAAACGCAAAGCAGAAAGGGCATCGTCAGAAAGAAGGGTCTCATATCAGCCTGACCGATCAGGAAAAACTGACTCATGAAAAGTCCGCCGTTCATCAGGACGAAGACGATGATGAAAATATAAGCAACCGCAGAATTAAAATACGCCGCTAGTTCTCTTCTGAAAATCGTCAGCAGATTAAACATGCTCACCCCGCTTAGCCTGAGGTTTCAGGAAACCGATGAAGATATCCTCCAGCGAAGGGTTGGGCTGAATCTCGCCGAGCCCGCGGACCTCTTCGGCCAATTCATTCGGCGTACCCTGAGCCACGAGACGCCCCGCGTTAATAATCACGATTTTGCCGGCCATCGCTTCGACTTCGCTGAGAATATGCGTGGAAAACAGAATGGTCTTCTCGCGGGACAGCTCGCGGATCAGTTCACGGATCCCGATAATCTGCAGAGGATCCAGTCCGGAAGTAGGCTCATCGAGGATAAGCACCTTGGGGTCATGGATCAGAGCCTGGGCGAGTCCGACGCGCTGACGGTAGCCTTTAGAAAGTTCGCTGAGGCGGTGTTTCCAAACCGTCTTGATCTGGCAGGCTTCGCGCGTCCATTCAAGCCTCTCCCTGATTGACCGGCCCTGCAGGCCGCGGGCCTGGCCGACAAAGGTCAAATACTCCTCGGCCGTCATGTCCGGGTAAAGCGGCGCGGTTTCCGGTAGATAGCCGATGAGTTTGCGGACCTGATCCGCCTGCTTGAGAATATCCAGCCCGTTGACCTTGACCGTGCCCGATGTCGGACAGAGGTAGGTCGTCAGGATGCGCATCGCCGTAGTCTTGCCTGCGCCGTTAGGCCCGAGCAGTCCCAGAATTTGTCTTTCGGGAACCTCGAACGAAATTCCTTTGAGCGCTTCGAAAGCGCCGTAACGCATGGTCAAAGATTGAACCTGAATCATGCTGACTCCCGCCGTTTGGGTTGTGATTTTAGCACGAACGTCAAGAAGGCAAAGGCTGCCGGAAATCTACTTTCTGAGGGTTGAAAAGAAATCGTTGCCCTTGTCATCGCAGACGATGAAGGCCGGAAAATTTTTCACCCGGATCTTGCGGACAGCTTCCATCCCGAGATCCTCAAAGT
>VFQY01000080.1 GCA_018883425.1 Candidatus Omnitrophota bacterium | reverse complement strand
TCCTTGAGCATGGTCCTGATTCTCGGGGGCGCTCTGGGAAATTGGATCGACCGGCTGCGAGTCAAAGCGGTCATTGATTATTTGGACTTCAGGGTCTTTCCCGTCTTTAATCTTGCCGATACCGCAATTACCGCGGGAGTTTTTTTGTATTTTTGGCTGACTTTAGGGCTGCCGGGAAAACCCCGTTCAGCAAAGTTGAATGAGCCGAACGATAAGCGGAGCGGAGAACTGCCCTCATGATGCCGGTTGTATTCCAGTGGGGATGGTTTCACATCTACACGTACGGTTTTTTTGTCGCCGCAGGTGTTTTGACTTCCATGCTGCTCATGAGCCGTGAGGCTTCCTTACGGGGATTTCCTTCCCGTGATCAAGTCTTTGACCTGGTCTTTTTTACCGTGGTCTCCGGTTTTGCGGGGGCCCGGGTTTTGTACTTAATACAAAACTGGCAGGAGTATGCGGGCCAGCCCCTGCGCATGATCGCTGTTTGGGAGGGGGGACTGATCTTCTACGGGGGCCAGATCGCGGCTTTAGCGGGCCTCCTGATTTTCTTCCGTCTGAATCGACTGCCGCCTCTCAAAATGCTCGATTTTCTCGTTCCCTATGTCGCTCTGACGCATGTTTTCGGAAGGGTAGGCTGTTTTTTTAACGGATGCTGCTCCGGCGACCCCTCGAATTTACCCTGGGCGGTAACCTTCCCGGGAGAATCTTTTTCGCGTCATCCGGCCCAGCTTTACGAGGCGGCTCTGGACCTTCTGCTTTTTCTCAGCCTCCAGAGGCTCAAAAAGACAGAGCCCCCGGAGGGCTTTGTGACCTGCGGATACTTTTTAGGTTATGCCGTGATACGGTTCTTCATCGAAACGATGCGGACTGCAAACCCGGCTCTTCTTCACCTCACGTACAACCAGTGGATTAGTTTTGCAATGGCATCGGGTGCGGGCTTGGTTTTTCTCTTTCTTAAAGGCCGTCATGCGCGGCGAGGTTTATCATGAAAACCGATGATCTCCAGGTTCCCGGAGACAAAGCTGGAATACGCATCGACGTTTTCCTGGCAGAATCCTATGGTGAAATTCTTTCCCGTTCGCAGGTAAAGAGGCTCATCTCCGAAGATAAAATTACAGTCATGGGTAAATCGGTGACGGCGCATTACAAGATCAAAGCGGGCGATTTGATCAGGATTTCGCGGCAAGAAACACGAGATTTTCAAGCCCGGGCTGAGGATATACCGCTGGAAATTCTCTATGAAGATGAATCCCTCATCGTCGTGAATAAACCCGCCGGTATGGTGGTGCACCCCGCCCATGGTAATTACGAGCACACGCTTGTAAATGCGCTTCTTTTCCACACGGGTAAATTATCCGAGTCGGATGACACCATGCGGCCTGGAATTGTTCACCGCCTTGACAAGGATACTTCGGGAGTGATGGTTGCCGCAAAAAATGACCGGGCACACCGTTTCTTGGCACGTCAATTCAAAGAACATACGATTGAGCGTGTTTACCATGCCGTTGTCCGCGGTGTTGTTCAGCATGAGGAGGGACTCTGTGAGGAACCCGTAGGAAGGGCTTTTCTGAACCGCCGCAAGATCATTATTAGGCCTACGGGCGGAAAAGATGCGAGGACTTTTTTTCGCGTCACCAGGCGTTACCGGGATGCTTCTCTTCTCGAGGTCCGTCCTCAGACCGGAAGGACCCATCAGATCCGGGTGCACATGTCATTTCTCGGGCATCCCATTTTGGGCGATGCGCTCTACGGAGGTACCTCAGCGGCTATCTCCAGACAGGCCCTTCACGCCAAGATTCTGGGTTTTGTGCATCCTGTAACGCGGGAGCGAATGTTATTCGAAACTGAGCTTCCAGAGGATATGCGTAAGACGTTGGCTCTTCTTGAGACCGACTTGCGTCAGCAGTGAGTTAGAGAACGGTTTTGTCAAATCCCCGATGGCCATTCTTATTTTACCCCCCTCCAAAAAAATTCCAGGGTTCGAGGGATGCATTTTTCAAGGCCTGCGTGGGCCTAGGTCCTTTCGAGAGCGTAGTTTTCGACGAGCGCTTGGCCTTGATCTCAGGGCGGCGAAATGAACTTGATTTTCCGCGTTTGTTTTCTGAGAGTTTAGGCGTCGAGTTGTTGCCAAATCACTCACCGAAACAGTTCACAACATGCCGTTGACCCTGTATACTACCTTTAATTAAGAAATTTCAAATCCCCCCTCGGTAGATCCTAAGAGCGGCAACATTAAGCCGGCAAAATCCAAAGCGAGAGATCCGTGACGCGTCCTCTTGAAAAACTACGAATTTTTCTTGAGATGATCAAGTTCGAGCATTCCATTTTTGCGCTTCCTTTTGCATACATGGGGCTCTTCCTAGCGTCGACAGAGCGGCCCTCTGCTAGAATTTTTTTTCTTGTGACCGCCGTGATGGTGGCTTTTAGAAGCATGGCCATGGGTGCGAACCGCATCCTCGACCGGACGATCGACGCTGCGAATCCGAGGACGCGATCAAGAGCGATTCCCGCGGGGCTGTTGAGGGTTAGGACTGTCGTTTTTTTGACGGCGGGCTTCGGAATTCTCTACTTTATCTCTTGTTGGGTTCTTGGCGGTCTTTGTTGGATGCTTTCTCCTATCCCCTTTATTTTGGCGTGGTTGTACCCTTTGACAAAAAGATTTACATGGTTTTCTCATGGGGTTTTGGGTATCATACTCGGCATTTCGCCTTATGGGGCTTGGCTCGCAGTCACTGGACAGTTTTCCTGGGTCCCGGGTTTTTTGACGCTTGGAGTAGCAGCTTGGGTGGCTGGTTTTGATATCCTTTATGCTCTTCAAGACGAAGAATTTGACCGGAGTGCAGCTCTCAAATCGTGGCCTGCGCGTTTTGGGAAAGCTGCCAGTCTCGTTACAGCACGACGGCTTCATTTTCTAGCCTGTGTGTGCTGGGCAGCGGCGGGCTGGCTCGCGGAACTCGGAGTCAGCTACTGGCTCGGATGGATACTGAGCTGTCTTTTCCTTTTGAGAGAGCACTGGTTGGTAAAGAGCTCCGGGCTGGAAAAGATTCAGGAAGCCTTTTTTACGATGAATGCTGCGGTCGGCATGATTCTATTTGTTTCCGTTGTGATCGAACGTTCAGCTTGGGGAGGGTGACTATGACGCCTGTCGTTGTCGGAATCACGGGAGCTAGCGGTATCGTGTACGGAATACGCCTCGTTCAGACTCTTCTTGAATCAGGCCGCAAGATTCATCTGGTGCTTTCGGAATCAGCCCGCCTTGTTGTTCATGAAGAACTCAAAATTTCTCTCAAAAGTCTCGTGAGGCACGACGCTCTTGAGGAGCTTTTCGGCCCCTTTCCCAAAGAACAGTTGACGGCCTTTTCTCCCAAAGATTTTACAGCCCCGATCGCAAGCGGCTCTTATCCCGTATCAGGAATGGTGATTGTGCCCTGCAGTATGGGAACTCTTGGCGCTGTGGCATCGGGCCTCAGTCAAAATCTCATTCACCGAGCGGCTGACTGCATGATCAAGGAAGGCCGGAGGCTTGTGCTGGTACCCCGGGAGACTCCGCTGAGCGCCGTTCACCTGGAAAACATGCTTAAGCTGGCTCGTCTCGGCGTGAGAATAGTGCCCGCGATGCCTGCTTTTTATTCCGGGGCGGGAACTGTGGCTGAGATGGTCGATTTCCTCGTGGGAAAGACCCTGGATCAGCTGGAAATTCAGCATGCTCTTTATCCCCGGTGGACTGGCAGTCTTGAGAGGATGTCGCGATGAAAACGCACGTCAGAGCTGCCGGCCGCGTAGGCAAAATCTCCTACATCAACTGCTTACCGTTTTATCACAGGCTTTTCGAAAACGCCGCGTGGGATGCCCACCGCTACGATGTTTACGAGTCCTATCCCACGAAGGTGAACCTGGCCATGCGGACGGGAAAAATCCACATAGCTCCTGTCTCAAGCCTGGAATACTTGAATCATCAGGATCAATACGAGATTTTGCCCGACCTAGCGATCGGTTCCCGGGATTTTTCGGGAAGCGTGCTTCTGTTATCCAAAGAGAAAATTGAAAATCTGGACGGCGAAAAGATTATCCTTTCGCGCCAGAGTCTTAGTTCAGCCGCCATGCTCCGGATTTTGATGCGCTTTAAATATAAATTCAAAGTTGACTTCGTATCCTCAACGGCCTCTCCGCAGGACATGCTCAAAAAATCCAAGGCAGCTCTCGTGATTGGAGATGAGGCCCTTTTCTTCGAATCTCCGGAATTTGTTTACAAATACGATTTGAGCGAGCTTTGGTGGAATTGGACGGACAAGCCGTTTTGCTTTTCGCTTTGGGCCGTGAGAAAGGATTATGTGCGGGATCACCGCGATGAGGTTCGTTCGTTTTGGCGCCAGATCCGGGACAACAGAACGCGCAATCTGGCGGACATTGAAGGGCTTCTCAAGGAAGCGATGCAAATATCCTTCATGGACGCCAAGTTCTCCAAGGTCTACGGCTATTTCTTTAATCTCAACTACTATTTGGACGAGGGGACGCAGGAGGGGCTTGAGCTTTTTTACCGTTTGGCCAACCGCTTGAGAATTGCCCCGAAACCCCGCAAAGTCGATTTTTTTAATCCCGAAAGATAATCCAGCATGCATGCAGATCATGAGCGTATTTTGGATCGGCGCTTGAGCGGCAAGAGGCTGACTCTCGAGGAAGGCGTCAGCCTCTACTCCTGCGGTCTTTTGGAACTCGGCAGAGCCGCTCAAGAGATATCTAGGCGCGTCAATCCGACGGGGCGGGTGACTTTCATCGTCGACCGCAATGTGAGTTATACGAACGCTTGTGTTGTGGATTGTGATTTCTGCGCGTTTTACCGAAAACCCGGGGACCCTGAAGCCTACGTTCTCAGTCATGAAGAAATATTTGCGAAGATTCAGGAGCTTGTGGATCTGGGCGGCACTCAGGTTCTGATCCAGGGAGGCGTTAATCCGGCTCTTGGGCTGGATTATTATTTGGACCTGATTCGTGCTATTCGGCAGAAGTTTCCCACGGTTCATGTGCATTCATTTTCTGTCGTGGAGTTTGACATGATTTCTAAGAAATTCCGTCTTCCTCTGGAAGAAGTTTTCCGGCTCTTTAAGGAGGCTGGATTGAATTCACTGCCGGGCGGGGGAGCGGAGATTTTAGTGGAGCGTGTTCGCAAGCTGATAAGCCCGAAGAAAGCCTCCACCGAGCGATGGATTGAGGTGATGAAGACTGCCCACCGATGCGGTTTAAAATCGACGGCGACCATGGTTTTCGGGCACGTTGAGACTCAGGAGGAAAGAATTCAGCATCTCCTGACTATCCGCGAAGCTCAGGATGAAACCGGCGGTTTCCGTGCTTTTATTCCCTGGACGCTTTCGCCCTCGGGTACCCCTAGGATGAGCCATTTTAAGGCTGCCGGGGGGGAAGATTATCTTAAGACCGTCGCGATTTCGAGGCTGATGCTCGACAACATTGAGCATCTTCAGAGCGGCTGGCTCACGGAAGGACTAAAACTCGGACAGATTGCTCTGGCCTTCGGCTGCGATGACATGGGCGGAACTCTGATCGAGGACAAGGTTTTGGAGCCGACTGGAATTCAGGTGCAGACACGCCGGGATGATCTGATACGGCTCATACGGGAAGCGGGTTTCAAACCCGCACAGCGCAACACGAACTACGAGATTATTCATGACTTCAGCAACGAACCTTGCATCGCCTGACTCGCGGACGATCCGCGGTTTTTTTGACGAGATTGCTTTCCGGTACGATTTCCTCAATTCACTGCTGAGCTTCCGCCTGGATGACTACTGGCGTTCACGCACTAAAAAATTGGTTCTCGACGGCCGGGAGCAGGCCGTTTTGGATCTGGGCGTGGGAACAGGCCGGTACCTAGCGGAGTTTCTTCGGGCTAAGACTTTCCAGCGCGCCGTGGGAGTTGATTTTTCAGCGAAGATGCTGGAACGCTCCCGTCAGGAATTGCCCCCGGGTGTGAGGTTTGTGCGAGCTGATTTTCATCACCTGCCTTTTCCTGAAGCGGCTTTCGATCTCGTGATCTCCAGCTTCACATTGAGAAGCGTCAAAGATCTGACAAGGTTTTTTGACGAAATCTATCGAGTGCTGAATTCGCGCGGCAAGGCGGCTTTTCTCTGCCTGACGAGACCCCAAGGCTTATTCCGATGGTTCTATAAGCCCTATTTGAAATATTATCTGCCTTTCGTAGGCCGTTTTTTCTCAGGCGGTTCAGAAGCGTATCAATTTCTTTCTGAGTCTATTCAGCACTTTCAGGAGCCTGGTGCCACGGTCAGCCTTCTGCGGCAGCGGGGATTTCAGACCATTCAAGTTCACCGATTGACCTTCGGAGCAGCGACGCTCATCGTCGCGAAAAAGTAGCCGCGTGGATTGCGAGTTTGTAGAAAATAAACTCAAAGAGTTGGGTCTTGTGCTGCCTCCGGCACCGCAGCCTGTCGGCGCCTATGTGCCCATGGTGGTTTCAGGATCGTGGGGTTTTCTGAGCGGGCAGATTTCCAAGGATGCCGCGGGCAAGGTCATGACGGGCTGTGTGGGACGGGATTTGAATGTAGAAGAAGGCCGGAAAGGGGCCGAGCTGGCGGCCCTCAATGCGTTGAGTATCCTAAAAGCCCATGCGGGTTTTGGACGCGTAGCTCGATGCGTCCGACTTGTGGGTTACGTTCAGACTGAGCGGGGGTTCGAGGCCATTCCGGAAGTTGTCAACGGAGCATCCCGGATTTTTCTGGAGGTTTTCGGCGAGAGAGGCCGTCATGCTCGATCGGCGGTGGGAATGGCGGCTCTGCCCCTCAATGCTGCCGTTGAAATCGAACTGACCGTGGAGTTGGCTGACGGATGAAATCTTTTCTGAAAATTCTTGGACTTATGCTGGGCATACTTCTCTTGAGCGCTTTTCTCGCTCCGATTCTCTTCCAATTCCTGCCGTTCAAGTTCGAAAGAATCCTCAATCGACTCATTATGATTTTCACACTCGCCGCGGCTGTCTGGGCGGTGGCGGCCAGGCGTTTTTCATTTCCTCTCGAGGGGCTGCGTTGGAAGGGCTTCGGCTGGCGGGGATTCCTCAGCGCTTTTGCCGCGGGTTTTCTCACGCTCATCTCAGTCTCTGCTGTGAAATCGCTTCTGGGGATGGTCTCCTTTGATCTTTCCCTGCGTGATCCGTGGGCGTGGACCGAACGAATACTCATGAGCTTGGCTTCAGCCCTGGTGATTGGTGTCATCGAAGAGCTTTTCTTCAGAGGTTTTATTTTTTCTTCCCTGAGAAAAAACCGCAAAGTTTCTTTTCTTGCGGCCCTGATTCTGACGAACATTTTTTATTCGCTGATTCACTTTACCGGAGGTAAAAAGGTCTTCATAGGGCCGGATCCAGACTTCGCGGACAGCCTGAAGGTCTTGTCCGCGCCGCTTCTTAACCTCATGGACTGGCAGGCTGTTTTGCCCGGGGCTGTCGGACTTTTTCTGTTCGGAATCATTCTGAGTATTTTATTCGCTCGGACAGGTTCACTTTACCCTTGTATCGGGCTTCATGCGGGATGCGTGTTTTTTTTAAAGATGGATGGAGTCTTGATTCGTCACGAAGACCGGCTGCCCGCGTGGGTGTTCGGATCCGGTCAAAATTATGACGGCCTCATCGGATGGGCGGCAATTATTCTTTTGGGGATCCTTCTTGGGATGTACTACAAAAGCGAGAAAAAGCTATGCAGTTCATGAAGAAAAAAAAACTCACCATGCTTCTACTTTCGGCCTCTGTGTTCGCGGGAAACGCTTGGGGTGAAGACAATCAATGGATCTCGTTCGAACAAGAAAGCGCGGAGACTGATTCGCAAAGTTCTGCTGCACCGGCTGTCTTAGAAAAGTCGGAATTTCCGAATGACATCGCAGCGTCTGTCCCAACGCTCAGAAGCTCATCTCCGGTGGAAAAGACGAATGCCGCGGGGGAGATTGTTCCCGCGAGTGCGGATCTCCCAGGAAATCCGGCGGCAACTCAGAAAATCCAAATCGGAGCGGCTTCTTCAGCGGCTGAAGCGTCGAGTTCAAAACAACTGATGAAAGCTGAAGCTGCGGCGGACGCTCACGAAGAGCTCAAAAACAGTCCGCTCAAGGTCACAGATTCGGCATTCAGAAGTGTTTCCTCGATTCAGCCTGTCGAATCCCGAGCAAAGCCGAATCTTGAAAGCTCGTCCGACTCATCTGCCGATGAGCTCTTGAAGGATTTGATACCCGAAGCGCCTGCCTTCCAGGACGTTTCTTTGCCGGACCCGCCGGCTTTGACTCGAGCCGATTCGAAGGCTGTGGGGCATGACAAATCAGAAAAAAATCCAAGCCGTAAGCTGCTTCCATTCCCCGAATCCCGCAAGAGCGCTGAATCCCCCGCGTACGTTTTTGCCGACCATCTCCGAGAGGCAGAGCTTTCCAGGCTCTCAGAGGATGACGGACGTATCCTTGGCCGATGGGAGAACGACCGCTTTGTTATTTTAAGCGGACCTGAACGTGAAGAAATAATCCGGAAAGACGAGATTTCAGCGGGCGGGGAAAAATACTCCAGTATTTCCCTGCGCCCCACTCCCGCGGGTGTCACCCGGTTAAGGTTCAGTGAAATCCCTGCTTTCTCGGGGCTGAAGCTCAGGTATGGCTGGGAGGATTTAGGTTCCAAGGCGCCTCCAAAGGCATCTGTTTACATCAAAATCTGGCTGGGCCAGCACGAGCTCAAGCGAATACGCTATTACAATCAAAAGAGCTGGCGCGACGAATTTATACCTGTAGGTCCGGGCGCATTCCTAAAAACCCCGATGATTGTGACCCTCGAATTTCAGTCCGACGAACCGCTCCAGGAGAGGTTTAGCCTCTTTGCTGAGACGCGCGAATAACTCCCGTAAGAGTCTGCGATCGTTGTTGAGTCTTTTTTGAATGCTGGATTTTTTGCGAGTATCATTTGAGGGGTGCTTCTTGTGAGGGGCGTTTGAAATGAAGAGAGTCCTTAGAGTTACCTTCGTTTATGTTCTTTTGGTTTATTCGTCTCAGGTATGGGCAGACGATAAGCCGCGAGAGGATGAATCTAATCCGTCCGGTAATCGCTACCGGGGCTTGATTGTTTCCGCACCTACCCCGCCTTTTCCTATTCCGCTTCCGCCGGATTTTTATGACGCACAAGAATTTGAGACGACCGAAAATAATCGGCTGGGATTGTCGGACGGCTTCTCAGTTTGCGGTGACAGGTTGGTTGCCCGGGACGAGGAATGCGATGACGGGAACCGGCAGTCAGAAGATGGGTGTTCGGACCTCTGTCTGCTTGAGGACCCTCTTTCGTGCGGCAACAGTCAAAAAGATCCTGGGGAAACTTGCGATGACGGAAATATCCGAAAAGGTGACGGATGCTCAGAGACATGTCAAAATGAGGGCTCTTGCGGAAATGGTGTTCCGGAGAAAGGGGAGGAGTGTGACGACGGCAACAGCACTCCCGGAGACGGCTGCAGTGCGAGATGCCTTTCAGAGACGGATCGGCCGCCTGAGGTTCCAGAAAAAAAACTGGATCCTGAGATGCCCCCGAAGGATGAACCCAAGCCTAAAGACGATTCACCTCCGATCCCGCGTCCCGAATCTGACCCTAAGCCTGATGATAACCCAGAGGTTGATGATAGGCCGAATGAGAAAAGGGAAACTCGATATATTCCTGGCCGAGGGATTACGATACCCGCTGGGTGTCTAGCATCTTGCACGATGGTGCGGATTTTTGTGAATGGACAAATGGAGCAAGAATACGAACTGATAGGAGATAGGAAGCTCACGGGCGGAACTTACTCCGGCCCCTTTGGCGAGGTCAATTGCGTGACCGGTAAGATTGTGGGCCAGCTGGGGGATAACCTTTCTGCAATAGCGGAATCAAATTCCGACGGAGAAGTTGCTCAGGTCGTGGGCTGTGTTGTTTAGGCGTATTACTCCTTGATCATATAAGAACTTTGTATGATTTTCTTCACCTCTTTTTTGACTGTAACGGCCGCGCTCATGCATTCGAAATAGTCGGCAAAATCCTTCTTAGCGTTCGAGACTCCTGCCAGAGAAATTGCCAGAAGAGGAAATTGAGCCATAACTTCTTCGCCTGTTTCAGCGAGCCGACGCCGGTCCATCTGCAGCGTGTAACCGCGCTCGACATCCTCTTTGGGATAAAGTGACCGCACCACTTCCTGATCGAATGTCTGGGTGATGAAGTCACCCATAGCCTTCGCCCGCGAAGGGCGTGTGATCAGAACAAAGTCGTCACCGCCTTGGTGACCGATAAAATCATCTTCGCTTCCGATGGATTGGATTGTTTTACGCAGGAGATCAGCCGTCTGTTTGATGGCCTCGTCACCCTTAGCCAGGCCAAAATGATCATTGAAAACTTTAAATCGATCCAGGTCGGTATGGAAAAGAACAAATTTCTGCCGCTCGTGAATTCTCTTTTTGAGTTCTTTGAAGATCCCTTGGTTGCCCGGAAGACCCGTGAGAGGATTGGCGTCCTGGGCGTTTTGCCTCATCTCCTGAAGAGAGTCGCTCATTTTGTTGAACGTTAGGGCTAGGCGTTCAATTTCGTCACCAGTCGCAATCTGAACGTGCTTACCCAAATTTCCTTTAACGATTTCCTGGGTAGCCCGGTCAAGTTCGATGATGGGTTTGACGATCGATTTAGACAAACGATAACCAATCGAAAAGCCCGTGAATAGGGTCATGATGAACATTGCAACGAGGCTCCAGCGGGCACTGATCAGAGCCTCGCGAATATCGCCGAGAGGCATTTCCGCGCGAGCGATCCAGGTCAGATTACCCTCCGGGTTTTTAAGGGGCATAAAAGCGGAGATTTTTTTTGGATTTTTCTGGACTCTGACGAGATAGGGCCGGCCTTGCTCTTTTTGAAGGAGGCTGGCCTCCGCGGCCGAAGTGTCAGAGTCATCCCACGC
>VFQY01000079.1 GCA_018883425.1 Candidatus Omnitrophota bacterium | reverse complement strand
ATTTTACAGCGCTCGAGGAAATCCGGCGCACTCAGGAGCAGCTGCTGCACGCGGCCCGCATGGCCATGATTGGAGAAGTCTCTTCCGGTATGGCGCATGAATTCCGCAACATTCTTCATGCCATCAAACTTCACGTCGAGGGCTGCGCCCGCCCCGGCATGCCCCCGGAAAGAATCCAGAAATACATGGGCGTGATTTTCCGTACGATGACCAACGCCGAGCAGATCCTCAACGGCATTCTGACCTTCTCACGGAAAAGCCAGTCGGACCTCAAAGCCGGGTCGCTCAAGAAAACGATTGAGGACACGCTGCTTCTCCTGAAACGTGAACTTCAGTATCAGAGCATTCAGCTGACGGTTCATCTGGAAACTCCCGGGCTGTGCGACCACGACTCCGGACAAATTTCCCAGGTCATCATGAATCTGCTGAATAACGCGCGGGACGCTCTGCGCAATCAGGACCAAAAAGTGGTGCTGATCCGCCTGCGCGAAGCGCCCGGCGAAGCGGTACTCGACCTGGCGGACAATGGCCCGGGCATTCCCAAGGAAGTTCTCAAGAATCTCTTTCAGCCCTTCATGACGACCAAGGCTGAGGGACAAGGCACCGGCCTCGGTCTTTCCGTCTGCCGCAAAATCATGGAAAATCACGGCGGACGGATCACCGTGACGACGGCGGCCGGTGAAGGCACGGTCTGGCACCTTCATTTTCCGAGGAAAGTTTAAAAAAGTTCCGCCGTTTTTCGAGGACTTGATTCCTTCAAGCCTGTGTTATAATCCCGCCATGAATTCCAAAGTTTTCGCCTCCGCGATTTCCCATGAAAAAGAAGGCTTAAAGGCCATTCATGCCCTGAGCTCCAAGGTCCTCGAGGGGCTTGGCGGCAAGAGCTGCGATGCCGCCCTTGTTTTTCTGTCAGAAACGTATCCCGAGGACAGCGCCGAAGAACTGATGCGGGTGTTCCGCGCTTTGGTCAGCCCGGCGGTTTTCCTGGCCTGCAACGCCAGCGGCGTCATCGGGGACCGCGAGGAGGTCGAAATGGCGCCTGCGATCTCGGCGCTCGCGATGCACCTGCCCGGGGTTAAAGCGGTGCCCTTTTCCCTCTCCAGCGCGGATCTTGACCTTATCGCGGACGGCGAGGCCTTCGTGAAGCATTTGGATATCTATCCCACGGACAAACCGAATTTTATCTGCCTTGGCGATCCCTCGGCCTGTGATGTCAGCAAGCTTCTCGATCTCTTTAATCAGGGTTACTCCAAGGCTCCTGTGATCGGGGGGCTGGGAAGTGCGGGATTGGCGGAGCAGCCCGGCTGGATGTGTCTGAATGATGAGTTCCTACGTGACGGAGCGGCGGGAATCGCTTTTCAGGGCGACATTGAATTCGAGATTTGCGTGGCCCAGGGGTGCCGTCCGATCGGGGAGGCCTATGCCGTAACGAAGGCCGATCAGAACATTCTTTACGAGCTTGCGGGTAAGCCCGCCCTGGAAATTTTTCGAACGGTCTATCAGAAGCTTTCACCGGAAGATCAGCAGCTTGCGCAGAGCTCGCTTTTCATGGGGCTCGCCATCGATGAATTTCAGACGGATTACAAGCGGGGAGATTTTCTGGTACGCAACATCACCGGGGTTGATCAGGCCAGCGGAGCTTTATCGATCGGGGCCCTGCTCGAGCCCGGTCAAACGGTGCAATTTCAGCTGCGCGATGCCCGCAGTTCTGACGAGGACCTGAGCCGTCTTGTCGCCCGGATGATTCCGCCGGCGCCCCAAAAACCTGAGGGTGCTCTTTTGATCAGCTGCTGCGGCCGCGGCCGCGGTCTTTACGGCGTCGAGAATCATGACATCCAGAGAATCCAGAGTCTTCGCGGGCCGATTCCCGTCACGGGGTTCTTTGCCAACGGAGAGTTCGGGCCTCTGCATGAGCGCAATTACATTCACGGCTACACTTCAAGCCTGACCCTTATCCGCTGAGCCATGTCTTCCAAGCAGCGCCCCTTTTTCTTTCATCTCATCGGTATTTCCTCTCTCCTGGGTTTGGCAATGACCCTTTTTTATCTGGCCGCAGGAGCTTTGCGCGGAGACTTTAAAGTCGTGCAGAGGTATTTCGAAACTTACCCCGGGATGGAACTTTTTCT
This sequence comes from Candidatus Omnitrophota bacterium, assembly GCA_018883425.1. Taxonomy (GTDB): domain Bacteria; phylum Omnitrophota; class Omnitrophia; order Omnitrophales; family Aquincolibacteriaceae; genus ZLKRG04. The sequence continues at coordinate 8,898 of VFQY01000079.1, read as the reverse complement.
AATCGTTCTGTTTCCCGTGATGATCACGGGAGCCTGGGCCTGGCTCAAGGCACTCCGAGATCATAAACCTGCAGCGCACCCAGGAGATCCTGATGAAGAAAAAAATTAGAGTCGGCCGTTCCGGAATTCATCACCGCGGTGTTTTCGCCCAGGCGGATTTGCCCAAAGATGAGCGGATCGTCGCTTACACCGGAAGGCTGCTCACGAAGGCTCAGGCGGAGCGCAGCCGTTCACTTTACCTCTTCGAGCTTAACCGCAAATATGATGTCATCGGGCTGAACATTGCCCGCTATATCAACCATTCCTGCAGGCCGAACTGCGAAACTGAAGTCACGGGAGGGAAAATATGGATCCGCTCTCTTCGAAAAATAAAGGCCGGGGAAGAACTGACTTACAATTACCATTATGACCTGGAGGAGTCCAAAGAGTTTCCCTGCCGCTGCGGACAGGAGGGATGCGTCGGCGTGATCCTCGCGCCGCAGCATTGGAAAAAACTCCGCAGGCTCCGGGCCCGAGGGGAAAGGCCGTGAAGTTCATTTCCTGGAACGTCAACGGTTTGAGGTCCGTTTTAAAAAAGGGATTTCTTGATTTCGTTGCGAAGCAAAAGCCTGAGGTTATCTGTCTGCAGGAGACTAAATGCGGTCCGGACGACGCGGATTTCCAATGGCCCGGCTACCGCGCTTTCTGGAATCCGGCCGAGCGCAAGGGGTATTCCGGAACTCTGACGCTCACGCAAAAGGAGCCTTTGAGCGTGACCCGCGGTCTGGGGATTGAAAAACATGACCGCGAAGGCCGGGTGATACGGACCGAGTTCAAAGATTTTTTTCTCGTCAATGTCTACACGCCCAATTCCAAGCGGGGTCTGGAAAGACTGCCTTATCGGACCCGGGAATGGGACGTCGATTTTCTCAGCGTCATGAAAAAACTCGAAAAGAAAAAACCGGTCATCTTCTGCGGAGATCTTAACGTCGCACACCGCGAGATCGACCTGGCCAACCCGAAGGCGAATGTGAAAAATCACGGCTTTACCCCTGAAGAGCGCGCGGGATTTGACCGCATTCTCGAAGCCGGATTTGTCGATTCTTTCCGGGTTTTTCACGAGGAAGGCGGCCAATACACCTGGTGGAGTCCCATGTCGGGCGCGAGAGCGCGAAATGTGGGGTGGAGGATCGATTATTTCTGCCTTTCAAAATCACTTTTGCCCCGTCTCAAGCGGGCATGGATTCTGCCTGACGTGACGGGGTCGGATCACTGCCCGGTGGGCCTTGAGCTTGCAGGAGCCTGAGGGTGACTCCGAGGGTTTTACAGCTGGCCGACGCGGCCGCTTTTTTTGCCGTCTACGTGTTTTGGGGAGGAACCTTTCTGGCCCGCGCCGCCGCAATCCGATCCGCAGATCCCCTTCTCATGGCGGGTTTCCAATTTACCCTGGCAGGACTGCTGATGGCGCTTTATGCCTCCTGGCGCCGAAACCCGCGGCCCGCGGCTCGGGATATTTGGGCTGCCGCCCTTCCCGGTTTCTTGATTCTTTCCTGCGGCACGGGACTTTTGGCTTGGAGCCAGCAGAGCGTCCCGAGCGGCCGCGCGGCCCTGCTTACCGCATCGGTGCCTCTTTGGATGGTTCTCCTTGATCACGCTTTCCGAAAAAGCAGACCCTCGCTGCGCGAAGCCGCAGGCCTTGCCGCCGGGTTTTCGGGTATCGCCGTGCTCGTACCCGGGGAGCCGGGCGCAGGGTCCGCTCCGGCACTTGCGGGCAGTCTTGTTCTTCTTTTGGCGGCCTTTCTTTGGTCGCTCGGCTCTCTCATTTGCCGCGGCTGGGGTGCCCATCTGCCGTCGGCGCGATGGCTCAGCCTGCAGCTTCTCTGGGGAGGTTTTTTTTTACTGGCGGCCGCGGCAGGGAGCGGTTCGTGGGGCCGTTTTAACGCCGCGGCTATTGAGCCGGGCTCCTGGGCGGCGTTTTTTTACCTGGTCGTTTTGGGCGGCTTTGCGGGTTTTTTGGCGTACGATTGGCTGCTCAGGCGTGCCGGCGCGGCCGCGGCCGCATCGCATGCCTTTGTGAACCCTTTGATCGCGGTCCTGCTGGGTGTTTTTTTTGCCGGCGAATCCCTGCGGCCCGGTGCTGCGCTCGCCGCGCTGCTGATTTTGCTTTCTGTTCTGCTCCTTCTGCCCTCATCCGCCGAAAGCCGTCTTGATGCCGGAACCGGAAACGGTAGAATACGCGTATGAAACCGGCGGCAAATTTTATTTCAGCAGGGAAAACCGTGCGCGCCGCCTATACGGTCTGGTCCGATGAAACGATTGTGGAAACAACCCAGGGGCGGCCGCCGCTTTATTACCGCCACGGGGACCCTCGCGTTTTGCCTGCCTTTCAGAAAAAGCTTGAAGGCATGAGGGAGGGCGAAGAAACAGAGTTTACGCTCGAGACCCATGAGGCATACGGGCCCTGGAAGGCGGAGGCGGTTGTCGATATCCCCAGAGATCAATTCCCGGCGGGCCCTATGAAAGCCGGGATGATTCTGCACGAAGAACTGCCGGACGGAACCTTGAAGATCGGCCGCGTCGAAGAGGTCGGTGCGGCTTCAGTGCGCATGAACTTCAACCACCCCATGGCCGGAAAAACTTTGCGCTATAAAGTCCGGATTGTCAGCGTGATGGCGGGAACGGATGTGCCGCCTTTCATGCCGGCGATGCGCTTTGAAAAAGAAACGCCGGAACCAGGAGCCTAGAATGAGCAGAGAACTTTCAGGAGTGATTGCCTGTCTTCAGCAAATAGAGATCGCGGCGGCCCGCTTGGAAGAAGCCGTTCTCATCCCCGTGAAGAAGCTCATTCAGGAATTTTTCAGGACGGCAGACGTCGAAAAAGCTCGGGAGATTCTCGAAGTCCTCGAGGATTTGATGTCCGAGGCCGACGCGGCGGCATGGCGGGAACGCGAAATTGAAGTGGATGGAGTCCGGACGTATCTTCAGCGTCTGACCGAGGAGCTCGCTGAAGTGCTGGAGGATCTCGGGTGACCGATTCTCGGGGGCCCCGCATTGTCGGCCTCGGCGCTTCGATGACGGCCGGAACTCCGGGGTTTTTTTCGCCCCGCGAAAGACCTCCTGCCGGAGAAGGCAACGAGCAGAGTCAATACGCTTATTGGATGCGGCGTCTCAGGCCCGGCTGGGAGGTTCTGAACCGCGGAATGCGGGGACAGCGGACGGATCAAATTCTTCTGCGTTTTGAGTATGATGCCGTCGAGACCTGTCCGGACGTTTTGATCCTGCTGGCAGGAACGAACGATCTTTACCAAGGCCGCAGCGCGCGCTGCGCTCTGACCCGCCTCGAGCAGATGGTCCTGCGGACGCTGGAGGCGGGGCGGGGAGCCGTTCTCTCATCTCTTCCGCCGCTGAACATCGCTTCGGAAGATGTCAAAAAAATCATCCTCGATTTCAACGTGTCTGTCCGGGATTTAGCTGGGAAAACCGGCGCTGTTTTTTTTGATGCCTACGCGCTGATGGAGGATCCCTCCCGCCCCGGCTTTATCCGTGAGTCGCCCGACGGCGTTCACCCGGACGTCGCCGGTTACAGGCGCCTGGGCGAAGCCCTTGTGCCGGCCGTGGAGACAGCCCTCAGCAGGAGGGCGCCGTGAGACCTGCGTCCTGCGTCCTAGCCCTGTTTTTTTTTACAGGCTGTTTGACCGTCCGGAACACCCCCATCCAGGAGAGGATCCGGGCAGCAGAAAAACTTTTCGGCGCACAGCAGCCTCTGAAATGGTCTGAGACTTTGGAGGGCGTCGAAACACGCATTCCCGTTTCAGGGAAGCAGGCCGTGCTGACGCTAGATGCCTGCGGGTCCGATGGGGACGGTTACGACCGCGAGCTGATTGATTTTTTAAGAGAGCAGCAGATCCCGGCGTCCCTTTTCATCAACGCGCGCTGGATCCGCAAAAACCCCCGAATTTTCGAGGACCTGGCGAGGGATCCTCTTTTCACCATCGAGAATCATGGAACCGAGCATCGGCCGGCCTCGGTGAACGGACGCTCGGCCTACGGCATCCGGGGGACCCGGAGCGCTTCAGAATTAGCGCAAGAGGTTTTAGAAAACGCTCTCGAGATCGAGCATCTCACCGGCCGCAGGCCTTTGTTTTACAGGTCAGGAACGGCGTACTACGATGAGATCGCTGTGCGCCTGATTCACAGCTTGGGTTTCAGGATTGCCGGTTTTGATATCCTCGGGGACCGCGGCGCTTCTTATTCGGCCGCCGAGGTGGAGGAGGCTCTGCTGGGGGCACGGCCGGGATCGTTGATCATTCTGCACATGAATCATCCCGAAAGCGGAACCGCCGAGGGGGTCCGAAGGGCACTGCCTCAGCTCAAAAAAGCAGGCTTCAGTTTTGTGAATCTTGAGGGCCTGCCGCCCAAGGCTGATGGACATTAAAAATCCGCAGGATTTTTGGCGGATTTGTGGTACACTGTCCTCAATTTTCCCCAGCCTCAAAGTCTGAAGAAGGAATCCCATGAATCAGCTGGATAAACTCGAAAGTCAGTCTGTTTATATCATTCGCGAAGCCTACGCGAATTTTAAAAATCTCGCCATGCTCTGGTCGATCGGAAAAGACAGCACAGTCCTGCTCTGGCTCGCCCGCAAAGCCTTCTTGGGGCATGTTCCCTTTCCCTTGGTTCACATTGATACGGCCTACAAGCTTCCTGAAATGATCGCCTACCGCGACCGCCTCGCCCTGGAGTGGGGATTAAATATGGTGTATGGGCAGAACCGCGAAGCCCTGGAAAAAAAGCAGACCTTTCCTGACGGAGCTCTGGACCGGGTGTCCTGCTGCAAAGCTTTAAAAACCGAGGCTCTCCGCAATACGCTCTCAGGCCAGTGGCCCCGTTACCGCATGGATCATCAGCTCAGAAAGTATGTGCCGGATACGAACCGGGAACCGTACACCGGCGTGATCGTCGGGGTCAGAGCGGACGAAGAAGGAAGCCGCTCCAAAGAAAGGTATTTTTCGCCCCGCGACAAACGCAACGATTGGGACGTGGGCGATCAGCCCCCGGAGCTCTGGAATCAGTTTAAGACGGACTTCGCGCCCGGGACGCACATTCGGATTCATCCTCTCCTGGATTGGACAGAATTGGATATTTGGGAATACATCGACCGTGAGAACATCCCGGTGACGGATCTGTATTTTGACCGCGGCGAGGGAAAACGCTACCGCTCCCTAGGCTGTCATCCCTGCACGTTCCCCGTGGACTCAACAGCGAAGAACGTCAAAGATATCGTTCAGGAACTCAAGACAGGAAAGTTTAGAAATATCGCCGAGCGGTCGGGCCGTGCCCAGGATAAGGAAGACGGAGGCGGTCTCGAAACACTCCGCCGCGGGGGGTACATGTGAGCGCCGACAGCACGCTTTCCCAGCAGGAAAAAATGAACATTGTGATCGTGGGGCATGTGGACCACGGTAAAAGCACTGTGATCGGCAGGCTTCTTGCCGATACCGGATCGCTTCCTCAGGGCAAACTCGAGTCGGTTCGCCGCGACTGCGAACGCAATGCCAAGCCTTTCGAATATGCCTTCCTGCTCGACGCTTTGAAGGATGAGCAGGCTCAAGGTATCACGATCGACTCTGCCCGGTGTTTTTTCAAGAGCGCTCAGCGCGAGTACATCATCATCGACGCGCCCGGGCACATCGAGTTCCTCAAAAACATGATCAGCGGCGCGGCGCGGGCCGAGGCCGCCCTCCTGGTGATCGATGCGAAGGAGGGTATACGGGAAAATTCCAAGCGCCACGGTTATCTGCTTTCCATGCTGGGCATACGGCAGGTGGCGGTTTGCGTCAACAAGATGGACTTGGTGAACTACAGCGAGGAAGTTTTCCGCGATATCGAAACGCGCTACCGTGAGTTCCTCAAGAAGATCGGATTGGAACCCCGCGCCTTCATCCCGATCGCAGCGCGCGAAGGGGAGAACATGACGGAGCCCTCGCGGCACCTTGCCTGGTACAAGGGGCCCTGTGTGCTTGGAATGCTGGACGCTTTCGACAAGTCCAAAAAACTCAGCGAACAGCCTTTCCGGATGCCGGTCCAGGCCGTTTACAAGTTTACGGCTTCAGGCGATGACCGGCGCATTGTCGCGGGCAAGATTGAGTCCGGGAAAATTTCGGTGGGGGACGCGGTCATTTTTCTGCCCTCCAACAAAAAATCTGAAGTGAAGAGTATCGAGCATTTCAACGCGCCTGTCGCCGTGCAGGCTCAGGCCGGATACTCGGTAGGCTTCACGCTCAAAGAGCAGATTTATATCAACCGGGGCGACATCATGTGCCGCGTGGATTCTCCGCATCCTTCCGTGAGCTCTTTGCTGAAAGTGGAGATTTTTTGGATGGGCAAGAATCCCTTTGTGAAGGGGCAAGAATACAAACTCAAGCTGGGCACGGCGAAAGTCCCCGTCTACCTCAAAGAGATCATCAAAAACATCGACGCTTCCGATCTGCAGAGCTCCGAAAAAGCGTCAGTGGAGCGTCACGAGGTGGCCGAATGCATTCTCGAATGTGCCTCGCCGGTTGCTTTTGATACCGCCTCTGACATCGAAGCGACCGGAAGATTCGTGAGTGTCGACCAGTACGATATCGCCGGCGGCGGGATCGTCGTCGAGATGCTCTCGGATGAGCAGTCGGAGGTCCGTAAACAGGTCACGCTTCGGGAAGAGAAGTGGGATTACAGCATCGTGGATTCTCTTGAGAGACAGAGAAAATACGGCCATAAGCCCAAGTTGATTCTTTTGACCGGCAAGGTTGGAGTGGATAAGAAGACCGTGGCCAAAGAGCTCGAGAAAAAACTCTTCGAATCGGGAGCCAAAACGTATTTCCTGGGGATCGGCAATCTGCTTCGCGGTCTGGATGCGGACGTTGAACATGTCAAGACGGCGCGGCGCGAACATGTGCGGCGTCTCGGGGAAGTTTCACACCTGATGATGGATGCCGGGCTGATTGTTCTGGCGACCGCCAGTAACCTCAACGACGAAGAACTCAAATGTCTTCAGGAGATCACGAGCCGCGATATGATTCTGATCGTCAATGTCGGAGCTAACGATTTCCGCCAGGGGATTGTGGACTTGAACCTCGAAGCGAAAAATCCCGCTGCCGTGAATGTCCGCAAAGTTCTCGATCTGATGGAAAACGCCGGAGTTTTCCTCGGTTCCTAATGGCCTACCGCGTTCGGACGGGGATGTGGATGAATTACCTTAAGTTTTCCCTCACGCTTCTGATGGTGGCGGTTTCCGCTTTCGTGATGATTTACGTGGTGGAAGGTTATTACGAGGCCCGGACTTCACAGCCCGTTCCGGGCATAGGCGGATTCTCCCGTGAGGGCGCTCCCGCTCAAGCCCCCTGGCTCGCCCAAATCAAGACATTCTTTTCTAATCCCCGGGACCGCCGCGAGGCCCCGCTGGATTTCACCGCTTCCCAAGCCCGCAAGGAAAACGAAATTCACCACGGCTTAAGCGTGGCTGCAATGACGGGCGATTTCGAAAAAACGAAGATGCTGCTGGACGCGGGCATTTCCGCAAACACGCGCGATGCTTTCGGCATCCGTGCCGTGACCCGCGCAACTCTCTGGGGCCGCTCTGAAGTGGTCCGCCTGCTCCTCGACCGGGGAGCGGATGTTAATGAAAAGGAACGTTTAGGGGTCACCTTGCTCATGCTGGCTGCCAACCAGGGGGACGAAAAACTCCTTCGTCTTTTTCTGGAGAAGGGCGCGGATCTCGATGCTGAGAGTGAAGACGGCGAGACAGCTTTAACAACGGCGATGCGCAAGGGACATGCCGGAATTGCCCGCATTTTAAAAAGCCAGGGCGCCCGGGTTCCTGAAGGTCTCCGCATGCCGGAGGCGCAAGAAACTGCAAAACCCTCGGATGAAAAGCGCTCGTTTGCCGACAGGCTTTTTTTTCGCGACCGCCGCTCCAGCCGAGAGCATGAAACGGGTGATGAAACTGCCCCGAGTCTGCCGTCTGAGTCTGAAGCCGAATTTTCTGAAAGCGCCGGATCGGGGGAGCTGTTGAACCGGCCGGGTGAAGAACTGCGGGCTCTTTCGTCCGACGCTCTGACCTGGGCGGCAAATGTTTCCAAGGATTCTCTGGCCCAGGAGTCAGAGGCCGAGGCGCGTGAGACAGCCTTGCCGAAAAAATTGCCCTCCCGCGCCGAGACACCCGCCCGCTCAGACGACCACGGCACCGATGCGGGCCTCCTCAATGCCCCGCCTGACGCGGCATTGTTGACCGAAGCGATGGATGCTTCCATAGCGGACCTCCAAGGCCGTTCCGACCGGAACGAGGCCCCCGAGGTTTCCTCCTCCGCAGAAAAAAACGGGCAGGGTGACGTCAATTCTCTTTCCGAGGAACAAATGCTTCAGGAAGCTCTTGCCGCGCTGAACCGCCGTCTTAATGAGCCGAAGAAAATTTCGGATTTACCCGGTTGGGCGGAACAGCCCGCAGAGAATCTTCCGGCGGCGTCCCCCCTTGCGCAGAAACCTGCTCCCCGAGTTGAAAGTGCCGTTGAGAAGCCGCCGGTCACGCCTCCCGCAAAAAGCCCGGTTTTTCGAAGCGAACCCCCGGCGCGCCCGCTTGCTCAGCGCCCTTTGGCCAGGCCCGTCAATGCCGCTGCCCGGGCGGCGGCCTCCAAGGACCTCCTGCAGGCTTCTCTTGCCGGGGACCTTGCGCGCGTCCGCTCTCTTTTGGCAGGCGGCGCGGATGTCAACACGCGCGGCTCACTGGACATGACGCCGCTTATGATTGCGGCCCAGGACGGCCATTTGCTCGTGGTCAAATTTTTGATCCAGAACGGTGCCGATATTCATGCCCGCAACCTTGTGGGGCAAACGGCTCTTCGCCTCGCGTCCCTGCGTGAGAGGGAAGCGGTTATGGCG